>JAFYAH010000031.1 GCA_017540825.1 Candidatus Methanomethylophilaceae archaeon | reverse complement strand
TCGCACCCCGGACAAGCACACGATGATAGGGCGCTCGCTGATCAGATTCGTGGCCCTCATCCTGAAATGCGAGCTCTGTGCGGAGATCAGGGAATCGGGGAGGAGGGAGATATCCGTAGGCCAGGCCATCGGATATCTCAACACCATCAACTGCCTGAGCTATGGGTCGTCGTCAGCATTGTCCGAGATCTCGAAGAACTGCAGAAGCCTCTTCGGGCTGTTCGGGGTCGATGTCCCGAAGGAGCCGATATCGGGCGTCGAGGTATGCGACCTCAGGCGTCTTGCGATCCCCATGGACTGAATTACTTACATGCGCAGAATTTCGGTCAGAGAAATCAAAATTACATAATTTCCATAAATTTTAATTGCAGAAAATTATTTATTCTCCCCCCCCCCCTCTATTTTACAAGGCTTCCGATGTATTGATAAAAACGCTTGCAAAATGAAATTGCCCATAACCAATATCGGCGTGTTTATTGATAGTCCGAAGCCCCCGCTAGGAGGTATTCAGTTGTTCTGTGTAGACCCAAATGTTTTGAAAAGAATGATATCAAGCTTAGGATCGTCCGATTTGCCCTTCATACCGGTCAAATATGCCGCATGCGTTGGTTGTGGAAGACAGTGCAGTTATGGTTGTTCTTCATCGTGCAAAGGAACGTGTGCTATGGGCTGCAAGGGCGGCTGCATGATGGGAAAAAAGGGAATGAGATGATATCCCCTAACTTCGGTGATGCCTCTACAGACACTACCAAGTTTGTCACGCTGTGCCTAACTCATCAGTGCAACCTCAGGTGCTCTTACTGTTACGAGCACCACAAAAGCGGTAGTTCCATGAGCAAAGAGCTTGCCATGGACATCGTCCGCAGGGAACTTGACAACGACGACAATCTTGAGAGCGTGGAGTTTGATTTTTTTGGTGGAGAGCCTCTACTGCAATTCAACACTATTCGCTACGTGGTAGAGTCATTATTAAAGGAGA
Source organism: Candidatus Methanomethylophilaceae archaeon (assembly GCA_017540825.1). Taxonomy (GTDB): domain Archaea; phylum Thermoplasmatota; class Thermoplasmata; order Methanomassiliicoccales; family Methanomethylophilaceae; genus Methanoprimaticola. Next base: position 30,857 of record JAFYAH010000031.1, on the reverse strand, counting down.
ACCACACTAAAAGCTTCCACTTCGGGGCGTCGACGAATGGAACCATCCTTGACGAGAGCATGAAAGAATGGCTGTGCGATCACAAGAACATTATGACTTTGGGCCTTTCTCTAGACGGAAGAAAGGAATCGCACGATATGAACAGATCTGGATCTTTCGATATGATCGATCTTGGATTTTTTGCTTCCATGTATCCCGATCAGCCAATAAAAATGACCATTTCGAGAGAAACACTCCCTTCGTTGTCAGACGATGTGATCTTCTGCCATGAAAAAGGGTTTCGTGTCGCATGCAACTTAGCTTATGGAATTGACTGGTCTGATGCGAAAAACATGGAAATCATCGAAAGGGAGCTCCGCAAGCTTATCAACTACTATCTAAATAACGAAATTGAGCCCTGCTCAATGCTAGACTACAACAGACTCATCAACGTCTTAGAAGACTCTTCGGACTTCTACCGCACTTGTGGTGCAGGACGCACCATGGTAGCATATGACGTCGACGGGTCCTTCTATCCGTGCCAGCATTTCCTCCCCCTTTGCATCGGAGAGGACAAGGCGAAAACGTCCAAGAAACTGATTTTCAAAGACCCGATCGATCCTTCAGACCTACCAGATTGCTGCAGGGGCTGCATCCTTGTTAACTCTTGCCCTAGCTGCTACGGCTCCAACTACGAATTGACAGGCGATATAAACAAGCCAGAAATGGATCTATGCAAGCTTCTAAAGATCGAGTACAAAGCCTGCGCCTATTTTGTCAGCCAGCTGTTCGACCAAGGGTTGTTAAATATGGACGACCCTGCAACGCGCCAAATAGTAAGAGGGGCGATCGTGGTCGCTAAAAACCTTTAACTAAAAACAATCCAGAGGATAACGCTCATGAATAACGAAGAAAAGCTTAGATGGAACGGGAACCAGCCGAACTCTCCCCGTTCGAAAGGTTACCAGCTGGGGGACACGGTGCTGGAATATAACGGAATTCTATTCAGAGATTCTTCCAAGTTCAAAGGATGCCTAACCGTGTGCGGATACACCGGCAACAATAGCTTGGTAGAGGTACCGCCTTACCTGAATTATGACGAACATATATTAGACGTTACAGACATCGACAATGGGGCGCTGTCAGAGAACCAGGTTATCAGGACACTGATTCTGCCAGAAAGCATCGTAACTATCGGTGACGAAGCATTCATGTGGTCCATGATAGAAAAAGTGTCCATGCCGGGTGTAAGGGAGATGGGCACCAACGCTTTCATGAGTTGTCCAATAAGAACAATGGCCCTTCCCAACATAAAAGTCGTAGAGTACAACGCCTTTACAAGCTGCACATTTCTAAAAACATTGGAAATCCCCGAAGGAGTAGAGATAATACGCGAAGGCGCGTTCTTCGGATGCAATGCCTTGGAAAGCATCGTGCTACCCAGTACCCTGAAAATCCTAGAAGGGAGCGCATTCACCGACTGCACAAGCCTGAGATCAGTCACCTTCCCAGACAATCTCCTTGTCATAGGATACGATTCGTTCAAAGGTTGTACCAGGCTGTCGTCGATAACATTCGGAAAAAATCTAGCAGAAATAGAAAACTGCGCTTTCGAAGGTTGCATGTCTCTTGACTCCGTGAGACTCCCGGCCTCGGTGAAGAAGGTAGCTAAGGATGCATTCCCGAAAAAGACAAAAATACTTCGCGATGGTGAGCCTGAAAAACGGGGGCTGTTCAAGAGATTCTTCTAAGACCGCTCAGGGATTATATGGACATGGTATTTCGTTGAAAAACACTGTTCAGCCGAGTCCTACCTCAGATGAATATGTGTGGAAACGAAAACGTACAATACCATCCGCCTTCTGAACACGGCCTGCGCCTTCGAACCGCACTTGCGCTGCCGCATCGGCGATACCCATTTCGCTGACTTAGAGTACAACATCCAGAAGGCGGAGAGATGTACAGACAGCCCTCGGAAGCGGGGAGCAGGAAAGCGAGGGCCTAGCTCGACAGGATTGGAGCCTAGAGCCGACAGAGACAAAGGGCGTCCGTGAAGCATCGTCATACCGTATGATTGTTCAGGAACGTCAGCGCCATGTCGTCGATGACCTTCCTGGTCCCCGACCATTCCTCGTCGGAGCATCCGGCCTTGGAGGCCATCGCTGACAGGCAGCCCGCCAGCTGGCACCTGACGAAGTCCATGTACTGCTCCCTGGTGAGGTCCCCGAACCTGGACATCGTCCGCCAGCTCTCCTCCGAGAACCTCTCCGCCTTCCTCTCCACTATCCTTCCGTGCATCTCCACGTCGTAGAAGAGCCCGTGGAGCTCGGGATGAGAGCGGACGTGGACGCACAGCGGCTCCCCTCCCATCATGCCCGACCACCTGTACGCGTTGATGCACCTCTCCATCGCCGGGAGGCTCCCCAGGACGGAATCGATGGCGGCGTCCAGGATGCCTTCCATGGAGTCGAACCTGTTGTAGAACGTCGCCCTGGACACCCCCGCCTCCCTGCAGAGGTCGGACACGGTGATGCTCTTGAAGGAGCGGCCGGACTTCAGCCTCAGGAACGCCTCTATCAGGCGACCCTCGGTCCTGACTATCCTGAGGTCCCTCTCGTCGGCTTCCATGCCGGGGCCTCCCGCCGTCCGCCCTCCAGCACAGGGTGATGCACTCCAGCTCGATCTCGTGCGTCACCTTCCCTTTGGAGACCAGAGGGCGCAGCGCGTCCCTCATCTGCTCCACGGTCAGCTCCCGGTACATGTCCCTGTACAGGTCCACGATCCCGTTCAGGGTGTACTCCATGCTGTACTCCGAGGTGTCGTAGAAGACCTCCGGCCTTATACCGTCGTCCAGGAGCCGGTCCATTATCCTGTAGAGGAAGTTGCGGGGCTGCGGCACGCGAGCCGGGCACAGCCTGTCCAGCCTGTCGCGGACGTTGGACGCCCTCCTCACGCCCGTGGTGTAGAAGCAGCAGCCCCTGCAGACGTCCATAACCTTCTCCAGGTCGTCCATGTCCCTCAGGGCGGGGGCCATGTGGACGATGACGATGTCGAACCTCTCGGACAGCGCCCCTTCCCCTGGGACCAGGTCCTTCCAGTCGGCGACGACGAACTCGGCGTTACGGATCCCGGCGGCCTCGCAGTTCAAGACGGCGCGCTCCACCATCGCGTCCGAGACGTCCACGCCCACGATCCTCTTGACATCGCTCGCGAGCCCCAGGGACCATATCCCCGTGCCGCACCCGATGTCCAGGACGCTCGCCCCGGACACGTCCCCGCAGAACCTCAGGACGCCCTTGATGTAGTCGCTGTCCTTCCCGACGATGCCCATCCTGCCGAACATCTCGGCGCTCTTGTCCCAGTGCCTCTTCCTGCCGTCCTCCGAGCCCCTCCTTCCTGGCCTCGTCTGGCCCGGAGCCGACGGCTGAGATTGTCCTTCCGTCACCGACCGTTCACAATCCGCGGAATACGACATGGTATTCAATCGTTGCCGGCCCTCGTGACGCGCCAGTAAGCGGTCATGTGGGTCATCTCGCTGTGGCTGAACACCCTGTCCCCCTTCACGAACGGGGCGATCGCCTCCTCTATCTCCTCCCTGGACAGCTCGGGGTATATGACGGAGTTCTCGGAGACGCAGTCCTCGACTCCGAACTCCTGGTCGTAGACGGCGGTGTCGTAGGCTATGTACGGCTTCATCCCTTCCTCCGCCAGGTGCTTCAGGAGGTCGAAGAAGAAGTCGCGATGCCCCCTGAACGGCGGCCTGGCGCATCTGCTCTCGATGCTCTCCCTCAGCGGGAAGGAGTGGGAGAACCCGGACGTGTAGAAGCAGAGCCCCCTGCAGGCGGCCATCGCCTTGTCGACGTCCTCCAGCGAGCGTATGGCCGGCGTCATATGCATGATCACGGCGTCGTACTCCTCGCCGAGGACCCCTTCGCCCGGCACCAGGTCCGCCCAGTCCGAGACGACGAACCTGGCGTTCTCCGCCCCGATCTTCGTCCTGTTCCTCTCGGCGTACCCTATCATGGTATCCGAGATGTCCACGCCGACCACCTTCCCGACCTCGTCGGCCAGCGCCAGGGACCATATCCCGGTCCCGCACCCTATGTCAAGTATGCTGGCGCCCTCCAGGCCGTCGCCGCAGCATCCCCTCACCAGGCTCACGAACTCGTTGTCCTTGGGGACGATCTCCATCCTGGCGAAGAACTGCGCCTTCTTGTCCCACATCCTCTTGTCTTCCATCGTCTTCTCCATCGTTATCTCCTCCTGCTCCTCTTCTTCGGGACTATCACCGGCGTCCCTTCGTGCACGATGACGTCCACCTCGATCCCGTACACCTCCTCCACCAGCTCCGGGGTGATTATCTCCGGCCCTCCGAACCCCCTGACGCTGCCCCGGCTCATGACCAGTATGGCGTCCGAGCACTGGGCCGCCAGGTTCAAGTCGTGCATGGTCATCAGGACGCTCATCCCGTTGTGCTCCACCAGCTCCTCGACCAGGTCCACGACGGCCTGCTGGTTGGAGATGTCCAGGTTGTTCGTGGGCTCGTCCAGTATCAGTAGCCTCGGCTCCTGCACCGCGGCGCGGGCGATCTGCATCTTCTGGAACTCCCCACCGCTGATCTCCGTGTTGTACCTCAGCGAGTAGTCCTCCATGTGGAGCTGGGCGATGATGTCCGCGACCTTCTTCAGGTCCTTCTTGGAGGCGTTGAGCTCGAAGTACGGCTTCCTCCCCAGGAGCACCGAGTCGAATACAGTCATCCTGGTGCGCGGCGCCGACTGAGGGACGTAACCGATAGCCTTCGCCATCTCCTTCCCCTTGAGGGTGCGCACGTCCGTCCCGTCTATGGTTATCGACCCGGACCTGTACTCGTTCACGTTGCAGATGCAGTTCAGAAGGATCGTCTTGCCGGTCCCGTTCGGCCCCAGGACGGAGACCACGCTGTGGTCCGGTATGTCGAAGCTGACGTCCCTCAGGATCTGGCGGCTGCCGTAGTCGAAGTCGACATTTCTTACCTGCAGCATTGTCCCTGTACCTCCAGATGAGTATCACCAGGAAGGCCGGCCCTCCCAGCGCGGAAGTTATTATCCCTACGGGTATCACGGAGTCGAACGCGAACAGCCCGAACGTGTTGCACACGATCAGGAACAGCGCCCCCACCACCATGGACGCGGGAAGGGCGTACCTGCTGTCGTTCCCTATGAAGCGCTTCACTATGTGCGGCCCCATCAGCCCCACGAACCCTATTATGCCCACGTGCGCCACCACGACCGAGACGACCACGGCGCACAGCGTGATGCAGAAGAGGCGGGTGCGGCGGATGTTTATCCCCAGGCTGCGGGCCACGTCCTCCCCGGCCTCCATGCTGTTCAGGCTCCATCTCAGGTAGTAGAACACCACGAAGGACGGGATGCAGACCGTCGCCATCGTGGCAAGCTCGTTCCACCCGACCTTGTCCAGGTTCCCGAACTGCCAGTAGACTATGGCGGACAGCGTGCTCTCGTCGGCGATGTACTGCATCATGGACAGGATGGCGGAGAATATGGAGCCGAGGGCCACTCCTGCGAGGACTATGGTCTCCGGCGCCCCTCCGGTGACCTTCACCAAGAGCAGTATGATCACCACGCTCAGCATCGAGAACAGGAAGGCCGATATCGTGACCGCGTATGGCGAGCTCATGTCGGCTATGGTGACCAGCGACTGGAACGATGCCGGTGTGGACGCCGCCAGGATCGCCAGGGCAGCCCCGAAAGCGGCCGCGTTGGATATCCCCAGCGTGAAAGGCGACGCCAGCGGGTTCCTCAGGACCGACTGCATCACGCATCCCGCCATGGCCAGCGTGGAGCCGCATATTATCGCGGCGATCAGCCTGGGCATCCTGAGCTCCCAGACGACCACGTCGTTCCAGGAGTCCCCCTTGAGGAATATGGAATGCAGGATGTCCCCGTAGCTGAGGCCGGTGCTGCCCATCCTGATGCACAGAACGCAGGCCGCGAAGATCAGCGCCAAGGTGACCGCGATGAACAGCACCTTCTTGCCGTGGTAGACGCCGTACTCCTCGAGGACCCTCTTCGAGACCTCCTCGTTGCTCCTTTCGTCGCCGTCGACCTCCAGGCTCTCTATCCTGGTCTTTATGAAATCGGACTTGTCGAGCATGCCTTCACCCTTTCAGGAAGCCGGAAAGAAGGGGGGGTGGGCCCCCTCGAATGGTTTCAGGCGCCTGCCGGGAGCAGTACGTAGTAGTCCCCGGACTGGCCGACCTTGAGGTGCTCGAAGTACGGCATGTCGCAGCCCTTCGTGGCTGTCAGCGTCTTGTACTCGGCGTTCATCTTGTCGAGCATGTTGGCCCCGGCGTCGCCCCAGAACAGGTGCATGACCTCGTCGAACTTCTGCTTGGCCTTCTCGATGGTGCAGGTGCCGTAGACCAGAGACTCCAGCGCGAAGCCGGACCCGAGGATGCATCCCACGGTGGCCCCTCCGGAGGCGTGCGGGAGGATGGTGAATATGTCGACGTCGTTGGACGCGCTCCCGTCGTTGTTCACGGTGTAGAGCCACCTGAGGATGTCCTGGGCGTTCTTGGACTGGATGTTGTTGTAGCAGCTGGGCTGAAGAATAAACGTGTCCATGCCGAGGTTGGTCACCTCCTCGACGGTGAGCTCAGTGGTGCCGTAAAGAACTGTGGTGTTCTTGTTGACGTAGGCGTTGGTCACCCCGACGTTGTCGAAGAAGATGGCGCCGTTTCCGTAGGTCTTGTTCAGCTGCCCCTGGGTCCCGCCGTAGTACACCTTCTTGGTCTGGGTGCCGATCAGGGACTTCTGCTCGGCGAGGATCTTGTTTATCCCGTCGACGAGCTCCTTCGACCTCTTCTCCATGCCGAGGGTCTTCCCAATGATGCCGATGCACTGCTCGAGGTGGGCCGCCAGCTTGTTGCTCTCCCAGAGGACCTCGTCGCTATTGTCGATCACGACGACCGGCTTGGACTTGGCCAGCGTGTCTATCGTGCTCTTGTTCGACTCGTAGTTCCACTTAGACACGAAGACCACGTCGACGTCTGATTTGGCTATGCTCTCTACGTCCTCGGTGGACATCACCGCCCCCTTGCCTCCGGAAGTGGAGTGGAACTTGATGTCGGTCCTCTTGGAGAAGTCGTAGGCGATGGTGAAGGTCCTGTCGGGGCTGTGGGAGACGGTCCCGGAGTTCGTATACTTGATGAGGTCGGGATCGAACATGCTCATGAAGAGGACCATGCCCTTCCCGTCCAGGCAGACCGAGTCTATCCCCTTGGGGACGTCCACCTGCCTCCCGACCGCGTCCGTGACGTGGATCGTGTCGGAAGCCTGCTCGCTGTTCTTTTCGCCGCCAGGGCTCATCAGCACCGCTGCAGCGACCACGACGATGACCGCGGCCGCTATCACGGCGATCAATACACCTTTCTGCGTGATAATCACCTGTTGGAAGATAGGACCATTGATTCTCATAATAAACGTTACGTCAATTCTGCAAAATTATTTTACATATTTCTAAATATTGTATAATATCTTGAATGAAAAAATCGGGCACGATTGCCGTCCGATTGTTTCAATAAAACCGCTATCGGGAAGAATATCAATATTTCAATCACAATACGAGCAAGAGGAGAATCTCGGCAAGAATCGCCTCGGCGCTGGCCTGCGATCAGCCTGTTAGATAATATCGTCAGCTAGCGCCTTAGATAGTATTGAATCATAATAACGTCGTCGTCCCATGCCACGAACAAAAGAATAGTTTGACGAATCTACCGTCAGGAATCCAATCATTAGTGCCATTTCAGAATCTAGCCCCTCCAGAATGCTGCCTTCAGCTCGTCGCCGAAGCATTCGATCGCTACCAGTAGTGATGGTAATAAGATTGACTATCCGTTCAGTAAGACAATTATTGGTTAGTCATATCCAAATATAAATATATTAAATCTGATTTATAGTATATACCAGCAGAATAACTAAATAACGATACCACGATAACGGCATAGGCTCGAAACGGGCCTGAGATCGTCGAGGAATGAACATGAGGGAAGTCATCAAGAAAGAGGACGGAACGCTGGAATTCAGATACGGATCGCCCATGAGGAAGTCCATAGTCGACTGGTGCCGCGACAACTCCCATTACAACATCACTGCCAACCGCATGGACCGTCTCTTCCAGGACGGCCTGGTGCTGCCGGAAAGCGACGAAGACGTCGTGAGGTTCCTCTCCGACAGCGGAACTCCCGGCTATCCTGACACTCTCGCCCTGCTCGGCAACGTTTACAAGGACGGTGTGGGAACGAACACGAACTTCGTCACAGCGGCCGAATACTTCGCCAAAGGCGCGGATGAGGGCTGCGGAGACGCCTGCGGTGCTCTTTCCGAAATGTACTACGTAGGCCAGGGCGTGCCCAAGGACAAGGAAAAAAGCGATGATCTGGTCGATATGGCGGAGGAGATCTTCGAGAGGGAAGGCAACAACGGCGACATGTGGGCTGTCAAAGCGCTTGCGGACAGCTATTACAGCAGACATGGGCTATTCTGCGTGACCTACTGGGAGGAGAGCGCCAAAGCCAACATGATCGCGGCGGAGGGCGGGATCGGAGGCGCCGCCTACAGCCTCGGCTGGCAATATGAGCACGAGCAGGGGGTACCCGAGAACCTCGACATGGCGCTACGCTACTACTCGCTCGCCGACGAGCTGGGGTACCCGATCGCGAAGGAATGCGTCGAGCGCCTGTCTAAGAAACTGGGAAAGACAGGCGGATCGAGCGAATGAGGAAGGGACGAGGGGCCTGAACATGCGGCCTCGACCCGTTCAGGCCCCTTCCAAAAAAGGAAGCGCATCGCACCATCCCGATACGCCAGGAATCGTCACTGGCGCGGAGTCGGAACGGGAAGCGATGCGCTTCGGATGCCGTATCGCCGATCAGTCGAGGCGCACGGTCAGGACATCGTCGTCGTTGTTCTCGAAATCGAGGCTGCATTCGGTCCTGCCCTGCATCAGCGCTTCCAGGAGGCCTATCCGGATCGTCTGCCCTTCGCACGGGATGTCCCCCTTTTCACAGGGTATCAGCTGGAGGACCTTCCCGTTTGGCGAGAGGAACGCCATGTAAGGGCAGGGCAGCAGCAGGCTCGAAGCGATCGTCCCGGCCCCTTTGTAGGTTACCGTCCCCTCCCCTTCGTTGATGATCTTGTACGGGACGAAGCGGATGCCAGACTGCAGACTGGAGAGCCTGGCGATCGCTCTGGAGCGCGAGCTGGACATAGCCGTGTCGTCCGGGATGTCGTGGATCTCGTACTCGCTTTCCTCCCTGGGCCCGTCCTCGGCCGCTTCCGGGACACCTTCTGTCCCCCCTGCCATGACGTCGCCGTCCTCGCCGGACATCGCGACGGATGTCTCCGACCATTCGGCCTTCAGGCTCGCCTCCTCTAAATTCCTGATCCTTATCAGCGGAAGCTCGTCCAGGAGGGTGACCTTGTCGGCGGCGTCCTTCAGGCATCCGTTCAGGCTGTCCTCGAAGGCCATTACCTCCACGACCGTCCCGATGCTCTGCAACGACTTGGCGAGACATGCGAAGTCCCCGTCCCCGGTTATGAGCACCACTCTGCTGCATTTGCCCGTCAGGACGAACTCCTGAGCCTTGAGTGCCAGCATGATGCCCGCGCTTTCCTGCTCGAAGTTCTCGGCCGCAGGGACAGCCAGCAGCCTGAACCCGCCATCTTTGACCATGCGCTGGACCTGTGCATGGCGCGCCTCGTCCTCGCCGGGCGTCCCCTCCACAGCGAAGGCCGATACGCATCTGCGCCCGTTCACAGCCTCGACGTTCAGCTTCCCGAGGCTGATGCCCGCGCCAGGACGGCCTTTGGACATGGACTTGGCGATGCTTCTCATATCCAGCATGACCAGCACAGCGGTGCTAGACGTGTTCATGTAAGGGCTGATACGGCCCTCTGCTGCAAGCCCTTCATACTGCGACATCTTGAAAAATGACATTTCTTGAACCTCCCTACGTCTCATCTATGCGTTTGGCGCGTGCTCTTTGCGCAGGCTTCCGCCGGAGCACGTTTTTTGGTCGGGACTAGCGCATGCGGTGCCATGGAGCATGCATGCTGTGCACAGTTCTTCTGTAGTCGTGGACGCGGCGCCCACGCTTCATCGGTGCGGGAATTCGTCTGTAGCCGACGCCGCAGGAACGGATCGAGAGAGTGCCCTGTTCGATCGGCGCTTTTTGCAAACGAATTGGTTCATCGAGACACGCACGACGGCATTCGGCTCTCTTCGGTTCTCCGTATGGGTGCGAGAGCTCCCGCGGCGCGTGTTTTAAACAGTTGCCTCACACTCGGGTGCGAGCAAGCGGATGGTAAACTAATCTGCCTGGACATGTAGAGCCTGCATCAGCCTATTTGCTTTCCAAGCATCAAAAGGCTGTTTAACCTTGTATTTAATATTTATTATGATTTTTCTATTTTTTAAGACCTGTTAACTCATCTAAGATTAGATATCATGGACGTTGCCTTGCCGACGGATGCGATGCGGATCCAAGCATGATCACATGACAGGAAGCCGCGGACCCGACATGCTGGCGCGAACATGCCGGATCCGGGCCCAGGTCATCTGAGATGCAAGGTCAGGGCGCCGTCGTCGTTGTCGCAGTCGAGGATGCAGCCCTTCCTGCCCTCCATGAGCGCTTCCAGGAAGCCTATCTTGATCATTACCCCGTTGCACGGTATGTCGCCTTTCTCGCAGGGTATCAGCTGGAGGAACTTCCTGTTAGGGGTGAGGAACGCCATGTACGGGCTGGGCATCAGGAGGCTCGAAGTGAGCATCCCGCCCCCTCTGTAGATCACGAGCGCCTCTTCGTCGTCGACGGACATGTACGGGACGAAGCGGATGCCCGACGGAGATTGAGCGTGCCTGCTGGGCCTTCTGAAGCGCGGGCGGGGCGCGGGCCTGTCCTCCGGGTAGTCGTGGATCACGTACTCGTATTCCTCCTCGGGCTCGTCCTCGCCTGCCACCGAGACGACGTCTTCCGCTGGCACCGCCTCCGCGGCGTCCGGGACCGGCGCTTCCGCCGACTTCACCTTGTTCAGCAGCGTGGCGATGTACCTCTTGTCAGCGGAGTCCTCGTCCACCAGCAGCTTGCACTCCCATACATCCCCTGGGCGGGCCTTGATGGATTTCTCGCTGACGAGAACCGGCCTGGGGTCGCCGTCGATCCTCCCGACTATCGTGCCGTCGCTGCCCTCGCCGAACTTTACGACGAACGTTCCCGGCCTCTCGGACTTCATAGGATCGCCTCCTCGGAATTCCTGATCCTCGTCAGCGGCAGATCGTCCAGGATGGTGACTTTGTTGGCCGCATGCCTGAGGCACCCGCTCAGGCTGTCCACGAAGGACATTACCTCCACGGCTATGCCCCTCTTCTGCAGCTTCTCGGCCAGACAGGCGAAGTCCCCGTCCCCGGTTATGAACACAACGCAGTCGCACTTGTCCTCGCAGACATACTCCGTAGCGATGCTGGACAGCATGACGTCCGTGCCTTCCTGCTTGCCGCAGCCGTTGGTAGCATGGACTTTCACCAGCGTGAACCCGCCCATGTGGGCCATGTCCTGGATCCTGGAATGGCGCCACTCGTCCTCGCCGAACGTCCCGTCCACCGCGAAGGCTGAAGCGCATCTGCGCCCGTCCAGTGCCTCGGCGTTCAGCTTCCCGAAATCGATCTCCGCGTCGGGGTAGCCGTTGGACAGCGACGCGACGATGTTCCTGAGATCCAGCAGGACCAGCACCCGAGTATAGGGTTCGTTCAGATAAGGATGGAAACGAGCGTCCCCTGCTTCAAGCCCTTCATACTGCATCATCTTGTTTCTTGACATTTCTTGAACCTCCCTATGTATTGTCTATGGTTTGATGCGTGCTTTCCGTGCAGGATTCCGCCGTAGCACGATTTTTATGAGTCGGGTCGGGCGCATGCCGTGGAGCATGCATGCTGTGCACAGTTCTCTGATTCCGTGGGATAACATCCACGTGGCGTCGGTGTGGGGATTCGTCTGCTGTGCCCGTGGCCGTGAGAGCGGTCGCTGCCGTGTAGACGTCACACAGGAATGAGTCGACAGAGTGCCCTCGTTCGATTTGCACAGTTTTACAAACGAATTGATTCGGTCCTGGAAACACGCACGACAGCCTTCGGTATTCTCTAGATTATGCGATGCGTGATTTCGTGTGTTTTGTCACGGTGCGTGCTTTCCACGTGCGTGCTTCACGGTGCGTGCTTTCCACGTGCGTGCTTTCCACGTGCGTGCTTCACGGTGCGTGCTTTCCACGTGCGTGCTTCACGGTGCGTGCTTTCCACGTGCGTGCTTCACGGTGCGTGCTTTCCACGTGCGTGCTTTCCACGTGCGTGCTTCACGGCTCGTGCTTTTTCACGGCTCGTGCTTTTTCACGGCTCGTGCTTTTTCACGGCTCGTGCTTTTTCACGGCTCGTGCTTTTTCACGGCTCGTGCTTTTTCACGTTTTCGTGAACCGATTGAAACAGTTGCCTCACACTTGAGTGCGAGTGCGCATTGGTAAACGAACTGCCAGGACGCATTGGATCTGCCTTGTCCCGCTGCTTACCAAAGCGAAAATCCGTATCGTACACTCATATTTAAACTGTATTTTTAATTCTTATCATTATTTTATAATTATTATATTTTTTATCCTTATTATGTTAATCAATTCTGTTCAGAAAACAAATCAATCCCCTTCGCGGAGCCGATATCTTTGCACAGAAGGGCCAAATTCTGAGCGACGGGTTCTGAAACGTCCACAGCGAGACCGAATCGTATTTCGTTACTTCAGACTACAAAAAGTAGTTTAACAACCAACCTCATGCGCACATGAGAGCATGTATAAGCTGAACAAGACTGCGTGGTATCTAGGGTATGCCATCTCGGTATTCGTCGTCTGGATGATCGTATACCGCTACTGCCCGGAGACCGGCCTTATCTGGACGGCGTTCAAGTGGATAATCCTGATCATAGGGACGATAATCGCCCTGGCATTCAGCATGATCGAATTCGACGAGAACCTTTCGAGCAGAGAGAATCCCGTGGTCTTCTTAGGGTTCAGCCGCCAGCTTACCGCCGCCTTCACCGAGCATGTCATCACCGGAGGCTTCCTCCTCATATCGGTGCTGGGTACGCCGGCCGGGATCGTCATGCTGCTCATGACTCCCGTGTTCCTGCTATGCTTCGTCGTATTCGATGCGATATACATGCTGGTGCTGGCGATCGCCAGGTCGAAGGACCGGCGCCAGTACGACTCCGACACGGGGAGGTTCCTGTGTCCCGAGTGCGGCAGGTCGTTCTACCGCCCTTCGTACGACGTCGACGGAACTATAACCGAAGGGCTCTGCCCCTCCAAGATAGGGATCAAGAACATCGAGACGTCTTCCGGGATCATCCCGTGCACCGGAAGCGGCAGGAGGGCTCTTGATCAGTACTGCCCAGGCTGCAGCGCCCGCGTCTACACCAAGGAGGGCAAGCCTTTCGTCGTCTCGATGGTCGGAGCGGCGTCCTCGGGGAAGAGCAGCTTCGTGCTGTCCGTCGCAGGGAGCGCGGTCGGAGCCTCTGGGAAGGGGGCGGCCGCGACAGGATTCTACTACACCAGGGACGACGTCCGGCTTTCCGAATACCGCGGCGGCCGCATAAGACCCACCCCGGTCGCATACCAGCCTCCGTGCATACTGACGGTGGAGCCAGGCCGCCTCTCGACGCCCAGGCTGCTCTACATGTGCGACATCGGCGGCGCGTTCTTCACTGGGAGCGTGGAGACAGACCTCCAGCCGCAGTACGCATACAACGACGCCGTCGTGTTCCTGTTCGATCCCTCGCGCCGCGACCCGGCCGAGACGGCGTACAAGACATATCTGGGCTTCATCAACAGGTACCGCATGCTGAACAGGCTGGACGCCTCCCATCGGCTCTCGGTGCCGATATCGGTGGTCGCGACGCATTCCGACCGGCCCGGCCCGTTCAACGGCCTTCCGAACCAGGGCGTCAGGCAGAGGATGGTGGACGAGGGCTACTTCAACCTGGTGAACGCCATCGAGAAGGACTTCCAGCGCGTGTCGTACTTCGCCTGCGACGCGTCCAGGGAGGACGGATCCGCCAGCGCGGTTGTAAAGCATCTGTGCCATGAGGCGAGATCGGACATGGAAGGCCTCCTCTGAGCGAGGAGATCGAGGGCGAGCCTCACACGTCCTGACTCGCACATCGGCATCCATCAGCCAGTCCGCCAGGTTGACGATGCTCACGCCCTCGTAATCTCCGAGCCCGAACCTGTCCAGCGTCAGGATCGTCTTCGGACGGTTGTCCCCTGTCTTCGACAACGGCCTCATCTCCCTATTCATGGTCCCGTCCGACAGCAGGGTCTGGCAGACCTGGAAGTATTCTACCTTCCCATGCCTCTTGGCAATGAAATCGATCTCCGAGTCGCGGTAGCTGCCGACCCTCAGGTCGTACCCTCTCCTCATCAGCTCCAAGAAGACTATGTTCTCCAACGGGCGGCTGATGTCCTCGCCGGTTGACATGCCGAGCTCCGCGTTCCTCATCCCGAGGTCTGCGACGTAGTACTTCCCGTTGGTCTTCAGAAGATTCCTGCCGACCATGTCGTACCTCGGACATCTGAAGAACAGGAACGCTTCCAGCATGGCCGATAGATATCTGCCCACTGTCGCGCCGCCCAGCCCCAAGCTTCTGGCGATGGCGTCATCGTTTGTGATGTTACCGATGTTCGACTGCAGGAAATGGGCGATAGCGCTGATCTTCCCGGGATCGGCTACCCCTGACCTTCTCATGACGTCCTTCACCATCACGGTGCTGAACACGCCCTGGAGATAGTCCCAGCAATACTCCCGCCCCCTGGACGGATCCACGCCGGGAAGCCCTCCGAATTCCATGTAGTCCCTCAGCGCCTTCTCGCGATCATCATAGCCGTTCTTCTCGCAGAACTCTTTCAACGACAGCGGAAGGACCCTTATCTCCACATGACGCCCGGAAATATGGGTGGCGAGTTCCGAAGAAAGCATGTCCGAGTTCGAACCGGTGATGTAGACGTCACAATTCCCTCTCGAATTCAACGAGGCAAGGGTCAGCTCCCACCCTTTCACGTTCTGTATCTCATCGAGCAGAATGTAATATGTCCTGCCATCCGGTATCAGAGGGGCTATCAAGCTGTCCAGCTGCTCACAAGTCTTGATCTTGCGGCCTTCGAAGCTTTCGAAATCCAGATAGAAGATGTCGGATTCGTCTGCCCCTGACGAGATCAGTTCCTCGCGATAAAGCCGCAAGAGAACGGATTTACCGCAACGGCGGATTCCGGTGATCACCTTCACGACGTCGCAGTCGTCACGCCCTGCGCCTATCCTTTCGAGATAGGCTCTGCGTACCAGATACCTGCCCATGTTCGTCCTCGCCTCCATGTCTGTTAAAATTTTTTATATATAAAAAATATTTGTAATAATTTTAAATTTTTTAGATACATGAAAAATTTATTCTTCGTGATAGAGGGTAGAAGGCGCCCGAAAGGGTTGCAGGATTCACCATAACGATACCAAGCCCCTCATCGACACCTGTCCCCTGTCATTATGCATCTTCGGAATTGAATCGCCCTTTCCGACAGCTCCTAGGCAGATCGATAGCCAAAAGACCATACGACGATTGAAATAATTTAGATATCTAATATTACTGACTATAATTAAATACTAACAATTCTTGACAATCCCCATGAGATTGAGACAACAGATGTCAGAGGAGGACACGCTGTACATGTTCATGGAGATCGTCATCGGCGACGGCCCGGAGCTCGGATACGCCAGGGAATGCCCCAATCTCCTGTCCTTGAACAGGTTCAACAGCGGAGCTTTCAGAGGAAAGGACGCCGAAGGCAAGATGGACTTGGTCCACAGAGCATCCAGCATGATATGCAACGAGAAGGACGTCCATGACAACAAGGAAGCTGTAGGGTGGGACACCGCCTGGATCCTTTACCCGAAGAGGACGCTCAGCGACAAGGCCAGGCTGGACCTTCTGCAGATCGTGGCCTTCAAGGAGTCGACGAAGGCCATCGAGGGGCTGCTAGGTGATGCCTGACATCAACCAATTATTTGTAAAAGATATCTATAAATAATGTTATCGTATTTTCATAATTGGAGGGCTGCGATGATCAAAGACCGCACGAACAAGAACAATATGACCGAGAACGACCCGCTGCCAGGATCCGGGGTCGACATAGACTATCTTCGCAACATGCATGATCTCGAGTCGCTCTTCGGGTTCTCCGACATAGCTCTGGCATCCGACTCCGATGCGCACATGGCACACACCCTGCCAGCCACGTCCGACGACGGCGATAGCGGAGAGTCCGAATCCGACTACGTCATCAAAGACGATGAGGAGGAGAAGAAGGATGAGGGGACCTGGACGTTCGTCAACAGCCGCCTGCTCAATACAGACGACGAGAACGACTCCGATGCCCTCTCGATTCGCCCATCTAGGATCAGCCTCATCGTCGGATCGTCGAAGTCGGGACAGAAGTGGCGCGTCTCCGTCCCAGGGTACGTCGACATAGGCCTGAAGAGAAAAGGCCCAGACGGGAAGATCGAAGAGTACGAGGAGTTCATCATAGTCGATGGGCATGGCCCGCATATCATATTCTCTTACGATCACCCCGACTATGAAAGGCCTTCCATATCCTACATCCATGAGCTGTACAACAACGGCTGTCTTGAAGAAGCCGAAGCCATGCTGTCGGATGTCACCAGGGCGATGTTCTACCATCAGGAGCCTATCGAACGCTTCAGCACCCTGGCAGTCAGCAGCCTGCTCAGAGACATTATTTTAGATGCCATAGACGAGGGCGACTTCTATTCCCCCAGTTTCGAAGAGAAGGTTTCGCTGCTGCTGTCCATGATGGCGGCGGAATGACCCGCTAAAGCTCCATGCCTCCGAAAACCCGGCGGGCGCCGATTCCGCCGGACCTTCCATTCTCCAGGACGTCAGCGGCGTCGCTGCCGGAACGGCCTGTTGAAAGAGCCGATCTCGATCAGATTGCCTTCCGGGTCCGAGATGTAGCAGGTCCTCTGGCCCCATGGCTCCGTGGTCGGCTCCATTACGGGCTAGGCGCCTTTGGAAACGGCTTCTGCGAACGCGGCGTCCACCTCTTCGAACGTGTCCACGTGCAGAGCGACCTCGAAGTGGCCGCACGTCCCGTCGGCGTACCCGTACCTCCGCCCGGTCATCTCCTCGAAGTCCTTCCTTCCGTATAGGAGGAACAGGGTCCCGTCCTTGACGAGGTATACGTTCGCGGCGTCCTCCCCCTCCTCGATCTCAAACCCCAGCACGTCCCTGTAGAAGCGCACCATCGCGCCCATGTCCTTCACCAGTATCCCGAACCCGTCCAGCCTCATGATCCGCCCCTCCCTGTTGCAGGATGCATGCATCACGGAGCAATCATCTGTATTAAATACAAAAGCCTTGACTGAACCCCGATGATCTACACACCTCTGACGTACCTCGCCATGCGCATAGCCTACGACGCCCACCACGGGGTCCTGGACAGGAGCGGGGCCCCCTACGTCTTCCACCCGTACGAGGTCGCCTCCAGGATGGACGACGAGGTCTCCACGGCCGTAGCCCTGCTCCACGACGTCGTCGAAGACACGGACGTCACGTTCGAGGACCTTGCGGCGAAGGGCATCCCGGAGGAGGCGATACGCCCGCTGAGGCTCCTCACCCACGACCCGGAGGTCCCGTACATGGACTACATCTAGGGGATCAGCAGGGACCCCGTAGCGACCAAGGTCAAGATCTCCGACCTGACGCACAACATGGACGAGTCCAGGTACTGCCGCCCGATGACAGACCGCGAGCTCGCCAGGCAGGAGAAGTACAGGAAGGCGAAGGAATGCCTGCTGGGCGTACTGAGCGGATGACCGTCAGCTAAATCCCTCGGGTCGACATCCCCTCTGCATGACCGCTTACAGGTTGAGGATTACTATCAGAGGCTGCGTCCCGGAATGCCGAGTCCGTCAAAGTGTCCGAATTCGCGAAGAGCCGCATGATCTGCACCTTCAACATGGAAGGCTCCTGGAAGCTCGACATCGAGTTCCTAAGAAACGCCAGCAACGACATGGTCAGCCCCAAGATAGAGAGCCTGACAGGCCCGTTCCCTCTAAAGAACTGCGGAGAAGTCGAATCCTGCATGGATCGCCTGGGCCCATACAACGACCCTTCGTCTCCGGATCACAAGGAAGCCGTCAAACTCTTTTGTAAATACGACCTTGACCCAGTATAGAACATCTCAACAGAAGCATGAAGTACTTGTTCGCCCACATGCGCAATGACGTCCGCATAAGAGGCGTGAGGCGAGCCCATGACCGAAGGCAAGACATCCCCGAAGGCCGCTGTGGAAGAGCTGACGTTCGTTCTGCTCTATCTCACGAGGATGAAAGAATACGGAGGATACAGAAGCTGGAAGGGATACGACTTCGACGCCCTGGACAGCCTGGAAGAGAAGGAGCTGATAATCCAAGGCAGAAACAAGACCAGATGCAAGTCCGTCGTTATCCCGGAAGAGTCTGTGGAAGCCGCGAAGAAGCTCCTCAGGAAGTACGGCATCGATGACTGGGAGCGAGGACGTGATGGGCCCCCGCCTGCCGGCATCCTGTCATTGTTCTCCTCAGGGAATCGATAGAGAATGATAAAGGAATAATAAAACTGATTGAAACGTATGGCTCTATCAATAAAGACGCCGGAATGATGTGCACCCAGTCCAGACATTTATACTCGCAGCCCGTACACATCCTCAGATACCATGCTGTTCTTCAAAAAGAAGAAGAAAGAGAAGGCCAAGGAAGCCGTCGTCTCCTTCTCGAGGATCACCATCGAGTTCTCCGGGATGAGCCACTTCTACGAAGTCGAAGCGGTTAGCACCGACTCAGGAACAGAGGTCTCGCGTTACGGGAGGCACTGGGGAGACGACGCGCGCTATCTCGAAGGAAAAGGCGTGTGCGATACCGACGAGTTCATAGCCCTCCTGAACGAATGCGACCTCATCGGATGGGACGGCTTCAACGGAGAGCATCCCCCTGGGCTGTTGGACGGAAGCATGTTCAGGCTGGAAGCCATCGTGAACGGCGACCGCCGCATATCTGCCGGAGGCTCGGGGATAATCCCGGGAGGCATCAGCAGGCTCGGGGACGAGTTCCACAGGATCATCGAGGAGTAGGGCACCGGGATAACGTTCTCGTGAGGGCCCCAAGGCTCTGAGGAGGGCTTCTAATAAAGGACGTCCATGGAAAAAGCCCGTAACGCCGAATCATATAGCTGCTGATGAAAAACACCGAGCATTAGGAATAAGGACCGCTTGTCTTGAAAAAGGCGATGGACAGGGTCAGGGACGCCATCATTCAGACGACAGCGTTCGCTCTCACCGTTTATTGGAGCCCAGCGATATTCGAATGCGTTATGGTCGGAAGCTTAGGTGGCAAGCCTTTCCTGCATTTTCTAAAAGCCCGATCGCTCCCTCACGAGCTTGTACATCAAGAAGTCGAGCATCCCGTCGGCCTCGGTGACCTCTCCCCAGTCCGGCACCCCTCCGCCGAATCCGGAATCCACGAACAGCTTCCCGTCCTCTTCCTTCCACGAGTATTTCCCGATGACCATGGAGCTTTCGCCGAACAGATGGACCTTCCCTGCCCTGACCGCACGGTCTATCTCCTACTAGATGACTCCTTCCAGAAGCGGGGCCACGACTTTCACGCTTCCGTTCTCGTCGAAGAAGAACCTGGCGGTCAGCATCTTGGTGTCTTCGAATCCGCTCTCGAAGACCTCCTCCACCTATTTCCAAGGATCCGAATCGTCCTCCCCGAACGTCATGACCTTCTTCACTTTCTAGAATCCCAAACGTCCATATCGTCGCCTCTGCTGAAGAACAACGATGAATCCTGGCTTTCGAAGTTTTACCATTGTATCCTGCTGGATAATGTTTGACCGCTATCCCAGTTTTCGTCAACGGAATATTATGGCACTGGCCGAGGAAACCTATCACCTACCGCTGAATTTGAATTCAATGGAAACGGCTCAAACTCGTCATTCCTCCCCTTGGATAGCCGGAATAACTCATTCAACAAGGCCTTACGAATCCGCACTATTGATTGCAGCTGGTATAGGCGCGCATGTCACTATAGTCAAAACCTCTCATCTAAAAACCCTTGGTCTACAAACATAGATAGCCATGAATTCTGCGTCTGTCCCCTTAACGCCTCTTAGCACAAGACTGCCTCGAAAACTTTGCTCATAAAGGCACCTCTGAGAACCTATTTGCGCCAGACAATCGTTCTTCATCCGTCACTTTCCCCTATAATAATGCAGAATATGCCTGAATCAATCAACCACATTTTCTGCATTAGATGAACTTGCTTGAAAAAAAATAAATTCAATTAAAATACGGCAAGTCATATTTTTTGACTAAATAAAGGCAATTAGACATACATATATACTTAATTATATGATTTACCTTAATTATTAATTTTTCAATGATTGAATATATAATAGAATAAATTATATAGAGGTAACATGATGCACTTTCAACGGAAGAAAAAAACCGCATGTTGATGGTGACCGCCATGAATTCCGACGAAGCGACGATCGAAAAGCTAGCAGAGGGGCCTTGGTTGTTCAATGACATCTCCGAATTCGTTGACCAGTGTGCAGAGAAAACCGACAGCGCCATAATAGAGAAGCTGATCGAGGAGACCAAATCCGGAAGCGCAGAAGCTGCGTTCTATCTAGGGATGCTGAACATCATGGGCATTGGATCCCCCGTTGACGTCTGGAGAGGAAACGTGCTCATACAACTTGCAGCCAAGAATGGGAACCCGAAGGCCATGCTAGTCGCTGGGTATCATGCATACAGGGAATGACTACAAACATCCAGGGTAAGAAACAGCATCACCCGTAAGCTTGGAGAAAACAGCAAACGAGGAGTGTGTTCGAATCTGCGGCGAACGAAGACGACGTCCTGGCCCGTCTGGGCCTCGACATCATAAACGAGACCCCATCAGTAACAAGGAATCCATGACCGTTGGAACGGAAACTCCTTCGAACAACGCGGCTTCGGTCCTGGAGATCGAGGCCGTTCCTCAATACCTCGTTGCACCTGGCGTTCGCCCTCTCGCTCTCCTTCTTTCTCCTCCAGGAGTCGATATCCTCGCGGATGGCCAGCATCTCGTCCGCCACCTCCTCCATGGTGGAGGGCTTCGCCTGGCGAAGGTACCTGGTCATCCTCTCGATGGCCTTCGGGCCCCCTATACCTCTGGCGATGGCATCGCCGAACTCCCCCGGGAATCCTAGGGACTCGATTTCGCGGACAAGCTCCTTCCTTACCCTGTCCCATTCCTCATGATTAGATGCCATACTGGTTATACCATCTCGGATGTATATTTTAATTGGCATAACTCAAATAAAATCAGCTTATTATTATTGTTTTTAATATAATTTAACAATTACTATATTAAACTACTGGTATGTAATTCAAACTACATATTTTTAAATACTGCCTAAAGATGACCTTGGTAGAGGTCGACAGGGATGTTCTACAACGCCGGAACGAACACTGAAACACAGAAGAGATGGCCTTCGATGCTGTTCTCGCATGCAAAAAAAAGATCCTGCTAGCAATCCCGAAGTGAAAAGAGAGCGCGCCGAACCCCATAGCGAAAACAGCGATCCGATTGCCTGGAAGATCCTCGCCTCCAAGCGCGAATCAGGGAAACATGCGGAAGAATCGTTGGAGGAAGCTGTAAAAGGTACAGGGAAGCGGCCATCCAGGGCGATGCGGAATCGCAGCTCATCCTCGGAATGCTCTACATGCAGGGATAGGGCGTGCAAAGGTCCGAGGAAGAAGGCAAGAAGTGGATCAGACTGGCGGCAGACCAGGGACACGCCGATTCGCAGCTCGTCTACGGCCTGTTTCTCGCCATAGACGAAAACGTCCCTGAATGCAGGAAGAGGTCCTTCGAATACCTGAAGATGGCCGCCGAGCAAGACAATCCCGATGCCCAGTTCCTCGTCTGCATGCGCTTCTTCCTTGGAGACGGCGTCGAGAAATCCGTAGAGGAAGCCGCAGGATAGCTGCTCAAAGCCAGGGACAACGGGAGCGAGGAGGCTGCGGAGCTCATCAGGGCGGTCGTACCGAGGGCCTGAACAGGAAACTAGAGGAAGTTCCGTGAAAGCGTGGACATGGACGCCGATATGAAAGACCAGCAAGACAAGCATCATGAGAGGCACGAAGGAGAGGGATGGTTGAATGAGCGGAAAAGAGAACGACTACTACCAGTACGGCGGCATAGCGAAGATAAAGAAGGACCTGCCGGATGGCGTCATATCCTGCGGCAGCCTGTTCGAGACCAAGCCGCATTGCGGAATCATATTGGAAAGCTCGGACACGAGCGACCTCACTATGGACGTGTCCGAGAAGCACTGCCTGATCGTCGGATCCCCGGGATCCGGAAAGACCAGGCGCCTGATAATGGAGACCATACTGAGCGCCTGCGGGACCGACGACAGCATAGTGTGCTCCGACCCCAAAGGCGAGCTGCTGTCGAAAACCGCTGGCATCCTGGAAGCGCACGGCTTCAAGATCGTGGTCGTCGACTTCAGGGACCCGATGCGCAGCACGAGATGGAACCCCTTGGCATACGCGTACAAGCTGATGAGCAGCGGCGATCCCGTCTCCGTGGACCGCGCGTACATGCTCCTCTCCGAGATCGCATCAGTGATCTGTCCTGTCCAAGCGCGAACCGTACTGGGAGACCGCAGGCCAGGAGCTGATATTCGCGTTCCTGATCATAACTGTGAAGGAAGCCGAGCGCGTCGAGGAGGCCACCATCGACGCAGTCTACGAGAGGCTCATCTAGGCCACCATCGACCCGACGAAACTCGACAGGCTGTTCTCCTCCTTGGACCGGAAGAGCCCCGAGATGTTCGCCCTCAGCGTCATCACCGTCAACAGCGACAAGACCCGCGACAGCATCGTCGGCACGGCCACATCCCGCCTGCAGCTGTTCGTGAAGTCCAAGTCCCTCAGCAAGATGCTGGAAAGCGACGAGGTCGACTACGAAGGCATAGCCGGCGGCAAGACGGCCGTGTTCGTGGTCACGCCAGACGAGAACAAGCACATGGACCCGCTGGTCAGCATATTCGTCTCTGACCTCTACACGTACCTGGTAGACGCCGCGGCGAAGAGGGAGTCCTGCTCGCTGGAGCACAAGGTGAACTTCATAATGGACGAGTTCGCCAACTTCCCCAGGATCGACTCCATGCCCACGATGCTTTCCGCGTCCAGGAGCCGCAACATACGCTTCATGCTTTGCGTGCAGTCGCTGAGCCAGCTCAGGTCGACGTACGAAGCCGACGCAGAGACCATCAAAGGGAGCGCCATGATATGGGTATACCTGAACTCGAAGGACCTGAAGACCCTCGAAGAGATATCCGACCTCAGCGGATCGGCATACTCGACCACGTTCCTCCAGAGGATGAATCTGGGCCAGGCGCTGGTCATGCACGACCGTCTGCCGCCTCGCCTGACCGAACTGTCGGACATAGACAGCATCCCTCACGACAAGATAGCCTTCAAGGTCCCGGAGAGGGAGCCGAGCCAGTACGAGAAAGAAGCCATGAAACTCGAGAGAATGCGCCTGGAGGACGGGCCGGTGAAGGAGGTCCTGGGCAAGTCGGTCGCCTCGATAGTCTCCGACTCCGTCATGGACAAGGCCCTGGATGCTGACACGATAGCGGACAGGCTCCTCAAGAACCTCCTGTTCGGCGTGTCTGACATCAGCTCCATAGGGCTCAGAAGGTACCTCAGCGAGCACAAGGACGAGTTCTACGGATGCTCGGAGGAGATATGCAAGGCATACAAGAGGGTGAGATCCTAGATCGTGCGCTGCAATGACATCGAGCTGAGCAACAAGAAGATTCTCCTGTCGATGGGGCTGGATGTCTGAAACTTCTTTCCGGCAGGTACGAATGGAATCCTGCCGACTTTTCCATCCATGTCGGACCGGCTTTCTTCCGCTTGGACCCCAAATGCTGTCTCGAACGTGAAATCGGTCGGCAGCCGTATCGGAATCGGATGACGTCCGACGTCGAAGACTTCGCCGAGAAGAAGACAGACAGGATGAGGCTGTCCAGGTGCATCACGGGCGCCGTGCTGCAGAATGAAATCCCGATATGCGACGCCAGAAGCTCTTTCAGCGAGCTCGATCCGAGAGTCCATAGTACGAGTGATCGTGGAGAACGCTTTCGATTCAAGAAATCGCTCGATAGGGAACGTTTCGAAGGCATGCGCGGATGAGGTCATTTCAACCTTTCCAGAAGGCTATACCCGGCATCCTTGATTTCCGCTTTGCTGAATCCGCCATAAACAAGACTTTTAGCAGAAAATCCGACGGCCTTGAGCTGGCTGGCTGTGAATCCGGCAGACCTGAGCTGCCCGGCGGTGAATCCGGCATTCTTGAGATCGCCCAAGGCGAACCCCGCGTCCTTGAGCTGCCAGGCGGAGAAGTCGGAGTATCTGAGCTGCGCGGCGGTGAATCCGGCAGACCTGAGCTGCGCGGCTGAAAAACCAGCGTCCTTGAGGTCTTTGGCGGTGAAGATGTCGCTGAGCTGCGCGGCTGAAAAACCAGCGTCCTTGAGGTCTTTGGCGGTGAAGCCTGCGCCCCTGAGCACCTTGGCGGTGAAGCCGGAACCCCGGAGGTCTTTGGCGGTGAAGCCTGCGCCCCTGAGCACCTTGGCGGAAAAACCAGCGTCCTTGAGGTCTTTGGCGGTGAAGCCTGCGCCCCTGAGCACCTTGGCGGTGAAGCCGGAACCCCGGAGGTCCTTAGGGGTGAAGCCTGCGACCTTGAATTCCGAGGCGGTGAATCCAGCTGCCTTGAGGTCCTTAGGGGTGAAGCCTGCGTCCCAGAGCTCCTTGACGGAATATCCGGCATCCTTGAGGTCCTCAAGGCTGTGCCCCATTTCCAAAAGCTTCCGAACACGCTCCTTAGACGCAGATCCCTAGCCGGCAGATACGTCCGGGCTGCCGGCATCGGTCTGCAGCGAATCGGGACGATCCACATCTGCGGCATCTGAAGAGACGTCGTCCCGGAAAGGCGACAACGCCAGGAACAGGACGGCCAACCTGGACTCGTCCACCCCTGCATACAAGGAGACCTCGGAAGCGGCCTTTCTTGGATCTGCATTGCCGCTGACGACCTCGGATACGACGCGGGGAAGCTCCTCGACAGCTGTCCTCATTGCCAGGACGTCCGCCCTGGCGAATCCCATGTCCTTCATGAAGGCCACCAGGACCGACGGGTTCCCGACAATCCTGTCCCGTTCTGCATACAGGAGAATGTCGTCAAAAAGCTCCTGCGCGCTGCGGGCCCCTGCACTGCCTCTTCCCATCACAACCACCTCATAGATGTGCCGAGTTCGGCGCCTGCAACCGATGAAACGTGCCGTATGTTGGTTTCGTCCTGGAAAAGAAACTAATTGGAACGTCATGCAGCGGACAATCCGATTTAGCATGCATATAGCAGTCACTGCGCACCATCTATTAAAACCAGTTCTAAATTAATATGCGTCGACTGCCTACCATGACAATCATTATTTCGGAAACCGTTTTGCCGTCTAAATTGTCACTGTTCGTCAAAAAAAGTTTAGGCGTGCGGCAGCACCACACGCTTTGGCATCACATCAGCGCTTTGCCGACGCTGCATGCCTTGCCGGCCCTGTCGCCCAGGACGTTGTAGCTCCACCGGAACTGGTCGAACATGAGCAGGTCCGTCTTCGAGATGTCGATCTTCCCGTCGTCGCCGATGATTCCCTCTTCGGCGCAGACGTTGACGATCCTCCCCACTATCGCGTACATGCTGTCGGTCTTCACCACCTCGGCGAGCTCGCATTCCATGGTGACGGGGAGCTCGTCGATGATCGGAGCGTTCACATGCTCGCTCCTGACCGCATGAAATCCTGTGCGCGCGTATTTGTCGGAGACCTTGTTTCCCGAAGCCATCCCCACGTAGTCGGCAGGCACGATGCTCTTCCTGTCGGCGAGGCCCACGGTGAACGCCTTGGAAAGGAGGATGTTCTGGGTCGTCTTGTGGTCCTCGTCGATGAACAGCGCTATCTTGTCCGTCTGGCAGATCATCCCCCAGGCCGCGTTCATCAGGTTTATCCTCCCGTCCCCGTCGTAAGCGGATACGATTAGGACTGGCATAGGGCATACGGCGGGCATCGGCCCGAGATCCTTCTTCATTCAATCCCTCACGGTGTCGGAGTTCTGGTTGTAGGCCTTGGCGACGCATCTCCACTCGCCGTCCATCTTCAGGAGGAGGAGATAGTCGGTGAAGTCGATCCTTCCTCCCCAGCCCTCCTCGAGCACGCGGACCACAGCGAGCGACTCCTCGATGTCGACGACGTCGATCCTCGCCTTGAACGATTCCCCGCCGGCGACGGTGTCCACGTTGTGGTAGAACTGCTCGATGGAGCCGTGCTCCAGCTTTCCGTCAAGGAAGCCGAAGAGGACCGCGTCGTCGGTGAACAGCTTCCTGGCATGGCTGCTGTCGCCTTCGGCAACGCTCCTCACGAAGTTCATCGCCGCCTCTTCGACAGCCTTGTATTCCTCTATGGAAGACCTCATATAGGACGAGATATGGTATGCATAATTAAGTCAAGTACTTACAGTCGATAAATATACTAACCTTGGAGAAAGCGCAATGACGAGATGCATCGCGGACGAAGAGCTCTGCAAGACCGGGTTCAGCTACACCCTGTCCCTGATCAGCGGGAAGTACAAGATGACCATCCTGTACACGCTGATGGAGTTCGGCTCGGTGAGGTTCAACGAGATGAAGAGGTATATAGCGGGCATCTCGGACAAGACGCTCAGCGTCGCACTGAAAGAGCTCGAGAGCGACGGGCTGGTCCACAGGGAGATGCACCCACAGGTGCCTCCGAAGGTGGAGTATTCGCTGACCGAGACCGGCAGGTCCCTCATCCCCATATTGGACGGGATGTGCGAATGGGGCGACGTCCACCGTCCACAGGAGGATCGACGCCCGACGGATGAAAAAAGGCGGGCCGGACGGGAGCCTTCGTCCGACCCTTGTTCGCCTGCTCAGCGCTCTTCGAAACCAGGCTTCCATCCCGCGAACTGAGCCAGCTGCTCGTCCGTGCGATGGTAGTACCTCTCCCCGCGGTCAAGCTCCGCGATCCTGGCCATGTCCTCCGCGGTCAGCTCGAAGTCGAATATGTCGAAGTTGTCCCTGATGTGGGCGACGTTCCTGCTGCCGGGTATGACTGCGAAGCCCATCTGGATGTGCCAGCGCAGGATCACCTGGGCGGGGGTCTTCCCGTATCTCGCCCCGAGCTCGGAGAACACCGGCTCCGACATCAGCCTGCTGTCCCCGTGTCCGAGCGGGTACCAGCTCATTATCCTTATCCCGAGAGGATCGATTATTCCGCGCAGCTCCTTCTGCGTGAAGTAGGGGTGCGCCTCGACCTGCATGAACTGCGGGACCACCTCCCACTCTTTGCTCAGCTGGTCCAGGTACTTCCCCTCGAAGTTCGATATCCCGATGGCCCTGGCCCTGCCTTCCCTGTACGCCTTCTCCAGCTGCCTGTATCCGGCAAGCCAGTCGCCGGCGGGCTGATGGATGTAGAGCAGGTCCACATAGTCCAGCCCGAGGCGCTCGAGGGTCTCGTCCACGGCGTCGGGGCTGCGGTACTCGCTTGGCCACAGCTTGGTGGACACGAACACCTCCCTCCTGTCCACCCCGCTGTCGCGGATGCCGCGGCCGCACGCCCTCTCGTTGACGTAGGCGTTGGCCGTGTCGACCATGCGGTATCCCATCCTCAGGGCCTCCCTCACGCTCCTCTCCGCATCCTCTGGAGCGAGCATGTAGGTCCCTATCCCGATCTCGGGGCACTCTATCCCGTTGTTCAGCTTCATCATCCTTCTCACCTCGTTCGTCGAATCTTTCCTTGTCCAGCGTCCTGATCGGCCTGGCCGGGTTCCCGACCACCACCTGGCAGTCCTCCACGTCCTTCGTGACGACGGACCCGGCTCCGACGACTGCGTACCTTCCGACCCTGACCCCCGGCATTATCAGCGCGCCGGCGCCTATCCACGCCCCTTTGCACACCCTCACAGGCCTGCAGGTGAGGACTGCCCTGTCGTATAGGTCGTGGTTGTTCGACAGCAGCGACACGTTGGCGGCGATCATGACGTCGTCCTCGATGTCGACTCCCCCGCGGCACATGCCCAGCAGATTGCCGCCAATGTAAACGTTCCGCCCTATCCTCATGTTCTCCGAAGCGACCAGATTGAAGGGCGCGGTTATCCTCGTCCCCTCCCCTATCCTGTCGCCGAACAGCTCTGCCACCAGGGAATCGTATTCCGGGGTGAACGGCATCGTGTGGTTGATCCTGAAGATCAGCTGCGCCCTGCGGACCATGTCCTCCGTCTCCTCCCTCGTGGCTTCTCTCATGTCCACCCTCGTCTCTTCGCATTCCATCATATCGCCTCGATAAGTCTTCACCTTCGACTCACGGATCCTCCATCCGCCCTCTTCCTTCCTCATCCTCAGACGCGACTCCAGCCTCCACGCGCGCCTCGGCCCGCCGTACACGCTGGCATCGGTCAGGGAGCGGAGCGTGACGTCCGCTTCGTCGCCGTCAGGCTCAGCATCTACCGAGACCACGGTGATGCCGTGGTACCTCAGGGTGCCGTCCTTCACGGCCTCTATGAACTCGTCCCTGCTCTGGACCGTGCCGGTCATGTGGACCAGCCTCATGTCCTCCGCTAGCAGATTCTCCAGGCCTGCCGCGTCTCCGCTCACCATGGCGTCGCACATGCGGACGACGGCATCCTCTATCCCGGGATCCATGCCTCGCTCCAGGCATCCTTTGGCCCAATCTGATACGGCCTTCCTGGAGGACTGCGCCCGGCTGCCGGATACCGCGATGGATCCTGCCAGCTTCGCGCCCTTGCATGCGTTCGCGAGGTCGCGCTCGGAGGACCCCAGCCCGCTGCCCTCGTGCGTCATCACGGCGAAGACGCTCTTTCCGCTCCAGTCTAGCCCGTCCGCGAACGTGGACACGGCCATAGGGTAGGTGCCCCACCAGCACGGGCCGCAGACGAAGACGCTGTCGTAGCCGTCGAGGGTTCCGAGCGTCCTCTTCAGCTCCGGCCTCGCGCCAACCTTCAGCTCGGCCTTCGCGACCTCCGTGCACCGCATGTAGTCCTCGGGATACTCTTCGACGGTGTCGATCTCGAACAGGTCGGCCCCGACGGCTTCCGCTATGTACTCCGCCACGTACTCGGTGTTCCCTTTAGGAACGGAGCGGATGCTCCCGCCGAAATAGTTCTCGCCTTTGCGCGAATAGTATACGACCAGATTCTTAGCCATCGGATCACTGGTGCTCCCATCGATTCCCTTTTTATTAAATATTTTTATATATAATCTCTATTATTAATTTAAATTATAAATCAATTATATCAAGTGAGCGCATGGATTTCAAGCAGATCGACTACCTCCTCGAGATCAGGCGGACCATGAGCCTGAACCGGGCCGCCGAGTCCCTGAAGGTGTCCCAGCCCACCCTCTCGTACCAGCTCAGGCGCATCGAGGCGGAGGTCGGGTTCGACATATTCGAGAGGACGAGGAGGAGCCTGTCGCTGACGCCTGCGGGGGAGCAGTTCTGCATCCACCTGTCCGCGATCCGCACCGAGATGAGAAAGGCCGTCGAGCAGTGCCAGAACATCGGCGGCAGATACAGGGAAGGCATCAGGGTGGGACTTCCCGTAAGGCCCGCCCTCCGCCTCCTCCCGGAAGCCATCAGAAGGCTGTCCAGGGAGTTCCCGGACGTCCTGGTCACGCCAGTGTTCCATCCGTACGACGAGTTCGACAGGTTCCTGGCGGGCGAAACCGACTTGGAGTTCACGGAGATGGGCAGGATGTCGAGGACGCCTGGCGTCAGAGAGGTCCATCTGTATTACAGCGCCATCTATCTGATAGTCAGGGACGACGACCCCCTAGCATCCAGAGCCATGGTCGGGGAGGAGGACCTTTTGGGGAGGACGCTGATGGTCGGCGGCGGGTCGCCTCCGCAGCTGGAAGCGGTGCAGAGGAGGGTCATCGAGAGCTCGGACGTCGGCTACTACAACAGCCACGACCACGACACCACCCTGGTCAACGTCGCCGCCGGGAGCGGGGTGTGCCTCTCGCCGGGCTTCCTGAGGGGCGACGACCCCGGCTACAGATGGATACCGTTCGACTGCCCCGAGAGGTTCGACTGCGGGATATGCGCGATGGAGAAGGAGGACAGGCCCTCCGTGCTGAGGCTCATAGAGATCCTTGAGGAGGTCCATTCCGAATACAGCGGCCCGATGCGACCCGGGGCAAGACTCGCGTGGGGACGAGCTAGCGGGAATACGCGACACTGCGACTCCAGACCTGTGGATGTCGGCCCTCGCGGCCCCAGAAGGATTATCGGCGCCACATAGACCCCGTCGTCCCTCATGTATGCGCGGTCGGCCAGCCCGCAGACCACGCAGAGGGCGCACGGCACGGACCTCGCCTTGTGCCTCTCCATCTTGTCCCTGAACTTCAGGAGGGACTTAGCGCCCTCGTCGATCTTGTTGGCGCCGACCCCAACTCCCGAATTTTGGTACTATGCCATCATCGATTCTACTCATCGTCGACGGAACATGCTATCGTCAGGCAGCGGAAGCCCGAAGTGGCCGTATATGTCCCTGCATTTCTTCGGGACCTCGTTGATCATCCACCCG
>JAFYAH010000030.1 GCA_017540825.1 Candidatus Methanomethylophilaceae archaeon | reverse complement strand
TACCATGGACGGCCCTTTGTTCGCGATGAAAACGACATGGACGGCACGATCGCGGTCGTGCCGGACGGATGTATCCTTCTAGACAAGGGCACGGGAACCTTCCCAAAGCCCATAGCCAGAGGATAATTCGACGTTTACCCGTATGGATGGAGAACATCGAATCTACAAGACCCTGCCTTCAGACCCAAGAGTCAGAGTTTTTATACTAAAAACCAATGAGGTGACCTGCGGACTCATGGTCTAGGGGTTATGACGTCGCCTTCACACGGCGGAGGTCGCCGGTTCAAATCCGGCTGGGTCCACCATCTCTTGTCTCGGCTTCTCGCGTCGCTTTGCTTTCGCTGTCATAATCTATTAACACCAGCGCCCGGATATGGTGGCATGGAAGACCTTCCAGATTTGCAGACGACCGAAGAGGGGCGCCAGTACGAGAAGAACATAATGCTCGTGCTCAACGGGGAGAAGAAGGACTACCCCAGCTACTACGGGGGGTTCAAGATCGCGTCCGGGAACGAGTTCATCGTGACCAGCCCCATCGACGAGTCGATCAGGTACGGCATTTTCCAGGAGCCTGAAGAAGGCATAATGGTAGAGGCGGTCACGGCTGCCGTCAAGGCGCAGTCCGAATGGGCGAAGGTCCCTTCCGCAGAGAGGGCGGCGTACTTCGAGGCCCCTCTGGCCAACATAGAGGCTCGCAGGCTGTTCTTCGCGGCCGCGGTCACGGTCAGCACCGGGATGGTGCGCGAGGACGCCGTCCGCGAGGTCGACACCCTGATAGGCATCATGAAGAGCGCGATAGAGGACGGCAAGAAAGGCTCTCTCAAGCCTCCGACGGGCGTGTGGGCGATCATCTCGGCCCACAACTCCCCCTTCGCGGCCCCCGTCGGGTACGCCATCGCCGCCATGATAGCCGGAAATTCCGTCGTCATGTGCCCTTCCAAGCACTGCCCGCATCCGATCTATCTCTTCTACAACCTGGTCGAGAAGTCGAGCCTCCCGGGCGGGGTGCTCAACCTGGTGGTCGACCGCAAGGACTTCTCCACGGAGCAGCTGGCCAACGACATGCGCGTCAGCGGGGTGGTCGCCACCGGGTCTGGGGAGAGGCTCGAGGACCTGATGTTCCTGCAGGTGGACGACGAGCTGGCCTTCGTGAACGAGATCAAAGGGATGAACCCCGCCGTTGTCTACAGGCCTTCCGACATGAAGGCGGCCGTCCGCGACATCCTGGACTCCGCATTCGCGTACACGGGGCAGCGCCCGTTCTCCTGCTCGAAGGTCATCGTCACCGCGGACGAGCAGAGGGCGTTCACGGACAAGCTCCTGGAGGCTCTGAAGGGCCTCGTCGTGGACGACCCCGTGAACGACACCGCGTTCACCGGCCCTATAATCTCCAGAGAGGCCGAGAAGAGCTACATGGGGCTTCTGGCCAGGAGCTCAGCCTTCGTCATAGCCAAGGCTTACCCCAAGAGCGACGTCCCGGACGGCCCCTACGTCCCGCTGGCCGTCCTTTCAGGGCTCGATCCGGAGGACGACCTGAACTACATGGACTTCGGGTTCCCCCTCCTCAGCATAAGGGTCGTGTCGAACCTGGACGAGGCCATGTCGGAGCTGGAGGACACCGAGTGCGGCCTGTCCGCAGGCATGTTCTCCAAGGACGCCAAGGCCATAGAGCGCTTCAAAGCGACCGTCGACGTCCCGCTGACGTACATAAACGCGAGCAGCCGCGAGCTGGTCCCGGGCGTGTACGCCAAGGTCTCCAGGTTCACCGCATGACCAGCCTGACGTCCTTGGCTAGCCCTCTCACCGAGCTCGCCAGGGACGCCAGCTCCTTCTGATCCAGCTTCCTGGCGGGGTCGGGGCTCTTCCCGGCCTTGAGTATGAGATGCCTCGATCCAGGTATCTCCGACGCCAGCTCCCTCAATGCGGACTCCGAGATGCGCCCAGGGATCAGGGTAGCGGTGACCATGTACGGGCATCCGCAGTTGTCCAGTATCCTCACGCACTCCGCCTGCGACTTGTCCAGGGGGCCGTCCACCTCAAGGTTCACGTAGTTCACGTATCCGGCTCCCACGAGGTCGTCCAGGTCGCTGTACTCGCTCCCGTCGGTGACCAGCACCAGGTCTCTTCCCGGAAGCTTCAGGCGCTTCAGAAGCTTGTAGAGGCCCTTGACCGACAGAGGGTCGGAGTCCTCCGAGGACACCGCCACGCCGTCTATGGCGTCGATGTCGGCGCGTATCTGGGCTACGATCTCTTCCGCGTCCAGCCCTTCCCCTTCGCCTTCGGACACGTAGACGACGGACAGGAAGGAGCCCGGCCTCACGGTCGTGTCCATCCGGGAGTACCTGGATATGCGCATGTCATTGTTACCGCTATAGTTTATATAAAAAGTATGCGGAAAGATGGTTAATGGAATTGGTTTAAGGGGATTCCGCAGGCCATCGCCCTGGTGCTTCAGTTCATCGCGGTGAACTCCACCAGCTCGAACACCCCGTTGAGCTTGGACATCTCCTCTGGAAGCGCCTTCCGGATGTCCTCCGCGCTCATGTCGCTCTTCCCTATGTCCATGAACAGCTCCAGGTACATGCTCTGGTAGCAGACCTTTATCTTGCTGAAGACGGAGATGAGGTTGACGTTCCATCCCGCGATCACGCCCAGCATCTGGGTTATCCCTCCGGGGCAGTCGGGGATGGTTATCCCCACCTTCACCAGGCGGGTGTCCGGCTTGAATATGGTTATCGACATTATCCAGGAGTCGGCGTCGATGGTTATGAGGGCGTTCTTGCCGTCTATGTCCCCGAGGATGTCCCCGTACTGCACCGCGACGTCGAAGCATCCGTCGGCTATGGTCATGGGGTATCCGCGCCTGACCTCCTGCTTTCCGTTCGAGCTGTATCCGCTCTTGAAGAGCCTCCCGATCTCCGCAGGCTTGACGTCTATCCTCCTGATCTTCGACACGGACGGGTCCCCTTTGGCCTTCAGGCTCTCGAAGTACTCGACCAGCATGTCGCCCTCGCCGGCGAAGTTGAGGTCGGCCATGATCTTCCAGACGATGACGGTGTCCGAGATCCCGTTCAGCGAGATGGAGTTCAGGATGTTGATCTCCTTCTTCGCGAGGAAGTCGGCAGCCTGGGCGCTGGATCCCGGCACGTCGTCGAGGTACATCGTGACGTGCGCGAGGGTGCGGTAGTTCTCCTGGGGGAACATCGAGAGGATGATCTCGTAGTCCTTGGGGCCCTGGTCGGGGTGCTTGAACAGCGTGCTGTAGACGCATCCTCCGTCCACCAGGCCCATGGTGTCGGACATCCAGTTGTCCACCTTGATCCTCGATCCCTCGGCTTTCGCGAATTCCCATATCTTCATCGGAGGCCCTCTTCGTCCTACCCATGGTCGGAATCGATAATATAGGTTTTCCGCCCGCCGGGGAAGGGCTGGTTCTTGGGAGAGGTCAGCGGCTGGGTCCAGCAGGGCTGCTCCATGGCCTCCCGCTCCATGTCGAGGGCGATGTTCGCCAGGCTCCCGCCGTATCCAGGGGACGAGGCTATGCGGCGCACCGTCTCCGAGTCCTTACCGGAGCGCCGCTCCATCCCGGACATGCGGAGGGCCTCGTCCATGAGGTCGGCGGCCTCGTTAAGCATCCTCTCGGCCCTGCGCAGGGCTTCGATCTTCTCCGGCCTGTCCATCGGAGCGCCCTCACGACGTATCTGCAGGGCTTCACGAAGCCGGAGCCGGCGCTGTACCCGCATCTGCGGCATCTCGCTCCCATGACCACCACCGAGCTGTCGTCGATGGTGCGGTTGTACGTGACCGAGAGCCTCCCTCCGCAGACAGGGCAGGACTCGTGCAGCCTCATGGTGGCGGAGCGGGAGTACCTTATCTCGAAGGCGAAGAGGCCCTTCTGGACGCCTATGCGCCGGATGCGCTCGGGGGTGGTGCCCTTGGAGAGGCCCCTCTCGGAGAGCTTCCTCGACACCGCCGCATGGAGGGCGCTGAGCGACTCGTAGCGGTCGCGCTCGTCCAGGCAGTCCTCTATAGCCCTCTCGACCTCCCATTCGCGCGGCGCTCTCCCTTCCATGCCCCCGCATACGCGTCCTGTTTATTATTGTCAGCGGACGCGGTCTGACGGCAGTAATAAAAGCATGCGATGCATGGGGGCAACCGGCGCGGGGGTAGCCGAGCAGGCCAAAGGCGCGGGACTTAAGATCCCGTTCTTAGTGATTCAAGGGTTCGAATCCCTTTCCCCGCACCATGGCTCCGTCTTCAGGTCTGTCTCAAGCAGTCGGATGGATGCCGAACTCCTGCATTACATCCATATAGTTCTGATGAATTACACGTCAGCATGGCATCTAACGAGCTGAAAGTTCAGCTGCTCGAGACCTTCGCGGCGCTCATCACCGCTGCCTTCGGTCTTGTGGCCGCTCTTGCTTGGAACGAGACCATCAAGAAGGCTGTGGCCGAGGTGTTCGGAAGCAGCGACGACCTCGTGGGCCTCCTGGTCTATGCGATCATCGTCACTGTCCTCGCCGTCATCATGACCCTGCTCATCGCGAGGGCTCTCGGTAAGGCCAAGGCCGCTCTCGCAAACGAGAAGAAGTGAAAAGATCCTTCTCGCTCTCTAAACCTTTTAAACCCTCAGTTTTTCAGCCACTTCTTGCGATTGCGGTTGTTGACGTAGTTCACGAGGTTCATCCCGGTGAGCTCCACGCTCGACGGCCCTGAGCGAACGTAGAACTGCTCCACCTTCCCTTCCTTCAGGAACACGGCCTTGGTGGCCGGCGAGCATCTGACGCGGACCACGATCTTTCCCTCGTCCATCTCGATCGCTTTGAAGTTTATGTAGGGGATGTTCCCGTTCCCGATGGCGCTGGAGATCATGTTGGTGAGGTGGAGGTTCATCTTGTCAAGGCTCTCGAAGCTTTCGATGTCCACTCCGCAAACCTCTCCGTCGTCGGACACCCCTATCAGGAGCGTGCCCCCGTCGGTGTTTAGGAACGCGACCATCGTCTTGAGGACGGCCTTCTCCATCCTCTTGTCCACCTCCCCTGTGGCCAGGTTGGTCCTTATGGTGGACTTGAACTCGAGCTTGTCCGACTCTCCGTTGGACGTCATGTCCAGTATGTCCTGCTTCTCCCTCTCCTTTATCCCGAGGACGCCGCTGTTGTTCTCGAAGAAGTCGTTCAGGGTGTATTTGAAGATCCTGTGGTCGCTGTATTTGATGAACAGGACGCCGATCATGCCCGCTCCTATCACGACCGCCACCATGCTCTCTATGAGGACGGACACCTCGGGAACCATTATCGTGTGCATCAGCTTCGAGGCGGCGTAGCGGAGCATGGTCATGAGCATGAAAACGGCCATGGCGACGCAGATCGCTATGACCGACACGATGGGCGGGTTCTCGTCCCTGACGCCCGGCATCTTCTTAAGCAGTATGAAGACGACGATCAGCCCGATCAGCGCGAGGTTCATCCCGGTGAGCAGGTCGGCGATGACGACCAGTATCTTCCCGCCGAAGACGACCCTCCCACAAATGCTGAGGAGCATCGAGATCCATATCATTATCACGGTGAGGGTCGGCACATGGACGGTGTGGCGCTCGGAGACGATGGTTATCAGGAGTAGAACCGACACGGGCACCGTGAGGATGAGGTCGCCGCTGTCTCCCAGGACGAGGCCTAGCGCAGCCAGTATCACGGTGGTCACGAGCAGGATAGCATATGTCGCCAGCGTGGATTTGGAAGTGCTGATCTCCGTCACTGCGCCGTCCGGGTCCATGCTGACACAGAACTCACGAACTGTTTAAATATACTACGTTGTTTCGAGGCTACGGAGTTATAATCTTGGTCGGTGAACTGAAAAAAAACAAGGTGGTGGTGGGGCCCACAGGAGGCTCCGGCAACGGGTCTGACAGGGCAGGCTCCCGCAACGGGAACAAGAAAGGCGGAAGCAAGCCGAGGACCAAGGAGTCCACCAAGAGGCAGGCTATGCTGAACACGCATAGGATAAATCCTTTCAAATACGACATGAACGAGGTCCTTTCCGAGTCCGCCATGGACCCTTCTAAGGCTTCGGCATTTCTGGCGACGGTCATCGCAAAGGCGTCCCGCATCTCCACGAAGGACGCCAAGGAGTTCGTCAAGACGTTCCTGGACTCCGGCGATCTGACCAAGGAGGAGTTCGACAAGATAAACAGGCTCCTCGACAGGTACAGCAGAGCGCGCTGAGTTTTTATCATATCCATGTATCGCTGGCTCGGGCAGGGCTGTCCGCGGGCCGGTCAGGATGCATAGAGATTTCTATGCAGGCATCTTCGGGGTCGCAGGACCGAGCCCGGCTGGCATGCTGGCCGCATAGCCCGGCATCGGAGAGGGTGGCACGATGGCATCGGAGGACGTACTTCGCAAGACGCTCAAGAACGCGGACGGTAAGCCGTTCGCCAAGTACAAGGGGCTGACCAACAACTTCGTTCTCGAGGAGTTCGAGCTCATAATAGACGAGGTCCAGAACGACAAGACGGGGCACACCTGCATGCGCGTCAGGGTCCCGCTCAAGGCGGCGGGCTTCCCCGAGGACACATACAGCACGCCCTCCCGCGAGGTCGCCCTGAGGGACCTCGTCGCCAGGCGGTTCTGGGAATCCGCCCGCACCCACGCCCGCTCTCCCATACCCAAGACGGAGGGAGGGGAGATGTTCGTCCCCAGGCCAGGGCAGGAGATCCTGGACAGGGGATGCGTCGCCCTGACCGAGCACTATATAGAGGTCAGGTTCACCGCCGACCTTCCGAGCTCCGGAGGGAAGGTGAACGCGGCCGCCACGGAGCAGCTGATATTCGAGAGGATATCCGCGGTGGTGTCCGAATCGATGCGCTATTCCGCCTACAAGCAGTCCAAGCTGTACAACCATCTCTTCGTCGCCGAGAACGCGGACCACATCAGGTCGGAGCTGGGGAAGAGGGGCCTGGTGGCGTTCGTCGCCAACGGGTCCGTGCTCCCTCGCAGGGAGGACGACCTCGCCCCGATGATAGACGCGGTGGAGTTCTCTTGCGATCCCAGCCTTGCGGTGGAGATGGACGTCCCCAACGGGCCGCCGATAGCAGGATGGGGGATCCCCGAAGGGTTCAGCGCCCTGGT
The DNA here is from genome assembly GCA_017540825.1 of Candidatus Methanomethylophilaceae archaeon. GTDB lineage: Archaea > Thermoplasmatota > Thermoplasmata > Methanomassiliicoccales > Methanomethylophilaceae > Methanoprimaticola. Next base: position 12,332 of record JAFYAH010000030.1, on the reverse strand, counting down.
GGGGCCCAGCAGGAACGGGAAGTCCGTCCTCGCAGACGCGGTCTTCGCAGGAGTGTACGACCACATCCCCGGGGACGGGAGGGAGTATGTCGTCTCCGTTCCCGGCGCCGCATTCGTCATATCCGAGCCCGGGAGGCCCGCCAGCTCGGTGGACCTGTCGATGTTCATGGCGTCAACCGAAGACTTCGACGCCTCGTCGGTGACCACCTTGTCGGTCCCGTCGCCAATGTCCGAGCTGACGGCTATATCGGAGGCCGTGGAGATGGGGTCGTCCCTGATAGTGATGGACGAGGAGTTCTCCAACCCCTGCGTCATAAGGAAGGGCTTCATGGCGGAGGACGGGTCCTACGCGTCCGTTTCCGAGATAGGCGGGGCGATGGGCCGTTCCGGCGTCTCGGTGCTGATGGTCACCGGTGACGAGTCTGCGGTAAGGCATGCCGACCACGTGTTCATGATGAAGGGATTCCGCGCCTATCCGGTGGAAGTCGAGGGCCGCCTGGAGAGCGACATGAAGTTCGTTCGTCCCGAGCCCCGCTATCCCGTGTCCAAGAGCATGGACTTCGAGAAGGGGCGCAAGAAGGTCAGCACTTCCGCCGTCTCGATCCGCACTGTGGAGATGGGGGAGCAGAAGGTGAGCGCGCCGATGGCCGCACTGTTCGACATGTCGCAGACGCGCGCGCTGGCGGACGCGATAGCGCTGGCCAGGGAATCCATGGACGGCTCCGGATCCCTTCTCGAGGTATGCGAGGAGGCTGTCAGGATGCTCCGCGCGGCGGATTCCGAGGCAGGTTGCACGACCGCGATGTACCATGCCGCGGTCCGGCCCATGGATGTCGCCGCGTTCCTCAGCAGGCATCCGCAGGTCCTCATGATAAGGAAGGGGCGAGGGCACCCTCAGCCCCCTTTCTGCTGAACAGCTGCGGTCGCCTCCTGTTGTAGGAGTCCTGCCAGTTGTTGAAGACGTTGTCAGTGTAGTTGTTGATCTGGACCTCGTCGCGCTTGTCGTCGGGGACCACGAACCCTCTTATCGGGTACTCCTTGTCGCAGTAGGGGCACCTGACGTTCGGGCAGTTCTGGTTCGCCTGGGGGCAGTACTTGCACGCCACCGCCCTGGATTGGAACAGGCTGAACTCGTTGCCGCAGTTGGGGCAGAGGTACCTGCGGGCGGCAACCTTGAGGTCGCGGTTGATCCCGGCGGCCCTCTCCTCGGGGGTGAGCCACATGGGCGCCCTGGGGGAGATGGGCGTGTTGTATGAGGGCCTGTCGCCGTCGTAGTAGCCCATGGGGATCACTGGCCCTTGGCGGCTCTGACGACCGAGCCGAGGTACTCGCCGTCGTCGCATCTCTCCAGCAGGGTGCCGGTGACGATAATGTCCGCTCCCGCTTCCCTGGCGGCAGCAGCCGCTTCCGGGGTCCTTATCCCGCCGCCGACTATGAGCGGTATGCTGATGGCGCTCTTCACGGCGCGTATCATCTCCGGCGGGACCGGCCTGTCGGCTCCCGACCCCGCTTCCAGGTAGAAGAAGGACATGCCGTACATCTCGGCGGCGAGCCCGTAGGCGACCGCGAGGTCCACCTCCTCCCGTTTCACGACCTTGGCCTTCCCGACCTCTCCGACCTTCATCCCGGGCTCCACGATGACGTATCCCATGGAGACGGCTTCTATCCCCAGTTTCTTGATGTAGGGCGCGGCCATGACTTGGTATCCGATGACGTTGTCGAGCTTTTCGCTGTTCATCATGCACATGTATAGTATGCAGTCGACCTCCCTGCTGAGGGCGTCGGGCCCTCCAGGGAAATGAATGACGGGCAGGCCGGAGCGCTCTTTGATGGCCTTCGCGGTGCTCGCGAGGTTCTCGCTCGTGACGCCGGTGGATCCGCCGATGAAGACGGCGTCCGTCCCTGCGTTCTTCATCCTCTCGGCTATCTCGCCAGCCGTCTCCGCAGGCTGTTTGTCAGGATCGATGAGCGCGACGTGGAGCGTTCCGTTCGCGATCTTGTCAAGAAGGTACTGTTTGACGTTCATCTCATCTCGTCTCCGATGTAAGGCGGGGAGGCCTTGCATTGATGTTCGCCGTTGGGTATGCTCAGCTATACTAAAAACATGCGTCCATACCTGCAGCCTCTGCGCGAAGCTCGAAGCGGCGCATAGAAGGCCGCAGGCAGGATGCAAGGTGGGCTTCCGCCCGTTTAACGGAGCTTTCTCCTGTGGTACAGAACGGCTCCGGCTGCGACGATGGACACCAAGGCCACCAGGACCCAGGTCCATGTGCTGTACGCCGACGCCTTCCCCGGAGCCTGCTGGACGACGGCATGGCAAGACGCCGTGTATCCTCCGTCGTCGGAGGTCGCCGTGATTGTCGCGGACCCGGGCGATATCGCCTTTACGCTGCCGTTCTGGTCGACCGTCGCAACGGATTCGTCGGAGGAGGACCACTTCACCCCGCGGTCGCTCGCATCGGACGGGGACACGGTTGCTACCAGCCTGAAGACGTCTCCCGGGCTCAGCGATGCCGAGGACCTGTCCAGGGCGATCCCGGTCACATGCTTGACTGCGGGGGTCGCCGTGTAGGTCGCGGTGTATGAGGCATCCGAGGTCGCCTTGGCCGGAGCCGGGGTCCATCCTGCGAACGCGTAGTCGTAGGAGCCGTCGGAAGGCCTCGTCGGAGCCGGCCCGCTGTAGGCCGGGACCTCTTCGTACCTGACGGACGTCGTCCCGAGGCCGCTTCCGTCCCAGTTCTTCCACTGGATGTCGAACGTCACGGGGGAGCTGGTCGCCGCGAAGGTGACGTCCTTCGCAGGCATGACGAACGAACCGTCCGAGACGGCGGCGTCGGAGGTGGACCATGCGGACACGACGAACCCTTCCTTCTCGTAGGCTGCGCGGACCTTCACGATCTCGCCGACAACATGGGTCTCCGCCTCTCCGGCCTGGGCTCCGTCCACGAGGTACCTGACGCTGTAGCCGAGCGTCTTCGCCGCATAGGTGGCGGTGTACGTCGCGTCGGAGGCCGCCGCCGCGGGTGCAGGGCTCCATCCGGAGAAGGAGTAGCTGTGCTGGGCGTCGGGCGCTCTTTCCGGGGTTCCGCCGGTGTACGTCGGCACGGTGCCTTCCACGGCCTCGGTCGTGGCCAGCGTCCTCCCGTCCCAGTCATTCCAGGATATCTGGTAGGTCTTCTTCTCTATCGGGACGGAGTCGAAGATCGCGGTATAGACCGCATCCGAGGTTATCGGGGCGATCGAGGGGCTCCATCCGGAGAAGACGTACCTGTTCTCGGAGCTCGAAGGCTTCACAGGCGCGGCACCTGAGTACATGGGCGTGGAGCCGTAGTCCGTCTCGGTCTTCTTCAGGACGCTTCCGTCCCAGTTCTTCCAGGTCACGGACAGCTTTATCACGGAGGTCGTGGCGGAGAACGTGACGTCCTTGGCGGGCATGACGAAAGACCCTCCGGAGACGGACACGTCCGACGTGGACCACCGGGTAGATATATACCCTTCCTTCTCGCAGGCGGCGCGGACCTTCACGATCTCGCCGACGGCATGGGGCTCGACTTCTCCGAACAGCATCCCGTCCAAGAGGTACCTGACGCTGTAGCTGAGGGACGTGGCCTTGTATACGGCGGTGTACACGGCGTCCGAGGTTATCGGGCCAACGGACGGGCTCCATCCGGAGAAGACGTACACGTGTCCGGAGCTGGACGGCCTGGTCGGGGCGGCCCCGGCGTACGAAGGAGTCGAGCCGTACGTCGTCTTGGACGTCGAGAGGACGGTTCCGTCCCAGTTCTTCCAGGTCACGGACAGTTCGATGGGTGATGTGGAGGCGGAGAACGTCACGTCCTTGGCGGGCATGACGAACGACCCTCCGGAGACGGAGACGTCCGACGTGGACCACGGGGTCGACGTGCGCCCTGCTTTTACGTACTGATCGTGGACCTTCACGCTCTCTCCTACAGCATGGGCCTCAGCGGACACCGCGGCGCCGTCTACGATGTAGGTCACCTTGTATCCGGACGCGCTCCACTGCGCCGTATAGGAGACGCTCTTCGTGACTGTGGGGGACACGGCCGGCGACCATCCGGAGAACGAGTATCCGGGCTTGCCAGAGGGCGTTCCGGAGAACCCAGGCGTCGGGGCACCGTAGGCCGCCGTGTAGGTCTGGGCCGCGAAGTCGCCATGTTCTCCGGGGAGATAGGTGACGGTGTACGCTATAGCGACAGGGACGTACGTGGCGGTGTAGACGGCGTCGGCGGTCGCGGCTACCGGGGCGGGGGACCATCCGCTGAAGGAATAGGACTGTCCCGCTTCGGACGCCCTTGTCGGAGTCGCGCCGGAATAGGACGGCACCTTCCCCTTCTCGACGACGTCCGTGGAGAGCACGCTCCCGTCCCAGTTCTTCCAGGTCACCGTGCAGGAGGCCTGGGAGACGGTCACGGTGCAGGAGGCCTTGTGGCCGCCGTCGTTGGTGGTGACGGTGATCACGGCCGTCCCGGGGGACAATCCGGTGACCTTCCCGTCCTTGACGGCGGCGACCTTCGTGTCGCTGGTGGACCAAGTGACCGAGCGGTCGGTGGCGTCCGCAGGGCTCACGTTCGCCACCAGGCTCACGCTGCCGCCTACCGGGATCGCGGCCGAGGTCTCGCTCAGAGATACGGATGCGACGTGTATCGTCCCGGAGCCGACGGTCACGGTGCAGGAGGCTGTCCTGCCGTTGGAGGACTTGGCGGTTATGGTCGCGGTCCCGAGGGACACCCCCCTCACCGTCCCGTCCTTGACAGTCGCGATGTCCGCGTCGCTGGTGGACCACTCCAAGGTTCTGACGGCGGCGCCGGACGGGCTGAAGGAGGCCTCGAGCTCGAACTCCTCCCCTACGGCCAGCGTCCTCGCCTTTTCGCTGAGGGATATGCTGGACACGGCCACGTTGTGCCTTATGCAGTACAGCATGCCGCCGTCGTTCGTGTAGATAATGGCCCCGTCCTCGAGGAAGTGGACCTGCTGGCTGCTGTACTGCGCGATCGCCACGTTCTCTATCTTCTTGACGGAGAGCGCCTTGGTCGCGAGGTCGTACTCCACGACGAGCAGGTCGGCGGACTCCACGTACGGGACGATGTACGCGTACACCTTGCCGGGATGGCCAGTGGATATCGCCATGCTCCCGTGGGCGTACAGCTGCTTGCTGTCCAGGGTGGAGACCACGTCCATGGTCTTCATGTCGTAGACGGTGAACGTCCTGTCGGAGAACACGTATCCGAGCCCGTCGTTCACAATCAGCGCCGAGCTGTAGCTGCTCCCGTTCCCGTTGGACCTGACCTTGAGAGTCGCATGGTCGAACATCCCGTCCTCGCCGATCCTCACGGACGCGACGTTGTTTATCTTCCCCTTCTGGGAGTCGAATATGCCGGAGAGGTAGGTGGTCACCGTGGCGTAGCCCTCGCCTATGTTGATGTATCCCTTGTTGGACCATTGGCCTTTGAACTCGGGGATGTAGATCCTGTCGATCTTCTTCCCTGTGGCGGCGTCGCTAGTCTGCAGATAGACGGAGCCGTCGTCGTCGAAGCCGCACACCATGACGAACCCGTTGTGGAACAGCATCTGCGTGCCTCCCTCGTAGAGGGTCACGAACGACCCGGTGTCCATGGTCCACACGGGGTTCTGCCGGTTAGCGGGGTCGGACGGGTCGCTGTCCTTCGCCTCGAAGCAGGCGGTCCCCGAGGGGGTCTCCACGTAGAAGCGGCCGTCGTGGTAGAACGCCTTGGCCGTGGTGTTGGAGAGTATGAACAGCTGGTTGAGGTCAGTGTCGAAGACCTTTCCGGTGATGCAGTCCAGGACGAGGCCGCCACCCACCGCGAGATACTCGTAGAACCCGCTGAACGAGGGCGCGGTGGTCACGCTCTTGACCAGCCTCCCGTCGTCGGCGTCGATCTTGAGCAGGACGTTGTCGTTCTTGGCGAAGACGTAGCCGTCGACCACTGCAGGCGCGTACACCATGTTCTTGAAGTAGGCTCCGGCCGTGCCTCCGCTGCCGTAGATCCAGGAGGACGCGTAGTCGCTCGGGGTGGGGGTGTCCATGCCGGTGGAGTTGATGAACGAGCCGGTGGCGTGGTAGAGGGAAGACACGGAGACCGACTTGTCGCCGTCCATGGTGATGCTGATGGACGACGACGGGCCCATGTCGGCTCCGTTCACCTTCCAGGACACCGCCTCGTACCTCTCGGACGGGACGAACACCAGGTCGACATGGGATCCGGACACGATCTTCGAGCCCGAGGCGGCAGGAGACGCGGACCCGTTGACGTACGCCAGGATCTGGCCGTGGTCCGCGCTGAGGGAGAGGGTGTGCCTGGGCGAGCTGCCCGAGGCCCATTTAGCATATATCGTGGTGTCCTTCTCGACCGGCCCGAACCTGTACAGCTCGGCAAATCCGGGCGACGTGTACCATCCCATGAACGTGCTGCCGCTCTTGGTCGGAGCCGCAGGGACCTCGGCAGCAGCGCCCGAAAGGACCTTCTGAGGGCTGACGGACGATCCGCCGCCGGTGTCGAAGGAGACTGTGACCTTGCTCTTCTCCGTGACTCCCGATACCGTTATGGCGGAGTCGTGGAGGATCTCGAACGAATAGACGCGGTACTCGCTGGTCCCGTAGTCGTGCTGCACGGCATTCCCGTCGACCTTGGCCGCGTATGAGGGGGAGAACTGGTATCCGGGGAGGCAGCGGACCTGGAACAGAATCTTGCTGCCATGGATGACGTCCTTGCTCTCCGAGATGCTGAACGCGTATCCCTGGCCGGAAGGGCACGAGACGTCGTAGGCGTTCAGCTCGATGCCGGAGACGACGACCTCCGTCTCGCCGGAGACCCCCTTGAGGATGAACATGCCGCTCACGTCGGTCTCGCCGACCTTCGTTCCCTGAGAGGCCTTGGGCACGGCCTTTCCGCCGGAGACGGCGCTTATCACGGAGTCCGTGTAGCCTGTCACGGGGGTGACCGAGAAGGCGACGTCACTTCCGGAGTGGACTTCCGAGAAGTCTGCGCTGGACGGGTCGTTGATGGTGAACAGCGCCCTTCCGCCTGCCACGTCGGCGAAGTATCCCGACAGGGCTATGCCTTTGCACTTGGACGGGTCGTACTTTCCGTCGAGGAAGTACGCTTTGGCGTCTCCCAGGCTCATCGCGGCGGTGTCGAGCGAAGGGGTCCCGTAGAACAGGACCGACTTCAGGGCAGGGTCGGATAAGACGGCGTTCGAGTCGATCCGCTCGACCGACGCGGGAATCACGAGGGTCTTGGCGGACTTGAGCGAGCTGAGGGCGAGGGAGTCGATTCTGGCCGTGCCGTCTCTGATCTCCGGCTCGGCGACGGAAGGCGAGACGTACAGGAGCTCGTCCTCCAGGTATACCGCGCCGTCGGCGCATACGATCGAAGGGTTGGCAGACTTTATAGAATGCCCCGACCCCACGGTCTTCGCCAGGGCGTCGTTCGAGAACCCGATGCAGTCCGAGCCCACGGCCAGGTCGGCGGAGGCGGCGGAGACGCATACGGTACCGATCCCGGACGGGGACTTCACGCTGACGAATCCGTCTTTGAGCAGGCCCTTCAGGTCAGACCCGAACATGGTGGCGTCCTTGAACGGGACCCCGGTGTGGACCACGATGTCGCTGAGGCTCTTGCACCCTATGAATGCGTTGGAGTTGGCCGTCTCCAGCATCCCGTACGTCTCTATGGTCTTCAGTGACGAGCAGCTGTGGAAGCAGTAGATGGGGATGCGGGAGTACGATCCGAGGAACGTGACATTCTCGAGGGAGGAGCTCGCCCTGAACGCATGGTCACCGAGCCCGTCGGGGTCGAGGGTGGAAGGGATGACGATCTCCGTCAGGCCGGTGTTCGAGAACGCGTACTTCCCTATGGTCTTCACCTGCGACGGGATCTCGAAGCTGGTCAGCCCCTTGCACTTGGAAAGCATGTAGTCCGGGATCTCCGTCATCGAGTCGCAGAGCGAGATGCTATTCAGCTGGCTGCATTCCTCGAACATGTTGCTGCCGGCGACGGAGCCTTCGAAGAACTTGAACGACGTGAGGGAGGAGCATCTGGAGAACGCTTTCTGCCCGAAGGCGATCCCCGAGGACACGTTCACGGTCTTGAGGCTGGAGCACTTCTCGAACGCCTTGTCCCCGACGGCGTTGATCTCCTTGGGGATGTCGATCGACGTCAGCGAGCTGCAGTTGGAGAACGTCCCTTCGTTGATTATGGTGATGGCCGTCGGCAGCTTCACGCTCTTCAGGACCGAGCTGTTGGCAGCCGCGTCCGCGAACGCGTAGCTCCCTATGCCGAGGACGTCCTCGTCGAAGACGATCGACTCTATCTTGGAGCAGTAGAACCCGTAGTCGGACACGGTCATGACCGTCCCGGGGACCGTGAGGCTCTTCAGGGCCACGCCGTAGAACGCTCCGGGCCCGATGGTGGTCACGGAGGCAGGTATCGTGAAGGATCCGATGTCCTTCTGAACGTAGGCGAGCAGGCCTCCGCTCACGAGGAACCCCTTGATCCCGGTGTTCACGAAGGGCGCTGTCCCCAGCCCGGCGGTCGTCGGTATGTCGAACGACGTCATCGACCCGCATCCGCGGAACGCATAGTTCCCGATCTCCACCAGGCTCCCGAACCTGAACTTCGACAGCGACGCGCACCCGTCGAACGCCGAGGCCTTTATCGACGTCGCCGACGCCGCGCTAACGTCGCGGAGACTGGCGCAGCCGTTGAATCCTTGTTCGGGTATGGTCAGCACGCCGTCCATGGTGGCCGACACGAGGCTCTGGCACGCGTTGAAGCACTTGTTCGGGAGGGCGGTCACAGAGTCCGGCAGGGCTATGGACGTCAGCCCCTGGTTGCCGGAGAACCCTCTGGCAAGGGAGTCCACGGTGTAGGATTTCCCGTTGTATTGGACGGAAGAGGGGATCGCGACGTCCCCTTTCATCTCAGCTATGGAGCCGGCGGTCACGGTAGCGGTTCTGCTCCCGCCGCTGTCCGCCAGCGAATACTCTATGCCGTCTACGGTCACGGTAGCGGTCTCCGCTTCTCCCGGAACGGACGCCGCTGTGAGGGCGACGGCGGCTATCAGGATCGCGACCAAGGCGGTCTTCATGATTGCGTTCATGGTGGCACCTCGCCTGCCGCGGCCGTTTCGTCGCGGTGGCATTGAAGGATTGGCTGTCTATGCCCAGTCCTCTTATGAGGCTAGAATGGATAGGGTGCCTATATAACAGGTAACATCCAACTCCAGCATGAGCGCAGGCTGCTGGCTGTTCAGGCGGGGTTCCTGAAGATGTGGTAGTGCCTGGACAGCGACCCGTGGACGCGCTGGACGTACATGCCTTCCAGGGACATGGTCCTGAGCTCCATCGGATGGGGCAGGACTATCCCCGCCCTGGCTCCGGGCCTCAGCACCTTGGGGATGGCCTCGCCGGCTCTCTCGTAGATGCGGTCCACGTCCTCTCCGCCGGTCTTGGTGGACCTCCCGTACGGCGGGTCGGTGCACACCGAGTCGACGTCGGAGAACCTTCCGGCTATGTCGCTTATGTCCGAGACCTCGAAGTCGGCCAGCTTGAGGCCGTAGAAGTCCATGTTCTCCTGGCACCCGATGACCATGTCCTCGTCGAAGTCGGAGGCTATGGCCCTCATGCCCATGGAGGCGGCCTCTATGGCTATCCCGCCGGTGCCGCAGAAAGGGTCCAGGACGGTGCCCCCGGTCTTCACGCCGGTCATGTTGATGAGCGCGCGGGCGTACTTCGGGTGCAGGGATATGGGCGAGAAGAACGGCCTCTCGCTGACCTTCCTCTTGTTCAGGAGGTCGGTCTCGGTGACCCTGTCCTCGACGAACAGGTGGACCTTGTCGCACATCTGCATCTTGACCACGAAGTCCGGCTCCTTGAGGTTCACGTCGTTCTTCCTGGACAGGATCCCCCCTATCTTGCGGACAAGGGCCTGGGAGTCCACGTCCCTCATCATCCCCTCGAACCTCTTGCCGCGGACAGCGAAGGTGCCTTCGGGAAGCTCCGCGCCTTCCAGGCCGGAGACGTCGTCCGGGTCGTAGGATCCGAGGTAGCGGCCGAGGCTGTGGGTGAGGGATATGCGGTCGGCGACCTCGTCGAAGAAGCGCCCGTCGAACGACGCGACGACGTAGCCCGGGCCGGAGGCCACGATGTCGTAGGATCCGGCGACGGCTTCCAGGCAGCCGGCCACCTCGGCCTTGGGCATGTCCTTGGACTCGCCGTTGAGCTCGAAGAAGAAGAGGGGGCTTGTCACGCCCCCGGTTAGAGTTCAGTCCTTAATACCATCTTCGGTGACGGTGAAGACGGCCTCGCCCTCGGGCAGGTTGGGCGAGTCTATGAGCCTGGCGATCCTCTTTCCCGCCTTCCCCTTCCTCAGGTATATGCGGAAGGTTGCGGTGTGCCCCACGATGTTGCCTCCGATGGGCCTGGTGGGGTCCCCGAAGAACGCGTCCGGCTTGGCAGCCACCTGGTTGGTGACCGCGATGACGGCGTTGTTCACAGTGGCGAAGTTCAGCAGGTCGTGCATGTGGCGGTTGAGGATCTGTTGCCTCTCGGCGAGGGCCCCCCTGCCCACGTACTCCGCCCTGAAGTGAGACGTCAGCGAGTCGACTATCAGGAGCCTGACCTTCATGGTCTGTGCGAGCTCCATGGCTTTGTCCACAAGGAGGACCTGGTGCTGCGAGTTGAACGCCCTGGCCACATGGATCCTGGCTAGGGTCTCGTCCGGGTCGACGCCGAGGTAGTTGGCCATCTGGATTATCCTCTCCGGCCTGAACGTGTTCTCGCTGTCGATTATTATCACGTCGGAGTCCAGCCCGCCCCTCTCCTCGGGGAGGGTGGCGTTCACCGCGAGCTGGAAGCAGACCTGGGTCTTGCAGCTCCCGAACTCTCCGAAGAACTCCACTATGGACTGGCTCTCCAGCCCTCCTGCGAGGAGCTCGTCGAACGCCTTGGATCCGGTAGTGAGCTTGGTGACAGACTTTCTTCTCTCTAATATGTCGGAACCGGTCTCGAAACCGCCTATGTCAGCGCACAGCTTGGCACCCTCGATTATGTCCATTGCTTTCTTCTCGCCTATCTCGCACGTCTCTGCGAGCTCTTTGGGGGAAGCGACAGCAATGGCCATCAGATCGTTGTATCCTGCTTCGCGGAGTTTCTCTGATATGGCTGGTCCTACTCCTGGTATGTCTTCAAGGGTCTTGTGGGCCATTGTGATTCCTCGGAGGAGAATCGCCGGTTCTCGTATTTAACCCGGCGCGGGGGTTCTCCGAAAGTGAAAATCCAGGTCTTATGCCTCGGAAAAGAGGCTCGTTCCTCCGATCGTCGACGGGAAGCAGGTCGCAGATCGAGGTCTCCCGCCTCTGCCATCGGCGGCAGCTCGGACCGGGGACAGGGGAAGAAGCAAGGGGCGAAGAGCGGGAGGCAGAGAATGCCGTTCTCATCGATGAAAACGTTCGATTCCGACAGCTTGATCCCTTTCAGGCCTTTGTAGCCGGACATGGCAGTGCGCAAGGACTTGGCGTTCTTCGACTTGTCAGATTTGACCTCTATCGCAGTCACCGAGCCTTCCATGCTGATGACGAAATCCAGCTCCAGGGTGCTGTTCGGCTTCATGTAGTAGCGCAGGGCATACCCTCTCTTCACCAGTTCGCTGGCCACCGCGTTCTCCATCACAGGACCAAGGTTGGCGGAGGTTTCCCTGAACAGTATCCTCCTCGCATCGTCGTAGTCCATCAGAGCTAGAAGGAGCCCCGTGTCTCTGCAGTACATCCTGAAGGAATTGCTCCTCTCCCTGATGGACAGGGGAGCCACGGGCTCGGTCATGTTGTTGCACCGGTCGAGGATGCTGGCGCTCTTCAGCCATTCCAAGGCGGTGGCATAGTGCTTTCCCAGCCCCTTTCTTCATCTCCACGTCCTTGTACTGGAACCTGGGGTTGGAGGCCAGCTGGCGAGGCAGAGACCCGAGGCAGGCGTCTACCTTCATGCAGCTCACTGCTCCGCTGCACTTCTTCATGTCGCTGCGCAGGATCAGCAGAATGTCTTCCAGGGTCTTCCTGGATTCCACGTAGCTTCTCGTCTCGATGTACTTGGACACCGCCTCGGGCATTCCGCCTACGATCACATGATAGCGGAAATACTCTGAAATCCTGTCCAGAACAGTCATTCCGCACCCTTGACTTTTGGATGGGTGATTTAATCGGGCTGGCTGACCTCGCACTCCGCCTGAGAACAGGGTGGATTTGGGTATGCCCATGAGCGCGAGGAATCCCGAGGCCCTCTGGTCGTCCGAGCTGCT
>JAFYAH010000029.1 GCA_017540825.1 Candidatus Methanomethylophilaceae archaeon | reverse complement strand
CCTCGGTCTGACCATGTTATTACCTAACATATTCTATATGTAAGTAATAGTATAAAACACCTCGCTCCAGCCCTAGCCAGCATATTGATAATGGTCAGAGAACAGGATCGCGATTACTTAGCATGCGCAGAAATTGGGTCTACGACTACAAGTCGTGAGGTTGACATGTCAGTGGATTCGAAAGGCGGCAAGGAATTCCAATATGGGCAATACGCCCACCGCAAATATCTGATAATAGCGATAGGCATCCTGGTAGCTGCGACAGTGTTCTTCGTCGACCTGTTCTTCAGCATACCGTATATATCGCCGTCTGTTCTGCTTGACCAGTTCTTGCATCCGGAGGGAACCGGCGTCATGCACATCATACTCTGGGACCTCCAGATGCCCACCGTCATAGCTGGAATCGTTTGCGGCGCCGCCTTCGGGCTGGCTGGAGCGATAATGCAGACCCTGCTTAACAACCCTCTGGCCAGCCCATACACCCTGGGCATTTCCGCCGGTGCCGGCTTCGGCGCCTCCCTCACCATGGTCGTAGGCCTCGGGGGGCTCTCCGTGCTTGGAACGTACATGGTCCCGGCAGGAGCGTTCATCTTCGCGATGCTGGCGACCGGAGGGATCTTCCTCGTCGCGAAGGCGAAGGGATTCTCTGCGGACGTCATGGTGCTGGCGGGAATCGGGCTGGTCTTCCTGTTCCAGGCTCTCCAGTCCCTGATGCAGTACCTAGCGTCGCCTGACGCGCTGTCGGGCATCGTGTTCTGGACGTTCGGCAGCCTCAACGGGATAGAATGGACCGAAGTAGCCATCATATTCGTCCTGTTCGTGATAGCGTTCTTCCTGATCTACAGGAAGTGCTGGGCGCTCACCGCCATGAGGCTGGGAGACAGAAGGGCAGAGGCTCTCGGCATAGACACTCAGGGAATGAGGAAGTGGATGTTCGTCCTGGTCGCCCTATTGACCTCCACCTGCGTCGCCTTCGTCGGATGCATAGGTTTCATAGGGATCGTGGGGCCCCATGTGGCGCGCATGATACTCGGCGAGGACCAGAGATACCTCCTCCCGATGTCGTGCGTGTGCGGCGCCATCATTCTTGTCTTGGCTGACATCCTGTGCGGAACCATAACCCCAGGCAGGGAGTACCCGATCGGCATATTCACCTCGATAGTAGGCGTGCCGTTCTTCTTCTACCTGCTGATGAAGAAAAAGACGGTGAAGACATGATAGTCACGGTAGGCAACCTGTCATTCTGCTACGGAAGCACGAAGGTGCTGGAGGACCTGTCGTTCACCGCCCGCCCAGGCGAGATAACGACCATAATCGGCCCGAACGGAGCCGGGAAGACCACCCTGCTGAAGTGCGTAGCCGACCTCTTCAAGCATGACGGCGAGGTCAAGTTCGACGACCGGACCTACAGCCGCAAGGAGCTCTTCGAGTTCCTCAGCTACATGGAGCAGAACACGGACCTCGACGTCGACCTCAACGTGTTCGAGATCGTCCTGCTCGGGATGATACAGTCCCTGGGGTTCTACGTGTCCGACGAGGACATCGAGGAGGTCTACAAGGTCCTCGACTTGCTGGGGATAAGGCAGTTCGCAGACCGCAAGATAGGCGAGCTCAGCGGAGGCCAGAGGCAGCTGGTGTTCATCGCCCAGGCCCTGGTTAAGAACCCGTCCGTGGTCATCCTGGACGAGCCCACCAGCGCTCTGGACCTGTTCCACCAGTACAACCTGATAGGCTTCATGAGCCGGATAACCAAGGAGCGCGGCTGCACCACCCTGATGACCCTGCATCACCTGGACGTAGCGTATAAGTACTCAGACAATCTGGTGATTGTGAACGAGCATCACATATATTGCGAGGGGCCGCCCAAGGAGGTCTTCACCCAGAAGATGCTGATGGACGTCTATCGCGTTCGCTCCACCATAATCACGGACGAGGACGGCGAGGAGCACTTCGTCGTGCTCGGTCCGCTGGAAGAATAAACTCTTTTCCCCGTCTTCTGGGACGGGGACATCTTTTTTTAATGAAAAGAGAAAGAGGGGGCGGCCCCTCGGTTTCAGCAGAACTTGGTCTTGTCGCTCTCGAGGACCTCGTTCCAGAGCCTGATGGTCTCCTGCGCGTCCTCCTCGTCCATTATCTGTATGGCGAAGCCGGCGTGCACGACCGCCCAGTCGCCGACCTTGGCCTCGACCATGGACAGGTTCGCCTGCCTCGTCGCTCCGCCGAAGTCGACGCTTCCCATGTCGCCCTCGATGCTCACTATCTTCCCAGGTATTGCCAGACACATGCTATCACCCCGATATCAGCTTGATTATGGCCTCGGCAGGCTCTCCGTTTGACTCGGACAAGGCCTTGACGGCGGCGTTGCGGTCGCAGCCGGCCTGGTTCATGACGAGCGTTATGTCATCGTCGCTGAAAGAAGGGGCTTCGACGGCCGCCTCCCCCTCGCCGAGGGTCCTGACGGTCTCGGGACCGGACACCTGGTAGCTCTTCCCTCCAGGCATCTCTATGCAGATGACGTCGGCCGCTTTGATCACAGTCTCGCTGGTCTTTGTCCTGATGACGACCTCCACGACGTCGGGGATGGCTGTCTGCTTTATCCCCATCTTCTTCATCGCCTGCTTCATCTGGCGGTCGTTCATCTTCATTCCCGGCATCATGACCCTCCGACCGTCGGCATTCCATTTATATTAGCGCCTTGGAGACGGCTTCCTTCAAGGCCGCAAGGACGTCTTCCGCCGACGAAGCGTCGGGAACCCCGCCCTGCGAGAAGTCGGGCTTTCCTCCGCCCCTCCCTCCGAAAGGCTTCAGGACGTCTCCGAGGACGGCCTTGCAGTCCACGGCCTTGTTCCCGGACGCGAGGACCACGGACAGCGTCTCGCCCACGGACACCAGGGCCGCCACTCCTCCCCTCGACCTCATGGACTCGGCGGCCTCCGCGAGGGCGTTGCGGTCTCCTCCGGGCACCGCCAAGGCCAGGACGGGGCATCCGTTGACCTCCGCGGCCCTGGCGCCGGAGAGGATGTCCCTGGAGGCTGATTTGAGCAGCCTGCGGTCCAGCTCCACCTCGCGCTTCATGTTCGCCACGGCGCGGGGCGAGTCCTCGGCCTTGCACCCTATGGTGTCGATCATCTCCAGCGCGGACATCGCCAGGCTTGTCGCGGCGTCCTTGGCGGCGTCGCCGACCTTGAAGTGTATGGCGACCCCGTCCTTCCCTGCGGAGACTTTCCTGTCCACTGTGATGAACTCCAGCTCCGACGTCTCCATGACGTGTATCCCGCTGCATGCGGAGAGGTCGATGTCGCCGATGGCCACCACGGAGATCTCCTCGTCCTCCGCGATCCTGTCCAGCTTTATCCTGACCTTCGCGAGCTCCGGGTCGTCCCTGTCCATCGTCGTCCTGGTGACCGGGAGGTTGTCCCTGATGGCCTGGTTGGCGAACGACAGCGCGGCGCGGATCTGGTCCCAGGAGAGGTCCCTGTCCACTATGACGTACTTGCTCTCGGGGGAGATGTAGATCTTCTTTATCGTCAGCTCCGGGCATTGCCTGTGAAGGGAGCAGAACAGGAGATGCTCCCCGGTGTGGCCCTGCATGAGGTCGAAGCGCCTGTCCCAGTCGACGCTGCACCACACCATGTCGCCCTTCTCCAGGTCGTTGCCGGGGACCACGTGCACGATGTCCTTCCCCTCGTAGCGGACCTCCGTCACCCTGTGGTCGCGTATGCTCCCGGTGTCGCAGACCTGCCCGCCTCCTCCCGGGTAGAATGCGGTCACGTCTAGGACGACGTCGTCCCCTTTCACTGAGACCACCTCGGCCTCGAAGTTGAAGAGGTACCCGTCCTGCCTGAATATCTCGTCGGTCATGGTATCACTGCGGTTGGGTGGCTAAGCGTGAGTTAATAAATATCTTTTAAGGCTATGCTCCGCACGATTCCATGGGCCTAGAGGGATTCGACGAACTGGACAAGCGCATTATCGAGCTGCTGAGCACGTCCAGCCAAGGCTCCTACAGGCAGATCGCCAAGACGTTGGACGTCCACCCGTCCACGCTCATCCAGAGGATCAAGAACCTCGAGTCCAGAGGCATAGTCCGCGGATACCGCGCCAACATAGACTACATGAAGCTCGGGTTCGAGTTCATGGGCGTCGTGAACGTGAGCGCGTCCGACGTGGTGGCCGTCCAGGAGGAGATCGCCGGGATCCCGCAGGTGGTCTCGGTCTTCGACGTCACCGGCGACAGCGACTGCATGGCCTGGATCGCCTGCGTGGACAGGGAGGAGTTCTCGTCCGTCGTCAAGAGGATAAACTCCATCGAGGGGGTCACCAGGACCAACACGTCGGTCATAATGGACATCAAGAAGGACCCGTTCTCCTACGTCCCGCCGATACTGCGATGCCATGCCAGGTCGCTTCGGAGCCCTCGCCTATCGTCCGCTTTAGTGTAACTTCTGTTCCGAGAACGTAGCAGTCGTGGTCGCCGCCGCCGTTGCGCTCTAGGACGGACTCCTTCTCGTCGAGTGCCTGCTTGACCTTCCTCCCCTTAATCGCCGTCGGCGCCCCTCCACATGGTACATCGTTCTGTCCTCGTATTCGTTGCCCTCGCGACCGTACTTCTCTGCGAGTCCAGTGTTGCAGATGAACTTGGAGTAGAAGTACCCCATGGCCATTCCTGGCAATCTGTCGACTCCGATGCAAGCGATTTCGCTGTTGCGGACTATGCAGTCTCTGCCGGAGGGACACGGAATCCCTCATCTTTCCAAGGGAGAATCCGAGCATGCCCCTCCAGCCGCGCGTGGCCCGGTTAATGGTTCCTATCCGCTGAGGGGCGAGTCTGCATGGGCAACGCCCTCCTCGTTCCGCCGTTCGAAAGGATGGGCCATAGGGTGCAGGCGGTCGGAGCCATCTGGTCGCGTTCGTCCCATGGCGTCGAAGGGCCTTGTTGGAAGACGCCCGATTCCTGTCGTAATCCCCATCATCCGTCTAGAAGCCACTCCACGACGTTCCTGTGCATGAGCCCGTCCGGGAGGTCCCGGGCTATGGGGTCTAGCGAGAGCACCGTCTTGGGATAGTTGTCGTCGATGGCTTTCAGCGATCTCGTCTCGCGGAGGTACGTAGAATCCTCCAGCATCGTCAGGCAGACCTGGAAGTACTCGGTTCTTCCGTCTTTCTCAGCGGTGAAGTCCACCTCCCTGTCCCTGAACGAGCCCACCCTCACCCTGTACCCTCTCCTGACGAGCTCCAGGAAGACGATGTTCTCCAGCGGCCTCGACGTGTCGGCCACCCCCCTGTCCAGGACGGCCCTCGCCAGCCCGACGTCCACCGGGTAGTATTTCTCGTGCGAGTCCATGAGCCTCTTTCCAACGACGTCGTACCTTTCGACCTTGAAGAACAGGAATGCTTCCGTGAGCGTGCGTATGTACTTGGCCACGGTCTTCTTGGACAGCCTGGTGGTCCTGACGATGCTGTCGACATTGGTTATGTTGCCGGTGTTGTCGAGGAGGAACCTCGCGATGGAGTCCAGCCCCGAGAGGTCTCTGATTTTCATTCTCGTGGCGGCATCCTTTACCAGAACGGTGTTGTAGATGCCCTCCAGCACCATGCGGTTGTACCTGTCTCCCCTGTCGGGATCGGTCAGGGGCATCCCGCCGGTGCGGAGATACTGCTGGAACCTGGCGTTCCTGTCGACATCGGGCGTGGCGGGATGACCAGAGAGGAACTCCTTGAACGAGAAGGGGAGCACCGTTATCTCCACGTATCTGCCTGATATATACGTGGATAGCTCCGACGACAGCAGGTATGCGTTGGAGCCGGCGATGTAGACGTCGGCGTCATAATCGACCATGAGCGAGTTCACCGTGCGTTCCCAGCCGTCCACCCTTTGGACCTCGTCCAGGAACACGTACGTTCTGGATATTCTGGGAATCCTCTCCGCGATGTACTCATTGAGGTCCCTGAAATTTGTTACTCTGTCGAGATCCGACGATTCGAAATCCAGGAAGAGGATGGACGAGTCTGGGACCCCTTCGTCCTTCAGTCTTCTGACGTATTGGCGCATCACCACGGACTTGCCCGCGCGCCTCACGCCTAGAATGACCTTCACCACATCGGTGTCCTTCCACTCGTCGAGCTCCGACATGTATTGAAGTCTGAGGACCTCTTCCATGGACGAGAATTTCATATTGTGTATAAATGGGTATTGTAATATTCTTTTTTGTTTGAAATATAGAAACTGGAGATTACGATTCCAAGTTTCTGAGCCCTCGGAATAGCGCTCGCTCCTTGAATAGAAGAAATCCTGCGAGGTCCTGTTCCTGCGATGCTCGTTGACGAAATGCGCCCAGCGGCCGAACTCGGTCCGACTATGCTTTATATTGCCTTTAGGATAGCGAGCGCCATTAACAGGTGCTCTTATGAGAAGAACAGACACATGCGGCGGCCTGAGGCTCTCGGACCTCGGGAAGAAGGTATGCCTGCAGGGGTGGGTAAGGTTCTCCAGGGACCACGGAGGGGTCGCGTTCATAGACCTCGCGGACAGGTACGGCATCACGCAGGTCGTCTTCGACCCGGAGGACCTCCCGGCCGGAACGGACGGCAAGGCGATAGCCGAGGAGATGTCGAAGTTCACCCGCGAGTGCGTGGTGTCCATAGACGGGATTGTCAGGAAGAGGATCGAGGGGACGGAGGACTCCCGGAATCCCACGGGGGAGATCGAGGTGCTCATCACCGGCGCGGAGCTTCTGAACACGTCCGTCATGCCCCCGTTTGAGCTGGGGGACCAGAAGGAGGGGGTGCTCCCCAACGAGGACGTCCGCCTGAAATACAGGTACCTCGACCTCAGGAGGACCGAGATGATCCAGGCTATGGTCTTCAGGAGCAGGCTCGTCCACCTGGCGAGGCAGTACCTCGAGCAGAACGGCTTCCTGGAGATAGAGACCCCCATACTCGGGAGGTCCACTCCGGAAGGCGCCAGGGACTACATCGTGCCGTCCAGGGTCCATCCCGGGACGTTCTACGCGCTCCCGCAGTCCCCCCAGCAGTTCAAGCAGATGCTGATGGTCGCCAGCATGGACCGCTACTATCAGGTGGCCAGATGCTTCCGCGACGAGGACTCCAGGAAGGACAGGCAGCCCGAGTTCACCCAGCTGGACCTGGAGATGTCGTTCGTGGACATGAAGGACATACAGGACATGATGGAGGGGATGGTGAGGTTCGTATGGAAGGGGCTGTACGGGGAGGACCTCGCTACGCCTTTCCCGCATATAGGGTACCGCGACGCCATGGAGAGGTTCGGCTCGGACAAGCCCGACATGAGGTACGGGCTGGAGTTCGTCAAGCTCACCGAAGTGGTCAAGGACGCCCCGTACAAGATCTTCCAGAACATCCTGGCCGAGGGCGGGATCGTCGCAGGGATGAACCTCAAGGCCGACGTCGCCGGCGAGAAGGTCGGAAGGAACGACGTCGACCGCTACATCAAGTACGCCAAGAAGGTCGGCCTCGGAGGGCTCACCTGGATGAGGTGCGTGGACGGCAAGCTCGAGAGCAACATCGTGAAGTACTTCACCCCCGAGATACTGGACGGCATAAAGGAGGCCATGGGCGCGGAGGAGGGCGACCTGCTGTTCATCGTCGCAGGCCCCTGGAAGGCCACCTACGAGGGCGCGGGCCAGCTCAGGAAGAAGGTCGCGGAGGACCTCGGCCTGGTCCCGGAAGGCGTGTTCCAGTTCTTCTGGATGGACCAGTGTCCGATGTACGAGGTCGATCCAGTCTCCGGGAAATGCGACGCGTTCCACCACCCGTTCGTCCTCCCCGAAGGGGACCCCATGGACGAGAAGGTCGGCGGCGCATGCTTCGACCTGTGCCTGAACGGCAACGAGCTCGGCTCCGGGTCCCTCCGTATACACAACGTCGACATGCAGAGGCAGGTGTTCCACAAGCTCGGCCTCGACGACGAGAGGATCGAGAGGAACTTCGGCTACTTCGTGGAGATGCTCAGCTACGGGGCGCCTCCCCACGGCGGGATAGCCATCGGGATCGACAGGCTGTGCGCCATCCTGCTGGGCAAGGACTCGATCAGGGACGTCATAGCGTTCCCCAAGAACAAGAGGGCGGTGTCCCTTCTGGACGGGTCCCCCTCGAAGGTCGACGACGACAAGCTGGAGGAGCTCCAGATCATCTCCCTCGCCGGAGACCTCGACATCGGGGACGTGGAAGACATAGAGACCGAGTGATCCCGGGGCTTCGGCCCCATCCAAACCATTTCCGTGCATGTACGCGCTAG
This sequence comes from Candidatus Methanomethylophilaceae archaeon, assembly GCA_017540825.1. Lineage (GTDB taxonomy): Archaea > Thermoplasmatota > Thermoplasmata > Methanomassiliicoccales > Methanomethylophilaceae > Methanoprimaticola. The sequence continues at coordinate 14,946 of JAFYAH010000029.1, read as the reverse complement.
CTTTATATCGTCTTGGAATCGTCCTAGTAGCATGTCTCCGCCGAGGATACCTATAGGGGTCAAGGACTTCAGGAAGCTCGCCAAAGGAGGCTATCTGTTCTCCGACAAGTCGATGCTGGTCAGGGAGATAATGGACTCCGGCTCGGACAGCGTCATGATAACCCGTCCCCGCAGGTTCGGGAAGACCTTGGCGATTTCGATGCTGGACAGGTTCCTGAACGTGGCCTACCGCGAAGAGGAGTCGCGGGACGACACGTTCGCAGGGCTGAAAATAACGAGGTCCGAGGATTACCGCGAGTGGTCGGAGGGGGTGAAGAACCGCTATCCAGTGATCAGGATGGACATGTCCTCGATAGTCGTCGAGAGCAAGGAAGATCTGAGGTCCCAGATCCTGAAGAGGCTGAAGGAAACAATATCGATCGAATTCGGCTACCTGCTCGACTCTCCTCGCCTGTCGGACCTTCAGAAGGACACGCTGTTCTGCGACGACAGAGGGGACGAGCTGGACCCTAGCATGGTCTTTACCAACCTCTGCACAAGGCTGGCTCTGCATCATGGGGTCAGGCCCGTGGTCCTGGTGGACGAGTACGACAAGCCCATCGAGTCCATGTACGGGAAGCCCGGGTTCGACGAGGCCGTCGAGTACTATGGAAGCTTCGTGAGGGTAGCCCTCAAGTCCAACATCAACGTTTCGCGCATAGTGGTCACCGGAGTGCAGAGGATAGTGGTGAGAGGGCTGTTCAGCTCCCTCAACGACTTCGACCACATTGGCGTCGCGCCCGGCGCCATGGGGGAGTATTTCGGCATACTCGGGGACGAGATGAGGTCCTTCATAGGGAAATGCGTCCGCGAAGTACATGAGAGGGCGTCGCCCGATGAGGTTTTGCGCATCGCGGATGCGGAGTTCAGCCTGGCTGCAGAGCGCTTCGACGGGTATTGCATTGGCGGAATAGACGTCTTCAATCCTTGGAGCGCCATGAAGTTCCTTGTCGACCACATAATCAGAGGGAGAGCGGTGGAGTCGTACTGGAACGACACCGCCGAGAACGGCATAGTGGTCGCGATGATGTCGGGAGCGAGGGAGGACGTTCTGGACAGGGTCAAGGCGATGTACGTGTCGGGGGGATGGATCGAAGCTCCCTTCAGCTCCGTCACCCCGCTCTGGAAGCCAGGGCAGATGCTGTCGGAGAAGGACCTGCTGTCGCTGCTGCTTTTCGCCGGGTATCTTACCGCAGACACCTCGGGGGGCTCGCAGAAGCTGAGGATCCCGAACCGCGAGGTCAGGGAGAACTACGACGTCCTCATGGAAAGGGTGTACTGCATGGCCTTCCCCAGCGTCGTAGATCTGATGAGGCACGTGGCGCAGAGGGACGCATCCGCAGTCAGAGCGGACCTGGAGAGGCTCATGGAAGGCGGATCCTATCTCGACGGATGGAAGGAGGGGAGGTACAGGTCATGGATGCATGATCTGTTCGCTCTCAACGGCTATGTCGCGATAGCCGAGAGGGAGCTGGGCGAGGGCAGGGCCGATCTGCTTGTGAAGGGCTACGGGAGCAGGCCGCCGGCGATCGTGGAGCTGAAGGTGCTGGGGCCGGATGACGACGGCGACCTCTCGGAGGAGGCTGCCAAGGGCATCGGCCAGATCAAGGACAGGAAGTATGCGGGCAGCGCCGAGATGGAGGGGGCTATAGCCTTCTCCGTGGCATTCAGGAAGAAGAGGTGCGAGGTGGCTTTCCTATGAAATCGCGGCATGTCAGCACGAATGCCGGCGAGGGCGTGCTGTCTGTGCCCGAGGGCCTCAGGACTTTCTTTCAGGACCATCCCAGGGTGGCTCTGGCTTTTTCGGGAGGGACGGACTCCTCCTATCTCCTGTACGCCGCGGTCCGGTCCGGGGCCGACGTCAAAGCCTTGACAGCCAGAGGGCCGTTCCAGCCTGATTTCGAGACGCGCGACGCCATATCCTTCGCCAAGAGGATGGGCACGGAGCACATAGTGATAGACGTGGATCCGCTTTCTGATCCCGGAATCGTCTCTAACGGCCCGGACAGATGCTACCTGTGCAAGATGTCGCTGTTCTCCAGGCTCAAGGAAATCGCGGACAAGGAAGACAGGACCCTGATAGACGCCACGAACGCCTCTGACGATCCCTCTTCAAGGCCGGGGATGAGGGCTTTGAAGGAGCTGGAGGTTCTGTCTCCGCTGAGGATGTGCGGCATCGACAAGCCAGAGGTCAGAAGGCTGTCAAGAGAGGCCGGGCTGCCTACAGCGGACTTGCCGTCGAACTCCTGTCTTGCCACGAGGATAGCTCAAGGGACGGCTATCACCAAGGACGCGCTGGAAAGGGTCGAGAGATCGGAGGACAGCCTCCGCGAGCTCGGATTCTCGGGATTCCGCGTCAGGGACAGAGGCGAGCAATGCGTTTTCGAGATACAGGACCATGATGCGAGGGCTTTGGAGCTCAGAAGGAAGGACGTCGAATGCATCCTCAATAAGTACTATTCGAAGATATCCTACGGCAGGAGGCCATCTGAACGAACACGCTGCAGATCCTACAGGACGTGAGGGACGGGAAGATCTCCCCGGAGGATGCGGAGGTAATGCTGAAGGCCGAGCCGTTCGTGGAGCTCGGATACGCGAAGCCGGACACCCATCGTCGCATCAGGCAGGGGGCCACAGAGGTCATCTACGGGGCCGGGAAGACTCCTGAGCAGACCGTGGGGATACTCGACGCCCTCGTCGAAGGAGGCGCCGGATGCGTTCTTGTGACCCGTGCTCCAGAGGAGACGGCCAGATCGATCAAGGAACGCCGCAGCGACGTGGAGCATCATCCGGAATGCGGGATCGTCGTCGTCGGGAAGAAGCCGGAGCCGTCCGGGAACAGCCTCGTGTGCGTGGTGTCCGCAGGCACCAGCGACATGAAGGTGGCCGAGGAGGCGGCGCAAACGGCAGAAGCCGAGGGCAGCCGGGTCGTCAGGATATACGACGTCGGGGTGTCGGGGATACACAGGCTCCTCTACAGGACGGACGACCTCCTCAGGGCGAGGGCAGTGGTGGTCGTCGCAGGGATGGAGGGGGCCCTCCCGTCAGTGGTCGGAGGCCTCGTGGACGTCCCGGTGATAGCCGTGCCGACTTCCGTGGGATACGGAGCCTCCTTCGGAGGGGTCACCGCGCTGCTGTCGATGATGAACTCCTGCTCCAGCGACGTGAGCGTCGTGAACATAGACAACGGCTTCGGGGCAGGCTACATAGCAAGCATGATAGACAGGAGGAGCGCGCCGCTATGAGGACGATATATCTGGACTGCAGCGCCGGTGCTTCCGGCGACATGATGCTCGGGGCCCTCTGCGGGCTCCTGGACGACCCGTATGAGCTAGAGAGGACGATCAAGGATGCCGGAATACCCCACGTGGACGTCCGCGTCGAGAAGGCCTCAGCGTCGTCCGTGTCGGGGTACAGGGTACATGTCCTCGTCCATGGGGAGGAGGAGCATCAGAACGACGGCGACCATCACCATCACAGCACGCAGGGGAGCATAAAGGGCATTATCTCAAGCCTGAACGTGTCGGAGAGCGTCAAGAGGCACGCCCTGGAGATATACGGGGCCATAGCCTCCGCCGAGGCCGAGGTGCACGGAAGGCCGGTGGACGAGGTCCATTTCCACGAGGTAGGCGCTTTGGACGCTGTTGCGGACGTCGTCGGCACCTGCATGCTGATGGAGATGCTCGGGGCCGAGAGGATAGCGGCGTCTCCGCTGAGGACCGGATACGGCCAGGTCAGGTGCGCTCACGGAATCCTCCCTGTGCCTGCCCCTGCGACCGCGCTCCTCCTGAGAGGCGTCCCGGTCTACGCCGGGGATGCGGAAGGGGAGTTCACCACCCCTACAGGGGCTGCTCTGGTGTCCCATTTCGCGCAGGAATACGGCAGGATGCCGCTCATGACCTACGAGAGGGTAGGGACAGGGTTCGGAAGCATGATGAAGGAGGGCGTCGCCGACATGCTACGCGCCTTCCTGGGCGATTCCGATCCCGGGATGCCTACGATGACCCAGATCGAATGCAACCTCGACGACATGACTCCGGAGGACATCGGAGAGGCCATCGCCGCTATAATGGACGAAGGGGCCCTGGACGTCAGCGTGCTGCCTGCGACCATGAAGAAGGGCCGCCCCGGACACATGATGGTCGTGCTGTGCAGGGACGCCGACCGGGATCGCATGGCCATGTCCGTCATCAGGAACACCTCCACGATAGGGGTCCGCATGCACAGATGCGAAAGGGTCGAGCTAGCTTCAAGGTTCGAGACTGTGTCCACGCGTTTCGGCGACGTCAGGGTCAAGATATCGGAAGGCCGTGGCATCTCCAAGTGGAAGCCGGAGCACGACGACATCGCCGAGGCGTCGGATCTCGCCGGGGTCTCCCAGGAGGAGGTCCGTCGCGAGGTCATCCGCTCCAAGAAGCGATCGCAGGAACGTGGCGAACTCCGACACTTTCTTCCTTTGGAAATGGAGCGGGCCCGGCTCGCAGTCTTCAGCGGCGTATCCCAGAGGGAGGATATGCATTAGGGCCAGGTCGTCGGGGATCCCGAACGCCTCGCATATCGGTTTCGGGTCGAAGTACCCCACCCAGCACGTTCCCAGGCCCAGAGCGGTCGCCTGAAGCATCATGTGGTCGGTGACTATCGACGTGTCCGTCTCCGCGATGTCCCTCCCGGTGAACCTGCTTATCCAGGACTCTCCTTTCTTGGCGAAAATCAGCATGACGACGGGGGCCCCGAAGATCATGATGCACAGGTCGCTGATCCTCTTTACGGCTTCGGGGGACCTGAGGACGTAGACCCTCTGGCACTGCTTGTTCTTCCCGGTGGGAGCGAGCCGAGCGGCTTCGAGGATCCTGTCGATCTTCCAGTCCTCGACAGGCCTGTCGCTGTATTTTCTGACAGAATATCTGGTCCTGATGACTTCCTCGAAGTCCATGTCGCCGCAAGGATGTCGAAGTAGTTCAAAGATTGGTAAAAGGTTTCGGGGGTTGGCCCCCTTGAAGGTCAGGAAGCCATCCTCAGATCGCCGTTCTCGCCGGTGAAGTGCTTGCTGGCGAGGCAATCGGCAGTAATCTCGAGGAGGTTGCCGTCGGAGTCGTAGAACCTGTATCCGAAGAACGACTTAGGGTCGATCTCCGAAAGACTGGAGGAGAAGCCGACTTCGGTCAGGCTGTTGCCGGTGAACGCGCCGTATCCAATCTTGGAGGCGTACAGGTATGCAACTGTGAGAGAGCACTTGTAGAAGGCGTGGCTGCCGATCAGTTCGACAGGGATCAGGTCGCTATTAGAAACGCACACGCTGCTGCATCCGCTGAAAGCGCTATCGCCGACGATCCTGGCGAAGCCGTCGATGCTGGTCAAGGACGTGCAGTTCGCGAAGCAGTACTTCCCGAACTCTATGGCTCCGCCTTCCGGCAGATGCACGGTGGCGAGGTTGGAGCAGTTGGCGAAGGCCTTGAACCCTATGGTGAAGGCGTATGTGCTCACGTATTCGAGGGTGGTGTTGTTGTAGAACGCCTTGGATCCTATCTCCGCGACGCTCCAGTCGAACCCGAGGTACGGGATCGAGCGAGGTATCTCCAGCTCGGCAGGGTCCTTGTCGTTTGCCAGCCTCTTGACGGTCAGCTGCTTGATGTTGTCGTTCAGGTCGATCCTGTAGACGAGGTCCCCGTAAGTGATGCTCCCGCCCACCGAAGGGACGTACATCTTCAGGTCCTGGTTGTTGTCCCCTTCGAACTTGTGGTTCTTGGTGGCTTCGATGCTGAACGCGAACGAGTCGCCGTTCGGCTTGTAGAACACGCAGCCGTCGAACGCGCTGTCGTCGACGTTCTCGAGGGTTCCCGCGAACACGATGTATCTCAGACAATCGCATCCTCCGAAGGCCATCGGCCCTATGTCGGCGGTGCCGTCGGCCATCTTGAGCACCTCGAGGGTGCTTCCGCGGAAGGCGTCCTCGCCCACGAAGACGACGCTTCCGGGTATGCTGACGTAGCGGAAGTAGGTGATGGGGCCGCTCTCGTACGCGGCCTTCAGAGCGACTCCCGCGTCCATGAACGCCGCAGGCCCGATGGAGGTCACGGTGTCGGGTATCAGCAGTCTCTGCTTGGACGCAGGGAACTTGATCAGGGTGCTGACATCCTTGTCGTATAGCACTCCGGCGACGGACGAATACTCCTGGTTCTCGGAGGAGACCTCGATGCTCTTGAGCATGGGGCTCCCGAGGGAATCTGGCGTGAGGGATACGACTCCGCTGCCGATTGAGATGCCGGTCAGGGTCTGGCACCCGGAGAACGCGTCGTAGTCTATCTCGACCGGCACGTACTCCGCATCGCCGATCCTGAAGCTGTCGGGTATCGCGACGGATTCGGGGGCTCCGAGATAGCCTACGGCGCGGACCTTGCCGTCTTCGTCCTCGCAAGGCTCGTAGACGACGCCGTCGAACACGAGGCCCTGGGTGAAAACCGCGGTGACGGCCATGCTCTCGGAAACGCTGTACGAGGGTACCTCCCACTCCACGAAGCTGCATCCGTCAGCAGGGACGGCGTCGACGGAGTAGGTGACAGGGTCGTCGCTGCCGACAACGCTCGTGGTCGCAGACAGGGAGCTTCCGTCGACGGCTACGGCGGCGCCGTATCCCACGAGGATGACGCTGGCCGTGACGGATCCGAGCCCGCTGTCGTTCGCTTTCAGAGTTATTGGGTAGACGCTGTACGGGGAGTCGGGAGCGAGGCGGATGAGCTTCTTTCCCTCGACCTTGTACTGGTACCCCTTGAGGTTCTCTGGGGTCGGCTTTCCGATGTGCGTAGTGCCGTCGACGTCGTAGACCTCGTATCCGTTGAACATGGTAGCGTCGGCCAGGGAGCTGGGGATGCTTATCGAGTAGATGTTATTGCATCCGTATATCGCGCCCGACCCCACGGTGGTGACCGAGTCCGGGAGGACGATCACGTTCAGGTCGTTGCAGGACGAGAACGCATCGACGCCTATCGTGGTGACGGAATCTGGGAGGACGATGGTCCGCATGCTGTCGCAGTTCTCGAAGGCTCCCATGCCGATGGAGGTAACGGTGGCAGCCACAGAGACCGATTCGATGTTGATGCAGTTCCTGAAGGCGTATTTCCCGACGGAGGTTATCCCATCCTCGATGACGACCTTCTTTATGTTGTGTATGTTGTCTATGTCCCAGTGCTGGTACATATTGTCTTTCATGTCCCCGGTGCCGGAGATGGTGAGCGTGCCGTCCGCGAAGACGTAGATCGCGTCGTCCCCGCACGAGCCGGAGTTGGCATGCGCGGCGTCTGAAGCGGGCATCGGAACGACCGCCAATGCTATCAGGGCGACGACCGCCAGGACGGCAGCCGCATAGCCCGATGGAAGGATCCTTTTGTCCGAGAAGTCGAGCATGCGCTCTACTAACCGGTAGCTTTATTTTAAGGTGTCCCAGCGCCCGGGCCGAGCGCCAGGATGCTCATCAGACGAGGCCTCGCATCCTAGACTCGATGGCCTTCCTGACGGCTTCGACGACCTCGGCGGACGAGAACCTCCCTCCGCTCTGCCTCATCACGTAGCCGATGGCCTTGTTTGCTGCCTTGTCGTTCTTGGCATAGTCCGCCACGATCCCGGGGTTCTGGTCCAGGTACTCGGACACGATCTTCTCGAGGTCTCCCGACGCGGCCGCGGCTGCCTCTGCGGACTCGCCGGTCATGGCGCACTTGATCTCCAGGGCGCACTCGGTGTCGGTTATCTCGCCGCTCGCGAACCTCCTGATGATCGGCACCACCTCGTCGGGGCTTCCTCCGCGCGCCTCCATGGCCTTCCATCCTGCGCTGACAGGTCCCGAGACCCACTTCACGGCGTTCTGGACGCCCATCTCCTTCGCGACGGACTCGAAGGTCTCCGCCAGCCCCACGGACGTGGACACCAGCTGTTTGGCGGCCTTCTGGTCGATGCCGTACTCGTGCGCCATCCTGAGGGCCATCTTCTGGGGGCTCTCCTTTATCTTTATGGCGTCCGCCATCTCCTTGAGGTGGTAGATCCCCAGGTCCGGCTCGTCTATGTATCCGTAGTCGGCTTCGAACTCCTTCTTTCTGACGGAGATCGTGACCCCGCGCTCCTCGTCGAACCTGCGGGTCTCGCGGTCGATCTTCCCTCCGGCCTTGAGGATCTTCGTCTGCCTTATCATCTCGAAGGTCAGCGCCCTCTCGACGTTCTTCAGGCCGGTGACGTTCTTGACCTCGCACCTCTCCTTCCCGACGGATATGTTGCAGTCGCAGCGAATGCTGCGCTCGCCGTCCCCAGGAAGGTCTATGACGTGCCTGATGTCCTCTATAAGCTGCCCGAGGAACTCCCTCGCCTCCGCGGGGGTGGCGATGTCCGGCTCGGTGACTATCTCGGCCAGGGGTATCCCCGACCTGTTGTAGTCTATAAGCGACGACAGGTCACCGACCCTCTTGGTCTTGCCGGGGTCCTCCTCCACGTGTATGCGGGTGATCCTGATGGGCTTCTTCCCGTTCAGGTAGTACACCCCGCCCTCCCCGATGGGGTTGTCGTACTGGGTGATCTGCACGCTCTTCGACATGTCGGGGTAGAAGTACGTCTTCCTGGAGAACCAGGTGGTGTCTGCTACCTTGCACCCGAGCATCTTCGCCAGCATTATGCCGTACTCCAGGACCTTCCTGTTCAGCACAGGCCTGGATCCCGGCATCCCCAGGCAGGTGGGGCAGACGTGCGTGTTGGGCGCAGGCGCGTCCGTGGTGGGGCAGGAGCAGAACATCTTCGATCTGGTCGGGAGCTGGACATGTATCTCCAAGCCTATCTTCATCCGACCACCTCCGGCCTCCTCATCTCGAACCCCTTCTCCCATCTCTCCGCGATGTCGAAGAGGACCTCTTCGTTCCAGTGGTCCGCGACGAACTGCATCCCTATGGGCATCCCGTTCCCGTCGTATCCGCACGGGACGGACATGTGAGGGGTCCCGGCGATGTTGGCGGGGATGGTCAGGTAGTCGGCCTTGTATGCATCTAGGGCGGACATCCTGGAGATGTCGTCGAACCTGGGCGCTGTGAACGGCATCGTAGGGGCCAGGACCGCGTCGTGGTCGGCGAGGACGCGCTTGTAGTCCTTTATGACGACCTGCCTGACCTTCAGGGCCTTGGCGTAGTACCTGTCCCTGAACCCTGCCATCCTGGTGTACGTTCCGAGGAGTATCCTCCTCTTGGCCTCGCTGCCGAAGTACTCCGAGCGGAAAGAGCTGAAGTAGTCGTCGAACTTGAGGGAAAGGTCCCCCTTCTGCTGCCCGTACCTCATCCCCACGTACCTGGCGAGGTTCGTCGAGGCCTCCGAGGTGGCCAGCACGTAGTATGCCGGCATGGCGTACTTCAGCGAGGGCATCTCCACGCGCTCGACGTCGACCCCCATGCCTTTCAGAGCCTCGACGGATTCCTCGAACGCCTTCTCGACGTCCTTGGAGAGGCCTTCGACGCCTTCCTTGGGTATGGCAACGGACTTCAGCTTCCTTCCCTCGTCCTTCAGCTCGGGCTGGGCGCAGGAGGTGGGGTCCTTCTCGTCCTTCCCGGATATGACATGGATGTATTTCCTGAGGTCTCCGGCCTTCGCGGAGATGACGCCTATCTTGTCCAGGGAGTTCCCGTAGTCGATGAGGCCGTATCTCGACACGCGCCCGTATGTCGGGGCTATCCCGTACACCCCGCAGAACGACGCGGGGCAGCAGATGGAGCCTCCGGTGGAGACGCCGAGGGACACGTGGTCCTCGAAAACGGCGGCGGCGCAGGCGGAGCCTCCGGAAGACCCTCCGCAGGCCCTCTCCAGGTCGTACGGGTTCCTGGGGATCTCCAAGCCGGAGTTGCTGGAGAACGTCCCGAACCCGAACTCGTCCATGTTGCACTTGCCGATGAGCTTGCCCCCGGCGGACCTCATCCTGGCGATGGACGTGGCGTCGAACGCCGGCCTGTAGCCTATGAGGATCCTGGACCCGGAGCAGGTCTCCATGTCGCAGGAGGTGAGGTTGTCCTTGGCGGAGAACAGGAACTTCGAGTCCCCGGGGTCGTCGTCGCCGGTCATGGCATGGAACATGGAGTACTTCGCGTTCGTCTCCTTGAGCTTGGACAGTATGCTCTTCATGGTCATGACAGCCTCGGCCCCCTAACGTACCTCTCGTAGGTGTCCATGTCCTTGAGCAGAACATCCGGATCCAGCTCCATGCGTGGCTCGTCCTCCCTGAGGACGTCGGCGACCTCTATCGGATTGACGCCGAACCCCTCGCAGTCGGGGGCCTCGTCCAGGAGCTCGAAGTAAGACAGGATGTCGTTGAGGTCCTTGCTGTACTCTTCCAGCTCGGCCTCTGTGAGCTTGATGTGAGCCGCGCGCGCGACCCTTTCCACGGTTTCTCTGTCCATTGTCAGACCTGTTCGGGCCAAACGGATACATTATAATTAAAGGGTACCGGGCGCCTGCAGCATCACGAAGCCGTACAGGGTGACCGCCCCTTCTTCGAACTTGAAGTCCTCCCCGTTCGAGGCGGCGTACTCCTTGAGGTTCAGGCCGAGCACGGAGACGGACGGGACGAGCATCTCCGGATACCTGCAGGGCTCTGGATACGAGCACACCCCGCAGTACCTGCAGCCTCCGTCCGCGAAGCCCAGACATTTGTATCCTTCCTTCCTGAGCGCCAGGACCAGGCTGCGCACCTGCATCTGGAGGTCCTCTCCGAGGCGGTCCAGGGCCTCCTTGTCCGAGAAGTCCACCTCGTGCCTCCTCTTGAACACGATCATCCTGGAGTAGTCCTTGGTGACCTTCTCCACCGTCAGGTCGCATCCCGGAGGGCACCCCCAGGAGCGGCCGTAGCTGCCGCACTTGTTCTCCGCGCACAGCGACCTGCTCCTCTTCAAGGACTCCTCGCTGTGCTTCGGGAAGCTCCATTCCCTGGCGTAGAACCCTTCAGGCAGCACCGAGGCTGCAACATCCATCCAAGACCTCATGTTTTAACATGGTCAGGTGTTCTTTATAAGGCTTTGTCAAAGCGTTTTTTATTCTCCCAGGAGTACGTGTACGCATGGCAGAGGCTACGGCCGAGAAGAAGATCGCCACCGCGATGAAGGCGATGGACGAAGGGGATTTCAAGAAAGCCTACACGGCGTTCAAGAAGCTGACAGCGGAGTTTCCGGACAACGCGGAGGTATGGTACTGCAAGGCGGAGAGCGGTAACTTCGCGTCCGGGATGGCCGGGGCGAAGATAGGGATCGAAGAGATCATCGAGGCGTACAACAAAGCCATAGAGCTCGACCCGGAACGCGTGGACTACTACCAGTCCTACGGGCAGTTCTGCATATCCGTCAACAAGTTCGACGAGGCGGAGAGGGCGTACTGCGAGGCGGCCGAGATCGACGAGTCCCTGTCCTCGTCCCTGTACAGCGAGTTCGCCATCGAGTACTACAACACAGCGATGGCAGCCTACGGGGAGATAATGGACGACCCTAAGGCTCGCGCCCCGTTCGGGAAGAAGGCCTTGTCCTACATGCTCAAGGCTCTGGACATGACCGCCGAAGAGGCGAAGTCGCTTCTCTGAAACAGATCGCGCCGATGCGCAGGCAGGTCTTCGAGGGCGGAGAGGCGAAGTCGCTTCTCGCGCCCAGACCAGCCGTTCCGTTTGAATTGCATCTTAACAGGTTTCGATAGACGATGGCCGTTCCATACGGTATCGTCCTTGTTTGCGGAACAAGTGAAATCGGAAGAGATGAGAAATAGGATGGTAGCGAGGGGTCGATTTGAACGACCGGTCTCCGGGTTATGAGCCCGACGGGATATCCTGGCTACCCCACCTCGCTGTAAAACCCCCTAAGTTAGTTTTATATATAAATTTAACCCCAGCATCAGGCCTTGTCGCCTATGCTGGGGGATTGATCAGAAGAACTTCTTCAGGAACATCAGGTCGTCTAGCTTCCCCTTGATCTTTATCTTCTTGAGGACGTACGCCTTCATCGGCCTGAGCGTGCCGTTCATGAGGCCGCGGAGGTTCTCCGGCGTGGTAGTGACGATGATGTCGGCGCCGTCCGCGAGCTCCGTCTTGAAGTCGGACACGTGCGCATCCTCGATCTTGAAGGAGTAGGCCTCCTCGCCCAGGTCGAGGTTTATGGATTTCTTGAGGGGCATGAGCTCCTGCTTGAGCCCCGGGTCGCTCTCGACTTTCCTGTGGAACTTGTCGATGACGGCTTTGATTTCGTTTTCCATGGTCATTTGATTCACCAATCGCTGATTTTCGTGTTGGATCTTCTCGAGAGCATGACTCTCACAGGCTCCCAGGAGCAGCGCACATATTCCGGCGCCTTCCCGTTCTCTTCTATCCACCTCTCGATGAAGCCCATTGTGTGACGATCGCTAGGATATCCGCTTCCGACGTCCGTTCCGAGCCTCTCGCGGATCTCCTCCATCATCCTGTCGCGCGTCACCTTGGCGATGATGGATGCTGCCGATACTACAGGGTATGTGTCATCCGCTTTATGCTTTGCTATCACATTTCCGCCGGTGCCCAGCGCAGCCTTGAACCTGGACGTGAATCCTGTCTCGTTGACGTCCGGGCAGTCGGCGATGACCGTCTCAGACGGGTGCTCCGAGACGGCTCTGCAGAACATCCTCATCTCTATGTCGTTGAGGCTCATCGTCTTCCTGAGCTCGTCGATGTCGGCGGCCGACGCTATTGACACCGACCAACCCGGCACGGAGGAGACGATCTGCTCGTACATGGACTCGCGCTTCTTGGGAGTGAGCTTCTTGGAATCCTTAACGCCTATGTCCAGGAGGGCGTCGTCCGATTCCACGAACACCGCTCCGACCACCAGCGGGCCCATCACGGACCCTCTTCCCGCCTCGTCGACCCCGCAGTACATATGGCACGGCAGGGCAGGAGCCGATATAATAATCTCTTCGCCTCAGACACGCCTGCGGCCGCTGTCTCAAGATAACGCTTAATTAGACAGTGGATGTACGCTGTGGCATCATGGCATTGAAATGCGACCTGCAGTACGGCAGAGGGGAAGCCGGGTTCAAGCTCACGCGCGTCGGCGTGAAGGGCGTGCGGAAGCCCGTGATAGTGAGGAGGGAGGGCGTGGGCAAGACGCTGAACAACTCCCTGAACTGCTCGGTGGACATCTACGTGGACCTACCTGGAAGCCAGAAGGGGTCCCACATGTCCAGGAACGTGGAGGTCCTCAACGAGGTCGTCCTGGAGAGCATGGAGTCCCCGGTGACCGGCATAGAGGACATGGCAGCGGACATGTGCAAGCGCCTCCTGGTCCACCACGAGTACGCCCAGACGGCGGACGTGCAGGTGGTCGCAGAGTACTTCCGCGACAGCAAGACCCCCTTGGGGAAGCCCACTTTCGAGTCCTACGACCTCCTCGGAGGGAGCCACATCGAGCGCGGAGGGCTTCTGAGGAAGAAGATCGGCGTGGAGGTCATCGGCATGACCGCCTGTCCCTGCGGGCAGCAGACCGTCACGGAGATGCTCGGGTACTCGGGAGAGCTGCCGGTGATGACCCACAACCAGAGGAACGTCTGCACCGTGGTGCTCGAGGTCCCCGAGGACGTGTCCGTCGAGGCGGACGACCTCATCGACATCGTGGAGGACTCGTTCTCGTCCCCTACCTTCGAGCTCCTAAAGAGGCCGGACGAGGGCCAGGTGATCATCAACGCGCACAAGAACACCAAGTTCGTGGAGGACGTGGTCAGAAGCGTCCTGGTGCGCATCGTGGAGAAGTTCTCCGACCTTCCGGACGACGTGTACGTGGACGTCACCAGCGAGTCCGAGGAGTCCATCCACAAGCACAACGCCTTCGCCGAGAGGGAAGGATTCCTGGGGGAGCTCCGCCAGGAGAACGACTGAAGGCTTTTCCCGACGATGCCGGGGGTCCGGGCAGCATAGGGCCGCCGGCTTCATTTCCGGGTCGGCCAGCGGCATGCCTATTACCTCTATAGACCCCGTTCTGGTGATATAATCGCGTCGGGGTCGAGAAGGGGGACTAGTCAAACAGGAGCGGGTTGCGCTTCACGGCGTGATAGCCTCGCACCATGTTTCGTAACCGTAGCCTGGTGCTGGGCCTCCTTCATTTACATAGAGGTATTGAAATTAGACTCTGATGGAAAGTGGTTCTCCTTACAGTTGAGAGAAGAAACTCAAACAGATATAAAGCCCGCTGAACGAGGGGATATACCGAGGACGTCAGGACGAGGTTATATCCCTCGTTCAGCGGGCTTTCCCGGCCTTTCTTCCAGGTCACGGGCCGCCATCGACAGAGGGGCCGCATAGCCCGAGCTGGAAGACGATGGCGGATGGCGCCCGGAGGGGCCTCAGCAGCGGGCCTCTTCGTACTCCCTGTATGCCATAAAGATCGTCCAGACTATGTCCGGGACGCTCGATTCGAGGATGCGGGTCTTCTCGAAGACTTCCTTCGGGGTGCGGTAGTCCAGCGCGCAGTGCGGACGCTGCTCGTTGTAGTAGCTCACATAGCTTTCCAAGAGCTGCTGGTACACCTCCATCGGAGCCTTCTCCGGGAGATCTATCTCGGTTCTCATGGAGCCGTGGATCCTTTCCACCTTGCCGTTGCATTCCGGGGTCCGGATGGGGGCCATGGTGTGGACGGTGCCCCATTCTTCGCACTTGACGTCGAAGCGGCTGTCGCCGCCGTTGACGGCATACCACTGCGACCCGTGATCGGAGTGCACCGTGCGCGGGACGTCGTGTTCCGAGAACACCTTGTCCAGGCACTCGATGACGAAATCCGTGGTCGGGGACGTCGTGACGAATGCTCCCAGGTAAGTACCTGGAGTGGTCGTCTTCAACGGTCAGCGACTCGACCTTGAGCCCGGTGTCGGAATCGACGCCTATCTCCACGAAGT
>JAFYAH010000028.1 GCA_017540825.1 Candidatus Methanomethylophilaceae archaeon | reverse complement strand
GAAAACGACATGGACGGCACGATCGCGGTCGTGCCGGACGGATGTATCCTTCTAGACAAGGGCACGGGAACCTTCCCAAAGCCCATAGCCAGAGGATAATTCGACGTTTACCCGCATGGATGGAGAACATCGAATCTACAACCACGGGCAGGACGTGCTAGCCATATGCTGTGGGGAAGGGGTCAGGGCCACCGCGATTCTGGCGAGGATCTCAGGGACATTAGGGGACGGGCTCATGCGGGCAATCGGCGGAGGCGACGTCACCGCGAGGTTCTGGCTCGAGTGGGGGGAGCGAAGGCAGAGATCCGCCCGTCAGTCCTACTCCGTCTATTCCCAGCTCGAGTGTTGTTTTTTGTTGTAACAAAAGGCTCGGAATCGGCACGTCATTTGCCGGAATCCTCGCGCTCGCGGTTTTTGGCATGCAGCGATCCTACGCTCTGTGAGAGGCTCCTCTCTGGGAACGGAGGCACGCCCACTCTGTTTTGCGACCTTGTCCGGCCTTTCTTCGAATATATAAAGGGATTGTTTTAAATCCGATGGTCCGATAACAACGGCCGTGGTAAATGGTTCGATATCACCTGAACAAAGAATGAAGTCCGCCGCGTCCTTGGATGCGGAGACGGTGGTTAAGCTTCTGGGAAGCAACAACGATGGCCTGTACAACGAAGAGGTGACCACTTCCCGTATCCAGTACGGAAGGAACGAGGTCACGAACCATAACAAGCATCAGATCCTCAAGAGGCTCTATCACTCATTCGTCAACATATTCATAATCGCGCTGGCTGTGATCGACATCCTCTGGATGGTCCTCGATCCGGACATAATATACTTCGTCATCCTGACCACCCTCATTCTGGTCAGCGGCACCATGACCTTCATCCAGGAGACCAGGAGCAGCAAGGCCGCCTCCAAGCTCGTCAGCATGGTCACCACGATCATCACCGTGCGCCGCGAAGGCGTCGAGGTCGAGATGGACTCCAAGGAGCTCGTCGTCGGCGACATAATCATACTCGACACCGGGGACGTGATCCCCGCGGACGTAAGGATACTCAAGTCAAACCACCTGCAGGTGGACCAGTCCTCCCTCACCGGAGAGTCCGGGCCCGTCACCAAGGTCTCCGACCCTTCCGCGTCCTCAGGGAACATCCTCGGATGCAACAACATGGCGTTCATGGGCACCAACGTCACCGGCGGCTCCGCCGAAGCGATAGTCGTGGCCGTCGGGGACGACACGATATTCGGATCCATGGCCGAGAAGCTCTCGATGAAGAAGACCGCAACCACCTACGACAAGGGGAGCAACGCCATCGCGGGCGTCCTCATCAAGATCATGCTGTACATGGTGCCCCCGGTCTTCGTGATAATGCTCGCGAAGAGCTACTTCAACGAGGGGGCGTTCACCTTCGACGGCGTGATGGAGGCGGTCATATTCTCGCTGACATTGGCCATAGGGCTCATGCCGGAGATGCTGGCGACCATAGTCTCCACGAACCTCGCGAAGGGCGCCATAGACATGTCCAAGAACAAGGTCATCGTCAAGGACGTCACCGCCATCCAGAACTTCGGCGCCATGGACGTCCTCTGCTCGGACAAGACCGGCACCCTGACCCAGAACAGGATATCCCTGCAGTCCTGCAACGACGTGTACGGCAACCCCAGCCACACGATAGAGCTCTACGCCTGCCTCAACAGCAGGAACCTGACCTCGTCCACCAACCAGATCGACTGGGCTATCGACGAGTACGCGGAGGAGGAGGGCCTCGCCGAGGAGATGGACTTGTACAGGTTCGTGGCCGACGTCCCCTTCGACTTCATCAGGAGGAGGGCCACGGTCGTGGTCGAGAAGAACGACGACGTCGACATGATGATAACCAAAGGCGCCGTCGCCGAGATACTCGGCATCTCCACCGGCTACATAGACGAGAACAGGGACATCCAGGTCCTAGACGAGACCATCGTCAACGACGTCATGGGGCTCGTGGAGTGGTACAGCAGCAAGGGCATGCGCGTCCTCGCCGTAGCCCACAAGTTCATCCCAGACGGCACCGGGATCACCGCCGCCGACGAGTGCGACCTGATCTTCGACGGGTTCGTCGTGTTCATAGACCCCGTCAAGCCCACCGCCAAGTCCGCCATCAAGGACATGGCCGAGTACGGCATATCGGTGAAGGTCCTTACCGGGGACAACGAGTACGTGTCCGGATACGTGTGCGACGAGATCGGCATAGAGGGATCCACTATCCTAGTCGGGGACCAGATCGACGCCATGTCGGACGAGGAGCTCAAGAAGGCCGTGGAGGCCTGCAACGTATTCGCGAGGCTCACCCCTGAGAACAAGTCGCGCATCGTTACCTCGCTTCGCGACAACGGCCATACCGTCGGCCTGATGGGTGACGGGATAAACGACGTCGTCGCCATGAGGAACGCGGACGTCAGCATATCGGTCGACACCGGCAGCGACATCGCGAAGGAGACCGCCAGCATGATCCTCCTCGAGAAGGACCTGGGCATCCTCAAGAACGGGGCCATCGAAGGCAGGAAGGTCTACGTCAACAGCATAAAGTACGTCAAGATGATCGGATCGATCAACTTCGGGTACATGTTCTCCTTGATCCTCGCCACCCTTCTGTTCAACTTCGAGCCGATGGGCGCGATAATGATCCTGATATTCAACCTGATCAACGACTTCGCGTGCCTCGTCATCCCATGGGACAAGGTGGAGGACGAGTTCGTCCGCGAGCCGAGGAAGTGGGACGCCGTCAACCTGAAGAACGTCATGTTCAGGTACGGGATGATGTGCCCCCTGACGGACCTGATGACCTGGGGATTCATGATATTCGTCGTGTTCGCCACCATCCCCTACGACGGGTTCGACAGCGCCGCCGCCGCGATACTCGCCAGGGAGGACCTCAGCGGCACCAACGTGGAGCTCCTCTTCGAGTCCCTCTGGTGCATCGAGCAGTACTGGATGCAGGTGTGGGCCATCCACATAGTCCGTACCAACAAGCTGCCGTTCTTCAAGAGCTGGCCGTCCAACATACTGGTGGTCACCACGATACTGGCCCTCGCCGCCGGGACCCTGCTTCCGTTCACCGGGGACCTGTGGCTCGCCATCGCGGAGTCCGTAGGCATGGAGAACGTCCTCCAGATACCGCTCTGGTCCCTCCTGTGGATGCCGTTCATCGCGGTGTTCTACTTCCTGGGATCCCATCTGGTCAAGAAGCGCATGCTCAGGACCCACGGGTACTTCGCCTGCTGACCGAAACGGGTCGGACTCGTTTCCGGCCCTCCAAACCCCTTTTATCTTGTTTCTTACACATCGAAAGGCCCTTTCTTGGCCATCGCTTTATAGCCTTCCTGCGTCCATACATCATCGGTAGTGCGGACCATGGACGACATGATGAGAAAGAAGCTCCCGGGGCTGTGCCTGCTGTCATTCAGCACGTTCGTGGTGTGCGTCCCCGCAGCCTTCACCCAGATACTTTCGCTCGATCTGATGATAGACCTCAACGCGTTCCCGAGCGAGGGCTACGCATGGACCTTCCCGGTCTTCGTCGCGGGGGAATGCTCGTCCATGGCGCTCTGCGCGTCCGTGATCGACAGGTACGGGAGGAAGAACCCGTTCCTGGTCGGCTCCGTCGCGTTCCTCGTAGGAACGGTGGGATGCGCCGTGTCTTCGGGAATGGACATGTTCCTGGCGTCGAGGGCGGTGCAGGGGTTCGGGACCGGCATAGTGATAGTGGCCTGCATCGCGCAGATATTCTACGACGTGGAGGACCGGAAGCTCCGCTACATGGCCAACGGGATAATGTCCCTTGGGTTCGGGCTGGGCATGCTGGTCGGGGTGTTCCTCGGGAAAGCCGTAGTGGACGGCCTGGGATGGCCTCTCACGTTCTGGTCCATGGCCGTGCTGCAGGCGATCGTGCTGTATCCCTGCCTCCGCGTGCTATCAAGCGGGGAGCCGAGCGGCAGGAAGGCCGACCTCCCCGGCGCGATAACGCTGGCCGTCTGGTCCGGCGCGTTCGTGCTGTTCCTGGAGAAGCTGTATCTGGACTGGGACATCCTCAGCGCGGAAGGCCTTATGGGAGCCTCGTTCCTCTTAATGCTGTTCCTGGCTTTCGTGGCCGCGGAGGTGATGAACCCGGACTCGGTGCTGCAGCGCAAGGTGTACGACAGGAAGCTTGTGATAGCCTGCATGATATTCATCGTCCTGCTCGGGGCGGTGGACATGGCGGCCGTCAGCGCCATCCTGAAGATAGCGTTCTTCACGTACCAGATGTCCGTCCTGGACGCGGCCCCGTACTTCGTCGTGCTGGTGCTGGGCGCGGCCGTGACCGCGATCACCATCTCCAAGACGATAGACCGCACCGGGCATCTGCCCTGGCTGCTCCTCAGCGCGGTCCTGTCCCCGATAGCATTGCTATCCATGTACCTGGTGAGGGCGGACGACCCCTCCTTCATGCTGGGGGTCCACCTGTTCCTCCTAGGCCTCGCCAACGGGTGCCTCGTGTCGATGCTGAACGGCACCATACAGAACAGGACCACGGGGGACAACAACGGCGCATTCATGGGGTTCGCCATACTCATACGCACCGCGGCCCTGTGGCTCGGGTACAACCTTTACCAGTACGTGATAGACATGCGCATGACCGAGGGGATCAGCCAGGCGGTCGATCATTGGAACTCCATATTCTCCATCCAGCTCCCCACCGACGGGACCTTGGCCAACCTGCTCATCACCCCGCTGAGGGACCTGCTCATGATGCTGCCCGGGCTCACCGACGAGATCGCGAGGGTGTACGCGGAGGGGGTGGCGCAAGGCCTGATGTACGGCGCGGTCCTGTTCGTGGCGGTCTCGGTCCCTGTCACGATCGCTTTGGTCGGAAGGAGGAAGACGCTATGAACAGGACTATGGCCGTGCTCGTGCTTCTTCTTGCCGTCGCATCGGCCGTGGCGCTCATGCCATCCGCCTGCGCTGAGTCAGGGATCGAGGAAGGGGCTATAGTGGTGGACGGCGACGTCAGGCTCGACCGGGACGTGGAGTTCGGGGAAGGCTCCGTCATAGCGATCCTCGGGGACTCTTCCATAGACATGTCGTCCTACAGCCTGTCCGTAGGCCCAGGATCCAGAGTAGTCGTGCTCGGCTCGTTCAGCATATCCAGCTCCGGCGGGCACGTGAAGCTGGGAGCCGGCACGGCCCTCGTGGTCAACTCTGCCGTTCTCCCCCCGTTCGACATGGATGTGACCTACACGTTCAGCGGGAGCATAGTCGCCGACTTGGACGTCGCAGGAGGACGCGCCGAGATCAGGTACGCTCCCGGAGGCTGGGACCGCGGCGTGCATGCCGAATGGGGAGACGCGCGCCTGACCGTGAACGACCCCAAGCTGGTCCAGAGGATCGTTCCGGGAGGGGCCGAGATCACAGCAGGGTTCTCGGACGTCGTCCTGGAGTCGGATAGGCGTGACGGGAAGGAGACGGTCGGCACCGAAGCCGTCAGGCTCCTCTCCAGAGACAAGGACGACGCCTTCACCATAGCCGTGTCGGCAGAAGCCGGCGAAGCCCCCGTATATCTGAAGTCCGCCAATATCAGGGACGTCATCGTGGAGACGCGCTACGAGGAAAGCGGAGCCACGGACGTTCTGTTCATCTCCGGCATCGGCAGGATCGACGCAGATCTCGGCGAAGACCTGGTCCTGTGCATCGGCTCGTCCATTGACTCGGTGACCTCGGAGAGGCTTCGCGACGGAGTCCTCGAAGAGCGCGGATCCGTCAAGGACATCCGGTGGGAGGCCGACCTGGATATGAAGGCTCTCGCAAGGCTCGTAGCGGCGCTTGTCTACGGCGGCGAGGCGCAGTTGTCGGACCTCCTCCAGAGGCTCAGCGTCACCGCAGCATCTGCGACCTTTGAGGACTTAACAGAGGGGACGAGGAAGGACCTCACCAGGCTGAGCGCCGTCATTTCGAGGGACGCGCCGCCCTGCCTTCGCTTCGTGGCCAGATGGAACGAAGGCGGCACGTCGTACGAGATCGATGCCGCCAGGCTTTATGTCGATTCCATCGGGATGAGCACGTCATTGACTGCAGACGTCGAGATCAGCATCCCGTCTTTGAAGTTCAAGATGACGTCCCAGGACGGTTCCATACGTCAGGCGTCGGCCGACGGGCTTCGTCTGGAGATCGACGGCCTAGACGTCAGGAGCCTGATGTCGATCTATTCCAGGACTGGATCTATCGGCCCTCAGCAGGTTATGGACATATGCCAGAAGATCCGCCTGTCGGCCGCCCACGCAGCATACTTCGACGGCCGCGAGATCGGCGCAGAAGGGCTGGAGGTCATCCTTTCCAAGGACGGGATGGGCCGCTATACTGCAGCCGTCGCGTTCGACAGGATCTCCGGAGCGCTGTCGCTGCATGGCGAATACATGGATCTGGAAATGGGAAGGACCGCGCTGTTCCTGACCGCCGACGGCTCCGTTGCAGGCGTTTATAGGTCCCCGGAGGATTGGCTGCTCAGCGGGGACTGGTCCTCCATTAGCCTGGAAGCGAGGTTCGACAGCATCGGCGTCCGCTATTCGGACGTCTCCAAGGGCATCCGCCTCGAGACGGAGCGCTCCGGCGCCGCGTCATCCAACATAATCCTGTTCATCTCGATTGAAAGGCAGTCCGAGAACAGGCTTTTCCTCGACGGCAGGCTGTCGGCGATCGGCTTCACGGTATCGGCCGATGTCACGGATCCCGGAGAAGGAGCATCCGCGAGAGTGATCGCCTCGGACCTCGATGCGGCTCTGTTCAGAGCTGACATGGGCAGGCTGCTCAGCATTCGCTTCCATGAAGGGTCTCTGGGGATCCTAGACATCCTGGACGGCTCGCTCGGCTCCAGCCTCTCCGCTTCGTCGGCCCATGCGACCGCAAGCGGCGGGGCGTTCGATGCGGCTCTGGGCTCGCTCTCTGTCAGGACATGGGGCCTCGAGGCGCATAGCGCATCCTTGGTCTCAGGACAGGCGAAGGTCTTGTCCGTTTCTGAAAGAGGGCGTCTGGACCTCGACGCGTCTGCTGTCAGCCTCTTCCTGGAGTCTAGCGTCACGTTCTCCGATTTGGCTCGTGCCGCGGAAGACGGAATGGACGAAGGGGCAAGAGCGTCTCTGACAGGCACCCTGGCCGGCATGCAGATCGGATACTCTGGCAGCGGAGCGAGCCTCTCCGCCACGGCCGAGCATGTTTCGTCCGTAGCCTCCCTGGACCTCTCGTTCGAGCGCAGCAGGGGGTCTTCTGCGACGGCTATGGGCCTCTCTTTGGACGCCCCTGGTCATTCGGTCTCAGTCCGCATACCCTCGGATGACGTCGACATCATCCTGTCGGGGCCTGCGATAGACGTCGAGGGCCTGGACGTGGAGAGGCTGGCGGAGGTCCTAGCCGGTTCCGATCCCGACTACCTGAGCATACTGGACGATGTCGAGTGGGCGGGAATCGACGCAGCGTCTTTGCGTCTGTCATCGGGCGAAGGCTATGAAGCCGGCTTCGAGTCCCTGTCGGTCAGTACATGGGGCAAAGCGAGGCATGCGGCTTCGCTCCGTTCCGGGACGGCATCTGCATCCTTCGAGGCCGGAGGCAGCCGCACGGTCGCAAGCGCTTCTGCCATGGACCTGTCGCTGGACTCGAGCGTCCCTCTGTCTATTCTGATGGATGCGGCCTGCGGCGGCCTGGATCCGGATGCGGAGGCGTCGCTGAAGGGCACTCTGTCGGGCGCTGCCGCGGAGCATTCCGGAAACGAGATGTCGTTCTCGCTGTCGCCCTCTTCGTCGTCTTCGTCAATGTCGCTTGTCATGGCGATGCATGGAGGCTCGGAGGCCTCCTCGGCGCTCATTGATTTGGATATTGATGCGGTCGGCTATTCGGCGGACATCCTCGTTGTCGCAGAAGGGATGAGGGCGTCCGTCATCGATCCCGGCATAGGGGTCTCGGGCCTCGACCTGTCGTCACTCCGCAACTCCTTCGAGAAGGATGGCAGCCCGGGTTTGGCGGACATACTCGATGGCTGCGACTCTCTTCGCTTCGCTTCCTCCAGAGCCGACGTCGCCATGGACGGCATCGAGGCCGAGATGGATGAAGCCCGTTTCGAGATGCGCAAGAACGCAGCAGGCCAGAACGTCGCATATTTGAGAACGGGCAGCCTTTCCGCATCGGCGCTGCAGGATGGCGGGAGCCTGCGCCTTTCCGTTCGGGAGACGGAGGCGTCCTTCGCATCGGATGCCAGCTTCTCGGACACCTTGGACATGCTTTTCCATGGGCTGCAGCTCGAGGAAGGGGCCCATGTGAGCGTCGATGCGTCCTGCGGCGGGTTCGAGGCCGAGAGGACAGGCCAGGCCGGGTCTCTGAAGGTGTCTTCCCGTCCGAGGGCTGGAGAGGGCGGAAGCATCGTCATGTCCTTCGCGATAGACTGCTCTGGGGATTCTACGACCATCCGGGGTTCCCTTGGCTCCGAAGGATTCAGGACCGAGCTGCGCGCATACGGAGCGGAGCAGTCCGCGGCCGTCCTGGACGACCTGTATTTGGATACTAGAGGCCTAAATCTTGATTTCGTGGAGAGGGTGGTCTCCGGCGGGGAGAAGCCTACTCTGCAGCAGATTCTCGATTGCAGCGACATGATTCGCATCGGAGCGTCCTATGCCGACATGGATTTCGAGGGCGACCTGGTGGAGGAGTCCGTGTTCGAGGACCTGCAGGTATCGATCGAGAAGGCTCCCAGCGGCAAGAACATGATAACGATGGGGTTCGGACGCCTGGACGGCTCGATGCCGTTCAAGGACGGTGTCGCGTCGATCAGCTGCGGGTCGTCGGAGGTCTTCGTGGCTTCAGACGGGTCGCTGTCCGAATGCATTGACGCCATAACGCGCGGGGTCGCGTTCACATCCGAGGCCAGATCCGAGATTCGCCTTTCCAACGAATGGCTCGATCTGCGCTACGACGGCGGTCAGGACACCTTCTCGGTAGTCAGCGAGAGGCTCTCGGACGGCTCGCCGAGGTACATGACGGTGGCGCTTTCCATGGGCTATTCGCAATACAGGGACACGGTGTCCCTATCCGGGAGCGTCTCCTCCATAGGGCACTCGGTCGCGATAGCGAACAGGTCCCTGGTGAAGGAACCGGACGGGGTCATGGACCTGGCTTTCAGAACCGAGGACGTATCCGGGTCGTTCGAGATGGAGTACGGGAAGGAAGTGGGCTTCTCCGCAAGGCTGCTCATGCCGTGGAAGCTGGATTTCAGCTACTACGACCTCCAGCTCCAGGCGGACTGCGCCGGGTCCGTGGTGTCCTTCAGCCATGGCGCCGTCGACGTAGACGGATACGACTACAGGGAGGAGGGTCTGGCGGCGCTTCTGCCCAGCCTCAAGAAGAACGACTTCAGGCTGGAGTCCTCCATGTTCGTGTCGACTGACTCCCTTGCCGTCTACGGGGATTCTCGCACGCGCACGTTCAACGCGTTCTCGGACGCGGAGATAGACGTCAAGAAGGTGTCGGCGGACCTCAGGAGAGGCGAGTCGCTGAGCATATCGCTGGACGGAGCCAGCTTCCGTCTCGAGGACCAGAGCGGAAAGGTCACGGAGAAGACCATAGGCCATCTGGACATAATGAAGGACGAGTCCGGGAAGGAGCCGAGCAGGAGCTGGGCGGAGAGGAACGCGCTCGCTCTGTCCGTCGTGTTCATAGTCTTGTCAGCGGCCCTTGTGGCGCTTCTGCTGCTCTTCAGGTCCCGGAGGCCGGACAGATTCAAGCTAAAGGAATGAAAGGTCGGCTCAGGGCCTGATTCAGCCCAATCCCTGGTCAGAAAAGGATCGTTCCTAGCAGATGCGCTCTTATTTGTCAGGGAGAGCAGGAGAGCGAGCGGCCGCTCCATGTCTTTCTAGAATGTGTGATCTTGCGCATATGATTAGCGCGCAAGCGAGCACACATCAAAGCGAGGGACGCTTGCGGCAAACGCAGTCATCGTATTCTACGGAAGTTCTCGTCAGGATTATGGAAAGGTCTGCTGATGGTAAAAACGCAAATCAATGCCAAAAGGTTTGGCGCGGGGCCGTCACCGCCTGGTCGGGCCTCATCCCTATGCTCTCATGCCTCTTTGTGTATGATCGCCGTTGCAATCAGGGTTGCTGCTAATGAGGCGAAGGCGACGTAGGCTTCGTATCCTATGTCGAAGTGCGCATCGTTGATCGCGGCCAAGACTATGATCGTGGTTACGAGCAGCGTGATGCTGTTGAACAGCGCCGAGATGAAGAGCTCCCTGGGCCTGTCCGTCCTTTTGAGTAATTGTACCCCAGCGATGATGGAACCAAATCCGAGGAAGAAGATGATGGTTATGCATATGCGGGCGATGCCCCTTAGCCATCCGTCCCTGAAATTGAAGTAGTCGCGCAGACCCCATAAGGTGTAGTCGCCGAAGGCGTCCGTGGCCCATACGAGGAACACAGAAACCAACGTGACGATGCCTCCTACGATCATAAGTATGTTGGCTGTTTTCATGTCCATCCGGATGCCTCTATTTCATGTTCGGTGCGCTTGTTGGTCTTCAGATTGATTCGCACCGGATAAACACACTTAAAAAGCGATTTGATATGATATAATTTGCCGAAGTCTTTATTGTGTTCATTTAGATGAGCGGATCGGGATGTTTCCCAATATGACAAAGGTTCGCTCGTGCGCGCACACCTGCAATGCAGGCTTTATTCATACTGACAAAT
The DNA here is from genome assembly GCA_017540825.1 of Candidatus Methanomethylophilaceae archaeon. Lineage (GTDB taxonomy): Archaea > Thermoplasmatota > Thermoplasmata > Methanomassiliicoccales > Methanomethylophilaceae > Methanoprimaticola. The sequence continues at coordinate 33,850 of JAFYAH010000028.1, read as the reverse complement.
TCGAGGTAGACGAATACGCCTGGAAGTCCGTTCTATGCTGGAGGGCTTCATATATGGCTTCCAGACGTGCCTCACTTTCCTACTATGCACTGTATTGCGCCCCTCGCACGTGCAATTGCGCGTGAGGGAGTTTGCAATCCAGGTTAAAGCATCTCGGGAGCGGGCGCTCCAGACCTTACATCGGGAGCGATCCGATAAGCATCGTCCGGGGGACGGAGAGCAGGATGCCGCCGGAGACATTGGCCTACTCTCCGGTGAGCGGGTGAGGGTTGCGGGGGACGAACCCCCGTATTGTTCACTGGCTGGACTTCCAGAGCCCGTGCTTGTTGCAGTACTCCCAGGCGGTGACCTTCTCTGCGGAGGTCTTGAAGAACGCCTCGGGAGCGTCTCCGGGCTTGAGGTATTTCCTCATAAGCATGCCGTCGGCGCAGATCTGGATGTAGACTATGTAATGGTCGTCGGCCATCGGGTGCGCGGTCTCCTTCCCGACCTTCACCAGGAACCCGTCGGCGGTCTTCTCGATGTAGGGGACGTGCTTCTCCTTGGCGAAGTCGGCGGTCTTGGGCTCCACGGGCGTCATGGGGGCGCCGCAGCAGCTGGGGTTGCATCCGCCTTTGTAGATCAGCTCCACGGCGGTGCCGCATTTCGAACAGACGAATATCTTGCTCATTTACGAACCTCGTGCGTACAGTTGCTTGGAACGGATAAATAATCTACCACGCCCGGCCCTCCGTCGTTGTCCTCTCTGGCTCTAATCAGACGGACGACGTGCAACACATCCAAATACCATTTAACGGATGGGCGCAGCATGGACATACCGGCAGTGTTCGCAAGGCATCGCGATTCTGCGATCACGCTATCGGAGGCGCGCTTCAGGAGGACGGTCCCCGTTGCCGACGGCCCGTCGCATCCGCTGTCGGACGTGGCCGGCAAGCTAGACCACGAGAAGCGCATGCCCATGGTCGTCGTGGACATGAACAGCCTCTCCCAGAGGTACTTCTGCGAGAAGATAATGAAGCATCTGAGGGTCAGAGGAGCGTACCTGTGGATGATGACCTACATCGAGACCGCCGACGACCTCTTCGATGCCTTCAACGGCAACGCGGAATGCATAATCTCGCCATATCACGCCTCTCTGTCGGACTCGGACCTGATGGACATACTCGACGTCTCGGACAGCTTCGTCCCAGCTGTCTATGCGGTCTCCGGCATGGGGGTGCGCAGAAAGGGGAGGAGGGCAGAGATAGAGGACATCCTGGGAGACCTCCGCGACATGGGGTTCTACAAGACCTGCGTCATGGACACGGACCTGTCCGTATCCGAGGAGAAGTGGCGGTACATAGCGGACGAGTACCCATCGGCCATGCCTTTCCCGGTCAGAGGTAGGATCGACGTTCCCGGAGCGGAGTTCGCAGACAGGATCGTCCCCGTCAGCTTCCGATCAGGCCTCTGACGAACTCCTTCACCTGATCTTCCGGAAGCGAGAAGCCCTCTCTGTCGGTCCAAGGGATTTCCAGGTGGCCGCGCCATTCCGTCCCCAGGGTTATGGACAGCGCGCGCATAGAGTACACGGCGCAGTGGAAGCGTGGCTCTGGGCTCCCTCCGCAGAGCAGCGCGGCCATGCCTCCTCCATGGCCCTTCTTCCTGTACCAGTAGGGCTGGAGGCGGTCTATCACTGTTTTTATAAGAGAGGAGGGCCCGCTGAAGTGGATGGGGGACGCGAGTATCAGCAGGTCGGACCTGTCCAGCGAGCAGATCACCTCCGACATGTCGTCGCTGATCGAGCAAGCGCCGCTCCTGCAGCTTCCGCATCCCGTGCAATGGCCGATCTCCATCGTCCCCGGGAAGACCACCTCCGGCTCGGAGCCAGCTTCGAGGACAGCTTCCGCGGCTACGCGGCACATCTCCGCGGTGGTCCCGGCGAGGTCTGCGCTTCCGCACACTATGAGCACGCGCATAGAGGGGTAATCGAGTTAGGATTTATAAGAGCGGAACGCATCCCGCACCGCATGAAGCTCGCGGAAGCATTGAAGATGAGGTCCGACCTGGACATCAGACTTAGGCAGCTCTCGGACAGGCTCAGCCTCAACTCGAAGGTCCAGGAAGGGGACGAGCCCAGCGAGGACCCGAAGGCCCTTCTCGCGGAGCTGGACACGGTCACCTCGCAGATGGAGGACCTGATAACGAGGATAAACCTCACCAACAGCCGCACCGTGAGCAAGAACGGAGAGACCCTGGCGGCCCTTCTCGCCCGCAGGGACATAGCGATCAGGAAAGCCGACATCCTCAGGAACTTCCTGAACGACGCAAGCCGCAAGACCGAGCGCCGCACCACGGCTGAGATCAGGATCATAAGCACGGTGGACGTCAGGGCTCTGAGAAAGGAAGTGGATCGGCTGTCCGCGCTCGCCAGGAACACCGACAACACCATACAGGAGCTCAACTGGACCACGGATCTTATCTGACGCAGGACGGTAACCGTTCCGGAGCGGGTGCAACCCGGGTCGCGGGGTACAGCGACATTATGTGTCCCAAGGACGGGACGTCTACGTACATGTCCCGACGGATACATTATACGCATACAGCTAACCTATACTACCGTGCACCGGCCGGAACGGCGAGGGCGGGTACGGGGAACCTGCGTCAGATCTTCTTTCCGCAGTTCGGGCAGAACTCCGAGCCCTCCTCCAGCTTCGCATAGCATTGCTGGCAGTGGGTGGACTTCATGGTTTTCGCTGCGGTGTACGCCAGGATGCTCCTGCCGACGAAGAAGCCGACAAGCACCAGTCCGCCCAGAAGGACCGCGTTGACGGCGGCCATGAACGCCTGGCCCTGAGGGGTGGAGGCGAATGGGACCGTCATCATGGCCAGACGAAGCATCAGGACCCCTAGCCAGACCACAGATGCGACCTTGGATATCGAGTTCAGGTCCATGGGGTGCCATCGCCGGTCCCGTATATGCCTGTTCCTTTTTGATGAAGCCGCCCTCGAAAGCGTGCATTCTATAAATCCAATCATCTATTCGGTGCTTGGATGGTGCTCGCTTGCTGACGGAAGGATTCATGAAATGGAAGGTAGCGGAGTTCCCTCGCAACGTCATCGCCGGCCATGACGTGCTCAGCTCCGTCAAGGGTATGTGCGACGAGCTGAAGGCCGGGAAGTCCTTGACCATCATCTCCGGCGACAACACCATGAAGGCCGCAGGGAAGGACGTCATCAGCTATCTTGACGGGTACGACATCGACGTCTGCCTCATCGGAGACGCAACCATGGAGAACGCCAGGCTCGCCGAGGAGCAGATAAAGGAGTTCGGGTCCAGGATGATCCTGGCCGTCGGGGGAGGGAGCAAGATCGATACCGCCAAGGTCGTGTCCAAGGACCTGGACCTCCCGTTCATCAGCATACCGACCTCCGCCTCCCACGACGGGATAGCCTCCAACAGGGCGTCCCTCAAGTGCCCTTCAGGCTCCAAGTCCATCGAGTCGGGCTCCCCCATGGGCATAATCGCTGACACCGCCGTGATCGTCAAGGCCCCGTACCGTCTGCTGGCATCCGGATGCGCCGACGTGATATCCAACATCACCGCTCTCCGCGACTGGGACTTCGCCAGGAGGCTCAAGAACGACGAGTTCAGCGGCACAGCGTACACCCTGTCGAAGTACGCCGCCGATTCGGTCATGGGCTCTGCAGACATGATCAAGCCCGGCCTGGAGACGAGCGTCTGGCTCGCCATAAAGCCGATCATAGTGTCCGGGATATCCATGAGCATCGCAGGAAGCTCCAGGCCCACCAGCGGCGCCGAGCACATGATATCCCACACGCTCGACCTGAAGTGCCCCGGCCGCGCGCTGCACGGGGAGCAATGCGGAGTGGCGTCCATACTGACCATGTACCTCCATGGAGGGGACTGGAAGAGCATCAGGAACGCGCTGTGCAAGATAGGGGCGCCTACCACTGCGAAGCAGCTCAACGTCACGGACGAGGAGATCATAGACGCCATGATCCACGCCCACGAGATAAGGTCGGACCGCTTCACGATCCTCGGAGCCACGGGGATCAGCAGAGAGGTCGCCGAGACCGTAGCGAAGAAAACAGGCGTCATCCGAGGTTTCACATGTCATTGGTAACGCTTCTAGGCAAATCCCAGGCCGAGACGGGCAAAGAGTTCTATTACCTCGGCCCTCTCAACGAGTGCAGAGACTGCAAGCTGAAAGGGGTGTGCTTCAACCTTGAGCCAGGCTCCCGCTACAGGGTGGTCGAGGTCCGGCCGCAGACCCACGAATGCCACGAGTTCATGGACGACGAGGCCACGGCTGTCGTCGTCGAGAAGATCCCTACGCCCGCCGCTGTCCCTAAGAAGCAGGCGATAGACGGAAGCATGATAACGTATCAGGAGTCCAAGTGCCAGAACATCGGCTGCGAGAACTACCGGCTCTGCCATGCGGAGGGGAAGGCCGAAGGCTCCAAGTACCTCGTGAGCTCGGTCAAGGGCGACATGGAGTGCCCGATCGGGAACAAGATGGTGAGGGTAGACCTCTTCCGAGGCCGCCCTCATTAAACAATTTCAGAATTTCTCTCCGGTTATCCTCTCGTACATGTCGACGTAGAGCTTGCTCACGCGGTCGACGATCTCCTGGGGGAGGGCCGGTATGTCTGGCTCGGGCTTTCCAGCCTCGCGGGCGGAGTAGAGGGCCTCGTGGTATCCGATCTCGCGGTAGTACTGGCGGACGAACTCCTTGGAGAGCTCGACTATGTTGCCTTTGGCGTACTCCTCGGCGTCCCACCAGCGGTCCTCGTCCAGCGTGCCGAAGGTGTCGACGACCATGAGCCTCCTCTCCTTGTCGTAGGCGAACTCCTTCTTCCCGTCGCAGTGGATGAGGTTGCGCTTTCCGGCCTCCCTGGCGATTATGGAGTCGATCTTCAGGACGGTGGCCTTGATCTCCTCGTACTCCTCGTCGGACAGCCCCGCCATCTTCTTCGCCTCGGCGTCGGAGAGGTTCTCGTCGTGGGCTTCCAGCTTCGTGGTGCACTCTATGAACGGGACTGGCAGCTTGTCCCCCTTCTTCACCTGGTACCCTGCGGGGAACCCGAGGTCCTCCGCCTTCACCTTGCCGGACTTCAGCCTGTCCAGGAGGGATCCGGCCGCATAGTACCTGCAGATGACCTCCAGAGGGATGAGGTAGTTCCTGGTGCTCCCGTCGATCTTGCTGTAGTCGCGGATGATGTCCACCCTCTCGACCCTCATCCTGTCCTTGGAGGGCTCGCTGATGAAGTGGTTGCGGATGCCCTCTTTGGAGAGGATTCCGAACCAGTACTTTGCGGTCCTGCAGAGGGTTTCGCCCTTGTGGGGGATCTTGGAAGGGATTATCTTGTCGAACACGGAGATGTTGTCGGTGTAGGCGAACTCGAGGGTGTCGTCGTCCACCTTGTAGACTTCTTTGACCTTGCCGGTCATTATGTGCTCCATAAGGCGGTGATTAGGCAGGTCTTAGATAAGGACTTGCAACGTCCGGAATGCCAGCGAGGCGTCAGAGGCCCGTCTTCTCGACCGTCATTGCTCTCATGTCCAGCGAGACGATCAGCCCCACGTTCTCGGTGCCGATCCCGGAGACGATCTTCAGCACCTCCAGCGCCTCCAAGGACGCGACCGCCGAGACTGCGGCTCCGACGGACGGCTGTTCGTCATGGCCCCTCGCCTCTTCGAGAGCCCTCTTCAGGCCGGAGGCGTTCTCCGGAGCCGCAACTGCGACGATCCCCTCTAGGCCGCATGCCCTCCCATGGACGAGCGTCTTCCCGCTCCTGCAGGCGTAGTCGGCGAGCAGGAGGCTGCCTTCGATGTCTTCTATGCAGTCCGCTATGACGTCGCAGCAGCCGAACATGGACTCCGTTTCCTTGCTGAACGGCTCGCAGTGCACCTCTATCTCGGCCAGAGGGTTGATCGCGGTTATCCATTGGGCTGTCGTCTGTGCCTTAGGGCGGGGGTCCGACATGGCGTAGATGAACTGGGTGCTGATGTCCTCTATCTCGGGATATCCGGGATCGGCCAGGATGAAGTGGCTCACCCCTGCTTCCGCCAGCATGGTGACAAGCGTCACGCCGAGCCCTCCGCATCCTGCGACGCCTACGGTGGCGTTCATGATCTTGTTCTGCCCATCCTCGCCGAACAGCGGGAGCTGGCGCTCGAACCTTCCTCCGTTCACAGCTTCCCCTCCAGAAGCTCCCTCATGAGATCCAGAGCCGTTGCGACGGCCTGCTCCCTCACGCTCTCGCGGCCTCCCTCGAACACGTTGCGCGACACCACGATCCTGGGGCCGTCCGCCACCGCTATGTACACAAGGCCGACAGGCTTCGTCGGAGTGGCTCCGCCTGGGCCGGCGATCCCGGTGACGGCTATGGCCGTGTCGGTGCGGAAGAAGTCCCTCGCGCCCGCCGCCATCTCCCTGGCAGTCTCCTCGGACACGGCGCCGTGCTCCATCAGCGTGCCCCTGCCGACCCCGAGGAGCCTCTCCTTCACGTCGTTGGAATAGGAGACCGCGCCTCCCATGTACGACTCGGACGATCCCGGGATCGCCGTGACGGCCGCCCCTATCATGCCTCCGGTGCAGGATTCGGCTGTGGAGAGCGTCTTCCCCTTCTCCTTCAGGATTCCGAGCAGCTTCTCGGCTTCGCAGAGGGGCGTTGTCGTTCCCTCCTGTGATGTCCTTGAGCCTGCCTACGCCGTCTATGTCGTCGAGGACCTCCGAGACGGCCTTGGGTACGAGCGACCTCCATTCCTCCCCCGCCACTATCCTGCGGCGGATCTCGGTCCCGGAATACACGCTGCGGTTGTACATGGGCGAGGCGCGGACCTCGAATCCCGACTCCTCGAAGAGACGGCGGGTGAGGGGGTTGTTCGTGTACACCCTTCTGAAAGGCGGAGACATGGAGACCACGTGGGCCACCCATACCGAGTAGCGGTTCAGGTCCTCCATGGGGACGATGCTGTAGTTGTCGATCCCGGCGTCCGTCAGGGAGTCGTCTATCATCATGTACCTCTCGCCGGCGGTGAACGGGTTCTCCGGGTGGTGGGAGTACTGCGCGCTCCCGATGCCCACGATCAGGTGCTCCGACTCAGACGCGCACTTGCGGACGACGTCCATGTGCCCGTTGTGGAAAGGCTGGAACCTCCCCACTATCATCGAGTACGCGCTGTAGTCCTTCCTTGTCATGCTCTGGCGTAATGCGATGCCCTATAAAATCCTAGTTTCTGGACGGCTGTTCCGAGACGCTCCGCGCCAGCCGGCTTGAAATAGGGACAATCGGATGAGGCCCACATGAGGATTGGATGCGACACGGTAGAGGAGGGGCGGTTCTGCCGTCGCAGGATCAGGTCCCTGAACCTCAGCGGAAAGGTGAGAAGGGTGGAGAGCCGCGCCTTCAGCGAATGCGGGTCGCTGAAGGAGGTTACCTTTTCCGAAGGGCTGGAGTCCATCGGCAGCTTCGCGTTCCAGGATTCTCCTTTGATAAGGCGGTTCCATCTACCGTCAACGTTGGCGGAAATAGAGGAGGACGCGTTCTTCATAGGATATGAGGGCATCCTGGAGGAGTTCGCGGTCCATCCTGACAATCCGGCCTACCGTTCCGTCGACGGCGTCCTGTTCTCCAAGGACATGGGGACGCTGATCCAGTTCCCTCAGAGCAAGGACCTAGCCAGCTACGAGGTCCCGGAGACCGTGAGGTCCATCGCCCCGGACGCATTCGCCTATGCCAGGAAGCTCGAGCGCATAGACCTTCCGGAAGGATTGGAGAGCATCGGCTCAGGAGCTTTCGAATGGTGCGAGAGCTTGAGATCCATCAGCATCCCGGACGGCGTCAAGGAGGTGCCGTCCTATGCGTTCTTCTGCTGCTATTCTCTCGAAGAGGCCGAGCTTCCGGACAGGCTGGACCATCTGGGGTTCGAGTCGTTCGCCAACTGCACCATGCTGAAGGAGTTCGACATCCCTCCGGGGTTCGATCAGCTGGATTACGCCATCCTGGGCGGATGCGAGGCCCTGGAGAGGGTGTCGATACCCGAGGGGGTGGCAGAGGTCAACAACTCCGCCTTCCTTGGCTGCTCCAGTCTGAAGGAGGTCCGCCTCCCCAGCACGGTCGTAGCCATGTGGGAGAAGGCGTTCGCAGGCTGCCGCAGCCTGGAGGAGATAAACATCCCCCCGGAAGTCTATCACGTCTCGGACGACGTCTTCCAAGGGTGCGAGAGCCTCCGCAGGATCGTTGTGGAAGGGACGATCGGGTCGAGGTATTGGGTTCCGGAAGGGGCGGAGGTCGTCCAATCGGGCCTCTCCCCTCCCGGGAAGAATCTGGTCTAAGCGGTTTTTGCCTCATCCTCTGAACGGCTTCAGAGGATCGGTGGGGCCTCTTCCGAGGTTCGGGGGCACATCCGCGTCTGGCAGGACCTCCTCCTCCGCCTCAGGCTCCTCGGAGCGGGCTTCCTTGACGCGCTCCTTGCGGGCTGTCGGCCTGGGCTCGAGCGCGTAATCCTTCGGAGGCTCCACCCTCTTGACGGTGGACACGCCGCCCTCGTTGAGCGGGAGGAGCTTGTCCATGTACTGCTGCTTCATGGGGCAGTCCACGAAGGCGTACTCGAACACGTCTCTGAGGGTCTCCACGGTGTAGACCTCCATGGTCTTGTAGTACCTGTTCTCGATCATCACGTCCTGGCCGTTGTCCTTCGGTATGAGGGCGATCTTGATTCCGGATGCTGCGGCCGCCTCGAGCTTGGCGGTGACTCCTCCGACGGGAAGCACCTTGCCCCTGACGCTCAGGGACCCGGTCATCGCGAGGTCCTGGCGGATGGGTATGCGCTCGAGGGCGGAGATTATGACGGTCGCCATGGTTATCGACGCGCTGTCTCCCTCGACCCCGTCGTAGGTCCCGATGTACTGGAGGTGGATGTCGCTGTCCGAGAGGTTGGTCATCGTGTACTTCTTGATGACAGCGGATATGTTGTCCACGGCTTCCTTGGCTATCGTCCCGAGCTGCCCGGTGGCTATTATGCGGCCGCCCTTGCGGACCTGGGACGGGGAGACCTCGGCCACTATGGGCAGGACTATCCCGGAATACTCCGCCATGTTGGAGCTCGCGTTCAGCGCCGCGAGGCCGTTGATCATGCCGATCTCGCTGCCCTCGGTCCTGAACATGGAGTAGGCAGCGCTCGACTCGATGTACCTGTCGGCGATCTGCTGCTCGATGCTGCGGGCGGTCCTCCTGGCGGCGACGACGTCGTCCACGGTGACCAGGTCCGCCCCCCTCTGGAAGGCTATGTCGCCGGAGACGCGTATGAGCCCTCCCAGCTCCCTCATCCTGAGGGTGAGCTCGCCCTTCTTCCCGGAGCGGCGCTGGGCCTCCCTTATGATCTCTCCGACGGCGTATCTGTCGAAAGCAGGGATCTTCCCGTCCTTCTTCACCTCCTGGGCGACGAAGCGGGCAATGTTGGAGCGGTTCTCGTCGGTGTCGTGCATCGTGCTGCGCATGTACACCTCGTATCCGTATCCTCTGATCCTCGACCTCAGGGCGGGGTGCATCCCCTGGATCGCGTCCAGGTTCCCTGCGCAGACGAGGATGAAGTCGCATGGAACGGGCTCGGACTTCACGAGCGCTCCCGAGGACCTCTCGGACTGGCCGGTGATGGACATCTGCTTCTCCTGCATGGCGGTGAGCAGGGCCTGCTGGGACTCCATCCTGAGCACGTTGATCTCGTCGATGTACAGCACTCCTTTGTTGGCCTTGTGGATGGCTCCCGCCTCGATCCTGTCGTGCGAGGGCGTCTCCAGCCCTCCGGACTGGAACGGGTCGTGCCTGACGTCTCCCAGAAGGGCTCCCGCATGGGTCCCGGTGGCGTCCACGAACGGCGGGGTCTCGCCCGGGTCATGCCCTACCAGGAGCTTGGGGACGATCGCGACATCGTTCCTCTGCTGCATCGGGGTCTTGAAGAGCATGATTATGATGAACGCGCCCAGCATCGCCACGAGGGCTATCGTGAAGTTGCTGAACATAAACGCGCCTATGAGCCCCAGGATTATGAGGCCCATGCAGGCGTAGACCCAGAAGGTGTTGGACTGGTTCTTCCTCGCAGCGGCCGCAGCCTTCTGCTCCGCCACCACCGCCTTCCCCTTCCCTGCAGGGAACGTCCTGATCCTGGGCTCGTTGAAGTCCTCGGGATTGTGGTAAGACACTATGTCCTGCAGGTCTTCGGGGGAGAGCTCCTCGACCATGGAGTTGGCCAGCATCGACTTTCCGGTACCCGGCTCGCCGATGAGCATGACGTGCCTCTTCTGGGAGGCCGCCTTGCGCATGACCTCCACGGCCTCGTCCTGCCCGATGACGCGCTCGGCCATGGCGGAGGGGATGTCTATGTCCGCGGTGGACTCGAAGGTCTGCTTGTCCGACCATTCCTCGACGGACATCTCCGACCTTTTATCGTCTTTCTTTTTCATGATTCGATGACCCCTTGGAACTGTTTGTACTTGTATAAAAACTTTGTTTTATTTCATGCGTAGCCTTTGCGCGCCCCGTAGAACAGGGACGCGACTACTATTGCGACCATCAATGCGACCAGGATGAACGCCCCGTGCTTTTCCAAGAATGGCGTTTCATCCGGATAAGGGTATGCCGTCCTATTCAGGTCCGGCGCGTCCAGGTCGTTCGGGTCCTTCATGTCCAGGTCCGGCGAGTAGGCGGATATGAAAGGAGTCGAGCCGACGCTGGTGGAGCTTCCTACCATGATGTGGCCCTTGGAGGCGTCGACGGCGTACCATGCGCCTTCCGTATGGACCAGGTTCCAGCAGCACGCGCTTCCCTTGTCCGAGCTACCGTAGAACGCTCCTTTGGCTGTTATGGCCTCCAGCCCGTTCTGGGCGGCGAGGTAGGTGTAGGCGGCCGCAATCCCGAACGAGGACGAGGACCTCTTCACCAGCGCGTCGTAGATGTCGCTCACGGCCCCCTCCTCGTCTTCCTTGGTTATGCCGGAGAGGTGCTTGGCTATGGCCTTCGCCTTGTCGGAGTCGCTCCCTCCGAAGGTCTTGGCGGCGTCCTTGACGGCTTCAAGGACCTCTGGCACCTTGTCCTGGTACTTCTCCGGAACGGAAAGGGAGAACGACGCCGAGACGACGGTGCAGTACGTCTTCTGGTCGCCTTCTATCTTGACAGCAGTGATGTCGGGCTTCACCTCGACGCTCTTGGTCGGGAGGTTCCAGAGCCATATCCCGTACGGGTCGCTGAGGTATTTGGCGGCGAGGGCGTCGTTCACGGTCCGGACGGCGGCATCCTTCGCCTCCTCCTCAGTCGCGTACAGGACCACGCGAGGGAAGCCTGCCCTGAGGTCGAGGACCGGGCTCTGGCTGCTCTCGAAGACCGAGAGGCTGTCGTAGACCGCCTTTCCGTTCTCGTCCAGCTGGGAAGCGTATTCGTTATAGGAGCTGGTAGCATCCGCGCACGACGTCGGCAACAGCAGCAGCGCCACCGCCGCCAGCGTCAGGAGAATGCCGGTCCTAGAAATCATAAGTAGGCGATATAGGGAGTTACTTTTAAATCTAATTATTAAGGCGCGGCATCATATTATCTACGACGCAGGGATACGGCTGGATTAGCATGAGAGTAGACGAGTTGGACATACCCGGGAGCGTCGCCAAGGCGCTCATGGCAGAGGGGTTCGTGGAGCTCCATCCCCCTCAGGCGGAGGCGATCCCTCTCGCGCTCGAAGGGAGGAACCTGGTGGCCGCCATACCTACCGCCAGCGGGAAGTCACTCATCGGGTACGTCCCGGCCCTCAAGGCCATTGTCGAGCGGAGGCGCAAGGTCCTCTACATCGTCCCTCTCAAGGCTCTCGCGTCCGAGAAGAAGGACGATTTCGAACGGTTCTCCGGGCTAGGTGTGAAGGTCCATCTGAGCTCCGGCGACCTGGACTCCGAGGACAGGGGGCTGGCGGACGCCAACGTGGTGGTGGCCACTTCCGAGAAGGCAGACTCGATGATCCGCCACGGGAGCGACTGGATGCGCGACGTGGGGCTGGTGATAGCGGACGAGATACATATGATACACGACGCCGGCAGAGGCCCTACGCTGGAGGTAGCCTTGACCAAGCTCATGCGCAGGAGCAGGGACCTGCAGGTAATCGCGCTCTCGGCCACGATATCCAACGCCGACGACCTAGCCTACTGGCTGCGCGCGGAGCTGGTTAGGAGCGACTGGCGCCCCATCCCGCTCAAGGAAGGCGCGTATTTCGACGGGGAGATACTCTTCGGGGACGGCAGCAGGAGGGACGTCGCCTCCCAGAGCAGGGACGAGGTGTGGGGCCTGGTGGAGCAGACGATCAAGGAAGGCGGACAGAGCATAGTCTTCGTGAACAGCCGCCGCTCCACGGAGGCCCTGGCGGTCAAGTTCAGCAAGCCTCTGGCTTCCATGGTCGGCAAGAGCCTGACGCCGGCGGAGGAGTACATACTCGAAGGGGACGCGGAGTCCACCGCCTCCGGAAGGAAGCTGGCCGAATGCGTGAGATGCGGGGTGGCCTTCCACAACGCCGGGCTGACGTACAGGCAGAGGCGCTTCATCGAGGACGGCTTCCGCCAGGGGAGGATAAAGTGCATCGTCGCGACGCCCACGCTGGCAGCGGGGATAAACCTCCCGGCCAGAAGGGTGGTCATACGCGACACCACCCGCTTCGACACCAACGCGGGGAACGTGCCGCTCCCTGTTATGGAGATCAAGCAGATGTGCGGGCGCGCGGGGAGGCCTAGGTACGACCCCTACGGGGAGGCCGTCCTGGTGGCGAAGAACCCGAACGATCTCGACCATCTGATGGACGACTACATCAACCACGACACAGAGAGGCTCACATCCAAGCTGTTCGGCGAGAAGGTCCTGAGGAGTCACATGCTGGGCCTGATAGCCACAGGGGACGCCTGGTCGGAGGACTCCATCCTCGACTTCCTGAGGGACACCTTCTTCGGCTCCACGTCGCAGATGTTCGGCATAGAGTCGGTTATAGACCGCACGGTCGAGTTCCTCGAGACGGAATGCATGGTGGTCCGCGACGGGGACAGGATAGAAGCCCTCCCGTTCGGGAAGAGGGTCTCGGACATGTGCATAGACCCGGTCTCGGCCTCCCTGCTAAGGGATGCGGTCATGAAGATGACGGACGACACGGAGGCCATCCAGATCCTGGCCGCCGCCGCTATGACCCCGGACGTCATGGGGATGTATCCCAAGAAGTGCGACGAGCTGCCCCTGGCGGCGCTGGCCAACAGGATGGAGGGGAGATACCTTGTGGATCCGGACGAGATAGAGGACTACGACCCCGAGTTCCTTTTCAGCGACCTGAAGACTGCGATGCTGGTCGAGAAGTGGATAGAGGAGGTCCCGGAGGACTCGATAACGGACTCCATGGGCATCGGGCCCGGGGACATCAGGTCCAGGGTGGACATGATGGACTGGATGCTCTACGCGATGAACGAGATCGCGCTGATATTCAACCCCGACGCCGTCGTCAGGATAAGGCCTCTGATAACCCGCATCAAGTACGGGGTGAAGGAGGAGCTGATGGAGCTGGTCGGGTTCAGGGGCGTCGGGCGCAGCAGGGCCAGGAGCCTGTTCGATAACGGGGTCGTCTCCGAGCTGGACGTCATGGCGATGGACGAGGCCGCCCTGGCAGCGATACCCAGGATAGGCAACGCGCTTGCCAGGAGCATGAAGGCCCGCTTCGGTACCACAGAATCCAGGCAGCCTGCCCAGGAGATGACCGACGAGGAGGAAGAGGCGATGCTGGACGCGATGGCCGCGGAGTACGGCGAGAGCGCGGCCGCGGCTCCCGAGGAGACGGCCGTCCCGAAGCCGAAGGGCCCCTCCAAGAAAGGGAAGGGCGGCCCTTCGCAGTCGAACCTGTTCGATTTCCGATCGCCGCGATAAGGAGAGCAAAAAGAAGGAAAGGGCCGAACGGGATTCCCGCCCGGCTTTCGTCCTCACTGGGACAGGATGCGCTCCACGTCCGCCACGGAGTTCCCGCACTTTATGGGCGGGGCGCAGTTGTTTATGATCGTGTCGGGGTCCTTCAGGCCGTTCCCGGTGCATATGCAGACGACGCGCTCGTCCCTGTCGACGACGCCGCAGTCGCGGAGCTTCTTCAGCCCTGCCACGGAAGCCGCCGACGCGGGCTCCACGCAGACTCCCTCCCTTCTTCCCAGGAGCTGCTGTGCCTTGATGATCTCCTCGTCCGTGACGGTGGTGCTGCATCCGCCGGTGGAGTAGATCGCATGGAGGGCCTTCCTTCCGCTTACGGGGTTCCCGATCCTGATGGCCGTGGCGACCGTCTCCGGGTTGGGCTCGGGGTCGAAGTCCTTCCTCTTGGCCGCGAACGCCTTGGCGACGGGGGCGGATCCCTCTGCCTGTATCCCGGTGAGCATGGGGACCTTGTCGATCCATCCGACCTCCTTGAGCTCGGTGAGCGCCTTGTACACCGCCCAGATGTTGGCCGCGTTGCCGACGGGAAGGATGACCCTGTCGGGCACGTCGTAGTCCAGCTGGTCCATTATCTCGAACAGGACCGACTTCTGGCCTTCCGGACGGTAGGGGTTGATGGAGTTCAGAAGGTACAGCTTCCTCTCGTCGGCCATCTTCCTGGCGAGGGCGAGGGCGTCGTCGAAGTTCCCGTCGATGGACAGGACCTTGGCCCCGAAGAACAGGGCCTGGGCGAGCTTCCCCATGGCGACCTTCCCCGAGGGGAGGAACACCGCGCATTTGATCCCGGCCTTCGCCGCATACGCCGCCAGCGAGGCGGACGTGTTCCCGGTGGAGGCGCATCCGACCACCTTCGCCCCCAGCTCCTTGGCGTGGGAGACGCCGATGGTCATGCCCCTGTCCTTGAAGGACCCGGTGGGGTTCAGCCCCTCGAACTTGACGAACGTGTTCTCCACCCCGAGCTCGGCCCCGAGGGCCTTGGTGGGGTACAGAGGGGTCCCTCCCTCTTGGATCGATACCTTGTGGGCGGGGTCCACGGGCATGAACGGGGCGTACCTCCAGACTCCGATGGGGGTCTTGCGGAGGTCCTCCGGCCTCATCTCCTTGACCTTCTCCAGGTCCATCTTGACGGTCAGTAGGCCGCCGCATCTGGGGCAGATGTTGACGAACGGGTCGTCCACCTCGGCTCCGCAGTCCCAGCAGATGACTTTGTGTGCTGCCATTTCAAATCCTCCTGCATCCGGAACCGCATTCCGTGACCCAGGTGTCGCATTTCATTCCGTTCTCAGCATACAGCGACTTTATGCTGTCGGCTATCTGGTCGCCGTTGTGCGAGCCCTTGTCGTAGAAGGATATTATGCAGGGCCCCGACCCTCCCAGGAAGGACACCAGGGCGCCGTGGGACATGGCGGCGGACTCGGCCTGCTTCAGGTGCGGCACAAGATGCGCCCTGGCAGGTTCGAAGACCGCATCCTTGACGGACCTTCCGATGAGGCCCAGGTCCCCGGACATCATCGCGTACACGAGGCACGAGGCGTTCCCGACATGGAACACCAGGTCCTTCACGCCGACCTCCTTCGGGAGGACCGCCCTGGACTCCTTGGTGGGGACCAGCACGTCGGGCATGGCGACCACTACGCCCAGGTCCTCCGGCGGCTTTATGCTTATGACCTCGAAAGGCTCGTACGACCTGATGATGGTGAACCCTCCCAGCACGCAGGGGGCCACGTTGTCGGCGTGGAACCCGCCGGACGTCACGTCCTCCGCATGCGCGGCGCAGAGCACCAGCTCGGTGAGGTTCAGCTTCTCTCCGCACAGGATGTGCGCCAGGTACGCCCCGCCCGCGGCGGAAGCTCCCGACGAGCCGATCCCGCTGCACGGCCTTATCCCCTTTTTTATCTTGATCTCGATCCCGAAG
Source organism: Candidatus Methanomethylophilaceae archaeon (assembly GCA_017540825.1). Classification (GTDB taxonomy): domain Archaea; phylum Thermoplasmatota; class Thermoplasmata; order Methanomassiliicoccales; family Methanomethylophilaceae; genus Methanoprimaticola. The sequence goes on along the minus strand of JAFYAH010000028.1, from coordinate 17,946 downwards.
TCCGCTTCGCATCTCCTGAGGACCTCGGCCGCCGCGATCCCGACGGAGTTGGAGGACGGATCTAGAGGGATGGAGTCGGATCCGGGCCCTGAGACCTCGGTGATGACTATCCCCGATTCGATCTTCCTTCCCTCGATGATGTCGTAAGGCTCCTTGAGGGCGATTCCGAATATGTCGAAGCCCGCGCCTATGTTGGAAGTGGTGGCGGGCGCAGCTATCCTGATCCATTCGTCGGTCATTAGGCTCACACGTTCCTGTCACGCCATGCCTCCTTTATTAGATAAGTTTGACTACCGCCGTCCCGTCAAACTATAAAGCCATCCGGACTATGCCCGTCCATGAGAGCCGAAGTCATCGGGATCAGGGGAGGCGCGGGATTCGACGCCATAGTGGGGCATTTCACGTCCATGGGCGGCGACGTGGTCCTCATGGATCCGGACACGGTCTGCGGGAAGGACCACGTTCTATCGGCGCTCTTCCATGCTGAGAGGTCCATGAAGCAGGGCACGAACAGGTCGAAGACCCTGCTCACCGAGGTGATCCTGTACTGCGCCTGGGAGAGGCAGATCGGGAAGGCCATCGCCAAGATGCGGCCGAAGGACGGCAGGGACGAGTACGTCGCCCTACTGCTGGACGTGGACGACCCGAGGCTGGACGAAATCGGCATGGAGAGGGACGACAGCCTCGTCCAGGCGACGGACGCCAAGGCGAGGGCGCTGGGCCTGGACGACAGGTTCCTCTCTTACGAGGACCAGGCCGTCGAGAACGTGGCCTCCGTGGAGCTCCTGAAGGCCTGACCTCGGTACGGCCTCTCCCCGAACACGTCCACGACGGCTCTGGCAAGATAGGCCAGGTTCCCAGGGGTGTTGGCGGCTATCACGGGGCATGGGCGGTCGTAGTCCAGCGGCCCGCCGAAGGAGCATATGTGGCCTCCCGCCTCCGTCAGGACCACGGAAGCCGCGGCGAAGTCCCAGGGGCTCAGCCTGATCTCGAAGTACAGCTCGGCGGCGCCCTCGGCCATCATGCACAGCTCCACCGCCGCAGTGCCTATCCTGCGGATGTCGTTGCATGCCGGGTGGAGCCTCTCGCTCACCTCGAAGCACGGGGCGGACAGGCTCTTGTCGTAGGCGCACCAGGCTGTGAAAAGGATGGCGTCCTCCAGCGGACGGTTCGACACCGTTATGGGCTTCCCGTTCTTGAAAGCCCCCTTCCCGGCCTCCGCCGAGTACAGGATGTCGGTGAACGGGTTGTAGACGACGCCGGCTAACGGCTTCGCGTCCTTCATGAGGGCGACGGAGATCCCGACCTCCGGTATCCCGCGGGAGAAGTTCGTGGTTCCGTCTATGGGGTCGACGATCCACGTGTACCCTTCCTTCGCGACAGGGACGTCGTCCCCCTCCTCCCCTTTGAAGACGGAGCCCGGAAGGAGCGAGAGCAGCTCCTCCTTCAGGAACCTCTCGTTCTCCACGTCGGCGGAGGTCACCAGGTTCTCCCTGGTCCCCTTGTCCGAGACGGTGAACCCGGACGCCTCTCTGACCCTTTTCCCAGAGCGCCTCACGATGTCTTCGATTTCAGAGATCACGGGCCGGTATAGTCGACAATGCTTTAAAAAAGCGTTCGGATACGTGGCTATGGTCTATAACGTCAGCTCGGAGCTGGAGGACGAGATAACGGTCATCCAGCGCGTCATCATTGAGAAGCAGAAGCCGGTGCTGGTGGTCTTCGAGTGCCGCGACGAGAAGGTCCAGGGCAGCGTCGTCAACGAGTTCATGAACCTCCTGGACCCCCGCGTGGCCACATACTCCCATTTCATGTCCGGGGACAAGATGGACTGCAGGGGGGCGATGAAGACGATGGGCCACGAGCCCGCCAAAGGAAAGATCGCCGTCTACGACAGGTCCTGGTACTCGTGGCTGAAGCAGTCCGACGTGGAGAAGGACCGCCTGGGCTTCCTCAAGGGCCTGGAGAGCTACTTCACGGACAACGGCATAATCCTGGTCAAGATATTCCTCGACTCCAGCGACGAGACGAGGGTGCTCGAGAACGGATGGATGAACGGCCCCAAGGGTTCATACCTCTACGACGACTCCAAGTACGAGATATGGAACCGCCGGCTGTCCTCCAAGCTGATATCCAGCACCAGCACCGCAGCCGCCCCCTGGGACATAGTGAAGGTCGACGACAACATCATAAAGACGGTTGACAACGTGGTCCGCATATTCCTGGACCGCGTGAAGGCCAGGATAGACTCCGGGTATCCCAGTACCACGGAGAAGGTGGAGCCGCTGTACAAGAACCCCCGCAAGGACGCGGACCTGACCAAGAAGGCGAAGAACTACAAGTCGGACCTGCAGAGGCTCTCCATGGAGCTGAACAGGCTGCAGGGGAAGCTGGCCACCAGCGGCAGGAGCCTCGCGCTGGTGTTCGAGGGCTGGGACGCCGCTGGGAAAGGGGGCACCATAAAGCGCGTCACCCGTGCGCTGAACCCGAGGGGATACTACGTCAACCCCGTCGCGGCCCCCTCCGGGGAGGAGAGGCTCCATACCTACATGTGGAGGTTCGCCGTGAAGACGCCGAAGGCCGGCCACATAGCCATCTACGACAGGTCCTGGTACGGCAGGATGATGGTGGAGCCAATAGAGAAGTTCTGCACCGAGGAGGAGTACGGCCGCTCCGCGAAGGAGATCCGCGGCTTCGAGGAGTTCATGACCAAGACCGGATGCATCGTCCTGAAGTTCTGGATGGAGATCAGCCCGGACGAGCAGCTCAAGCGCTTCAACGCCAGGGCGGAGAACCCTGTCAAGCAGTACAAGATCACCGACGAGGACTGGAGGAACCGCGAGAAGTGGGACGTCTACGAGAGCTACATCGACGACATGATCTCCGCCACCAACACCGACTTCGCCCCCTGGATCGTGGTGGAGTCGGAGGACAAGAAGTACGGGAGGATCAAGGTCCTGAAGAAGATAGTCGAGGTCCTCTCCAAGGAGCTCGACTGATTCGGCGAACGACGTATTAGATATACGACAATATTATATACGGACGCCGAATCCTCCTTCCATGGTCGACGAGTTCAAGCAGAGGATCGCCGGAGAGATAGCCCTCTCCCCGAACCCTGGCCGTACGATCAAGAAGTGGAGGGAGGAGTTCGGCCTCTCCCAGCACCAGCTAGCCGACGCGATGGGCGTCTCCCATTCCGTCATCAGCGACTACGAGTCCGGAAGGCGCAAGTCCCCCGGGGTGAACGTGGTCAAGAAGATGGTGGAGGCGTTCGTCGAGCTCGATCTGGAGAACGGCTCGCAGGTCATCTCCAGATACAACCCGGAGTTCAAGCTGGAGTGCATCACGTCGATGGACGAGTTCCCTGGAGGGGTCGACATCGACGGTTTTATAGAGTCCATATCCGGGAGGAACCTGAACCCGGACATGACCACAAAGAAGATGGTGTACGGCTACACCGTTGTGGACTCCGTCAAGGCCATCCTGAGCCTGGGGTCCCAGGACTACCTGAAGATATACGGAGGGAACATCGAGAGGGCGCTCATCTTCACGAACGTCCATTTCGGCCGCTCCCCCATGATCGCGGTTCGCGCGCACCCGCTCACGCCTGCGATGGTCGTCTACCAGAAGCCCGAGAAGGTCGACCCGCTGGCCGTGAAGCTGGCCCATCTGGAGAGGATCCCGCTCGTGGTCACCGACCTGGGCGTGGACGAGATAGTCGCGAACCTGAACGCTTTCAAAGAGGACTGATGACGTGGAAGTAGGAATCGTAAGCTATGGGGCGTACGTCCCGAGGTACAGGATAAAGCCCGAGGAGATCGGGAGGATATGGGGAGTGGACGGGAAGGCCATGGGGAAAGGCCTCATGATAAGCCAGAAGTCCGTCCCGTCCCCGGACGAGGACGTGGTCACCATCGCGACGGAGGCGGCGAGGCACATGATGGCCAGGGTGCCGCAGGTGGACCCCGCGGACATAGGGGCCATCTACGTGGGATCGGAGTCCCACCCCTATGCCGTGAAGCCGACGTCCACGATAGTCGCGGAGTCCATCGGGGCCACCCCCGCCATGACCGCGGCTGACATGGAGTTCGCTTGCAAGGCCGGAACGGCGGGGATCCAGGCGTGCATGGGCCTGGTCGGGTCCGGAATGGTCAGGTACGGGGTCGCCATCGGAGCGGACACCTCCCAGGGGGCGCCCGGCGACGCGCTGGAGTATTCCGCGTCGGCAGGAGGCGCGGCGTACCTCATCGGGTCCGAGGACGTCATCGCCAGGATAAACAGGACGCTGAGCTTCACCACAGACACCCCTGACTTCTGGAGGAGGGAGGGCCAGCCCTACCCGCTCCACGGGGGCAGGTTCACCGGGGAGCCAGCCTACTTCAGGCACATCACCTCGGCCGCGAAGATGATGTTCGACGCCATGGGGACCTCCGCCGCCGACTACAAGTACGCGGTGTTCCACCAGCCCAACGGGAAGTTCCCCACCAGGGTGGCCAAGCAGCTCGGGTTCTCCCCGGAGCAGATAGAGTACGGCCTCCTGACCCCGCAGATAGGTAACACATACAGCGGCGCCGTCCCGCTCGGGCTGGCGAACGTCCTGGACCACGCCGAGCCGGGAGACAGGATCTTCGTCACCTCCTACGGGTCCGGAGCGGGAAGCGACGCCTTCGACATAACCGTCACCGACGCCATCAAGGGCTACCAGAGGGGCAGGGCTCCGGTCCTCGAGAAGATCCTCTCCAGCCCCGTCTACGTCGATTACGGGACCTATGCCAAGTACAAGGGAAAGATAGTGATGCCGGAGTGATTCAGATGAGGGACGTAGCAATCATAGGTGTGGGAGTCACCAAGTTCGGGGAGCTCTGGGACAAGTCGTTCCGCGCCCTCGGGATAGAGGCCGGGATGAAGGCGATGGAGGACGCCAACCTCTCGGGAAGCGAGGTGGACGGCATATTCATCGGGAACATGTCCGCAGGGCGCTTCATCAACCAGCAGAACATCGCGTCGCTGATAGTGGACTACTCCGGGCTCGCGAGCAACAACGTACCCGCGACCAGGATAGAGGCCGGAGGGGCCTCTGGAGCGGTGGCGTTCAGGCAGGCGGTCATGGCCGTGGCCTCGGGGCTCAACGACGTGGTCCTCGTGGGAGGGGCGGAGAAGATGACCGACCTCGACGACGTCAGCATAAACTCCATCCTGGACTCGACCGCCGACGCGGAGTGGGAGGCGGGGATGGGGGTGACCTTCGCCGGGCTCCACGCGATGATAGCCCAGAGGATGATACACGACGGCACCGCCACGAGGGAGGAGATCGCCTCCTTCGCCGTGAACAGCCACTTCCACGGGGCGCTCAACCCCAACGCGCAGTTCAGGAAGGCGATAACGCTCGACACCGTCCTGAAGTCCGGCCCGGTGGCCAGCCCTCTCGGGATGTTCGACTGCGCGCCTATAACCGACGGGGCCGCCTCACTGGTCCTCTGCCCTCTGGAGGATGCCAGGAAGCACACGGACTCGTACGTCAAGGTCTCCGCGGCGGAGCAGGCCAGCGACAGCCTGGGGCTCTTCCAGAGGAGCGACATCACCTCCTACGGCGCGACCGTCAAGGCGGCGGAGAAGGCCTACAGGAGGGCGGGGATAACTGCGGCGGACATCGACGTGGCGGAGGTCCACGACGTCTACACCGTCTCGGGGATCATGGCCCTCCAGGACCTCGGGTTCTTCAAGAAGGGGGAGGCCGGGAAGGCCGTCCTGGAAGGAAGATGCCAGCTGGGAGGGGACGCCGTCACCGTCAACACGTCCGGAGGGCTCAAGGCCCGCGGCCACCCGATCGGGGCCACCGGGGTCGCCCAGATCGTCGAGGTCGTCGAGCAGCTCAGAGGGTCTGCGGACAAGAGGCAGGTGGAAGGCGCCAAGTACGGCCTGGCGCAGAGCTCCGGAGGAACGGGCTCCACTGTGGCCGTTTCGATCCTGGAGGCGATCTGATGGCATCCGTAGCGAGAGAATGGAGGGAGATCCCGGGGAGGTACAACCTGATCGGGACCAAGTGCGCCAACTGCGGCAAGATATTCTTCCCCAGCCGCGACTTCTGTCCCGTATGCAGGAGGAAGAGCCTCGGGAAGATGGAGAAGCACAGCGTGTGCCGCACCGGCGAGGTGTTCACGTACACGGTCATCTACGATGCGCCAGACTGCAACAACAGGCTGAAGCCTTACGCTGTCGTCATGGTGCGCACCGACGACGGCGTCATGATCACCGGACAGCTGGTGGACGTGGACCTCGAGTCCGTGGCCATAGGCATGCGCGTCCGCGCCGTCCTCAGGAAGCTCGACGCCGACGGGGCGAGCGGAGTGATCCACTACGGATTCAAGTTCGTTCCAGAGGACTGAGCAGACCAAACGCGGGAAACCGCGCCTTTTCTTATTATTTTTTTAAGAAAAAGAAAAATCGCTTCCCGACAAGGGCCGAGGCGTCACGCCCCGCTGCCCTTACAGGATACGAAATGGCCGTTCTTTCTGGATCAGCCGTTCACGACGACCGTCTTCGCGTTCGAGTTCTTCGCCACGTAGTCCGAAACGCTGCCGTAGACCATCTTCTTTACTCCGGACTGCCCTCTGGTTCCGCATACGACAACGTCATAGTCGCGGGAGAGGTTCGCTATGTCCTTCGCGGCATGGCCGATCACTACCTTGTAGTCGACTTCGACCCCCATCGCTTCGGCTTCGGCTCTTACGAAGGAGAACACGTTCTGTGCCGTCTCGTCTATCTGCGCGATCGAGTAGTATACGGGCACGAGCTTGTATCCTATGTTCTCTACGAACAGCGCGGTCACCTTGCCGCCCGACTCCTTCGCCATGTTCAATGCCTTGGTCACTGCGGCTCTGTTCTTTATGCTTCCATCAACGGCTAACAGTATCTTTTGGAACATTTCATATCCCTGAATGAATGACACGTTTTGGATATTTAATAATTTGTCAAAAAATAGTATATTATTGAGTTTGCAATAAAAATAAGGTCGTCAACAGCATAAATTGTGACGGCATCAACGAATATCTTGTCAAATCAATGACCGGAAAAGGCCCGGTCCCGTTCATAGAGGGGTCAGAAAAGCCTTTTCTTGGGCTTAACGAGGAGGACGACCTCTATGCTTTTTATAGGATGACTTTCCCAGCTGCGGCCGTACTGCGCAACGAACCTGTACTCTCCGGGGGAATCCGCGCTCAGGCTGTACACCGTCCTGCCCCCGCTTCCGCAGATCCTCTTGTTCCTGGAGTCGGGGACGTACCTCTCGTCGACCTTCAGGCCTCCGTCGTCCGCTACGGACCAGCGGAATCCGGTCGTCGGGTTGGCTTTAAGCTCGACGACGTACGGCTTTCCGACGAAGGCCTCTCCGCGGATCGTGTCCACGGCAGGCAGGGCCTCCACGTCGACCTTGTACTCGTCTACGGGATTCCCGTCGGGATCCAGATAGGCGGCGGCGAAGGCGCGCCTCCCGTCCTTCGTCACGAGGATGTGGAACACCCTCTCCCCGCTCGTTCCGAACCTGTCGCCCCTGGGCCTGTACTCGCTGGTCACGGACAGCCCTTCGGATGCGGAGGCCTCCCAGCGGTATCCGCGATCCTCGTCGGAGTCCAGGACGATGTCCGTCGATCTTCCGCAGAAAGCCCTTACGGGAGCGTCGGCTTTCCTGCTGCTGGCTTCGAGGACGATCTCCAAGGCGTCGTCGCTGTAGTCCTCCCACGGGCGGGCGTAGACCGCGCGAAGGATGTAGGTCCCCGGGGATTCCGCCATCATCTCGAAGACGTGTCTACCCCCTACTCCGCATAGCGCGCCGGGGTTCGGGTCCGAGACGTAGCGGTCTTTGAACATCAGGCCTCCTCCGTCGACGACATTCCACTCGTATCCGGTGGTAGTGTTGGCGTCCGCCGCGTACGAAACGCCCTCTCTGGCCACGGCCTTGACGCTAATCCTCCTGTCGACCGGAAGGATCCTCAGCTCGACGACCAGTCCGCCTTCGGAACCGGACAGGACGACGTAGTAGCTGCCGGGAGCGCCGCCTCTGAGGCGCAATATATCTCTTTCTTCGTCGTCCTTGCGGATCTCGCAGCCAGTCCCGTCATCGTCGGAGACCTTCCATCCGCCGCCAGGCTCCTTCCAGAGGGGCACCGAGAGGGGGAACCCTTCCCAAGTGTTCGCGTATACGGAGTCGCATCTGGGACGGACCTGGAGGTCTAGCTCGAACGTCCTGACGCATTCGTCAGGAGCGCGGATGCAGCGCAGCACGAACGGATGCCTACCAGGCACGTCGGACCTCACCGAGAACGTCATGGTCCCGCCGACGCCGTCCAGCAGGTCTGGATTCTCGTCCTGTGCGTACCAGCTCTCGTAGGAAAGGCCGCCGTCCGACTCCACTTCCCACTTGAAGCCGGCGGTCGGATTCGGATCGATGTCGAAGGTGAACGCCTCTCCCACCAAGACGGAGCCTTTCAGGTCAGACATGAGGCAAGAATCGGCTCCTGCGATGTTAAGCTTGCTCCTTTCGCATAAACCGTAGGGCCTCGATGCGTTGTCAGGAGCTGGCGGCACGTTCTAGGCTCATTCGCCATAATCATATACCAAGCACGGATACCGCGTTGCATAGGGAAAAGCCATGGCAGAGATCGGAGATTGCATGAAGACGATATCCACCGCAGAGGGGGACGTCGAGATATACAGCCTCAGGGAGCTGGAGTCCAAGGGTATTATCAAAGACCTTTCCAAGATGCCGTACAGCATCAAGGTGATCGTCGAGTCCATGCTCAGGCAGAGGGACGGGAAGATCATCACGGACGAGGACGTTATCACCGCCGCATCCTGGAACCCTGAGAAGAACACCGACCGCGACATACCCTGGATACCCGCAAGGGTCCTCCTGCAGGACCTGACCGGCGGGGCCGCCGTCGCCGACCTCGCCTCCATGAGGGACGCCGTGGCGGCCATGGGGAAGGACCCGGAGCTGATCAACCCGCTCGTCCCTGTGGACCTCGTCATCGACCACTCCGTCAACACCGACTACGCGGGCAGGGACGACGCCAGGGAGCTGAACGAGAAGCTGGACTTCGAGAGGAACCAGGAGAGGTACGCCCTGTTCAAGTGGGCCCAGAGGTCCTTCAAGAACTTCCGCGCTGTGCCTCCCGGGAACGGGATCTGCCACCAGGTGAACCTCGAGTACCTCTCCCCGCTCGTCCACGTCAAGGAGAAGGACGGCAAGAGGATCGCCTACCCGGACTCGTGCTTCGGCACGGACTCCCACACCACCCAGATAGACGGCCTCGGGGTCGTCGGATGGGGGGTCGGCGGCATCGAGGCCGAGGCGGTCATGGTCGGGCAGCCCAGCTACATGAAGCTCCCGGACGTCGTGGGGTTCAGGCTCACTGGAAAGCTGAGGCCGGGGATAACCGCCACCGACCTGGTCCTGACCGTCGTCCAGATGCTCAGGAAGAAAGGGGTCGTCGGGAAGTTCGTGGAGTTCTACGGTCCCGGATACAAGAGCCTCGACCTCGCCGACAGGGCGACCATAGCCAACATGGGTCCCGAGTACGGAGCCACCATGGGTTTCTTCCCGGTGGACGAGAAGACCATAGAATACCTGAAGCTCAGCGGAAGGGACCTCGACCACGTCGACGCCGTCGAGAAGTACATGAAAGAGCAGACGATGTGGTACGACGGGGAGCCGGAGTACACGGACGGCCTCGAGCTGGACCTTTCCACGGTGGAGCCCTGCCTCGCCGGACACAAGAGGCCCCAGGACAGGATACTCCTCTCCGAGATGAAGGAGAGGTTCGCGGACGCCCTGAAGGCTCTGGGAGTCGAGGAGCAGAAGAAGCCGGTCGCCGGGCAGCTGGGAGACGGATCCTTGGTCATCGCCTCCATAACCTCGTGCACGAACACCGCCAACCCGTCCGTCATGATCGCCGCAGGGCTGGTGGCCAAGAAGGCCGCAGAGCTCGGGCTCAGGCCCAAGGACTACGTCAAGACCTCCCTCGCCCCCGGATCCAGGGTCGTCACAGAGTATCTGAGGAACTCCGGGCTGCTGGTGTACCTGGAGAAGCTCGGGTTCCAGGTCTGCGGATATGGATGCATGACCTGCATCGGGAACTCCGGCCCGCTCTCCGACGCCGTCAGCAACTCCATCAGGGCTAACGACCTCGTGGTGGCCGCCATAGCGTCCAGCAACAGGAACTTCGAGGGGCGCATACACCCGCTGGTCAGGGCCAACTACCTGGCTTCCCCGCCCCTTGTGGTCGCCTTCTCCATCGCAGGAAGGGTGGACATCGACCTCGACAGGGAGCCTCTGGCCACCGTGGACGGGAAGGACGTCTACCTCAAGGACATCTGGCCCGCCGACTGGGAGATCGAGAAGCTGGTGGACGAGTACGTCACCAGGAGCACCTTCGTCTCGAAGTACAGGAACATATTCAAGGGCTCGGAGAGGTGGGACGCCGTCAAGTGCAGCGACTCTCCTCTCTTCTCCTGGGACGAGGGCTCCACCTACATCAGGAACCCTCCGTTCTTCGACGAGATCTTCGAGGAGCCCGAGATAAGGAGTATAAGCAGGGCGAGATGCCTGGCCAAGCTCGGGGACTCCATCACCACCGACCACATCTCCCCCGCGGGGGCCTTCTCGGCCGATTCCGACGCCGGGAGGTACCTGATATCCAAGGGGGTCAAGAAGGAGGACTTCAACTCCTACGGGTCCAGGAGGGCCAACCACGAGGTCATGGTCCGCGGGACCTTCGCCAACGTGAGGCTCAAGAACCAGATGGTCCCCGGAACGGAGGGCAGCAGGGCGGTGTACCTCCCCGACGGCTCCGTCGACACTATATTCGAGACCTCCCGCAAGTACGAGGAGGACATGACGCCTCTGATAATCCTTGCCGGGAAGGAGTACGGCACCGGGAGCTCCAGGGACTGGGCGGCGAAAGGGCCCCTCCTCCTGGGTGTGAAGGCGGTGATCGCCGAGTCCTTCGAGAGGATCCACAGGTCCAACCTGGTCGGCATGGGGATCGTCCCCCTCCAGTTCCTCCCGGGACAGAACTGCGAGACGCTGCGCCTCGACGGGGCCGAGACCTTCGACATCGACCTCGAGGGCCTGGAGCCCAAGGGGACCGTCAGGGTCACCGCATACAAGGGCGGGAAGAAGCTTGAGTTCGACACCATCTGCAGGGTGGACATCGACGCCGAGGTGGACTACATCGCCAACGGCGGGATACTCCAGTACGTCCTGAGAAGGATGGCCGAATGAAACAACAGGAGCCTGGATATCCTAGGCTCCGACTCTTTCATCTTGCCTCGGATGCCTGGTGTAACATGTATCCGAGGCAGTTCTCGTGCCGAGCATGTTTCTGGTCCCTGTGAAATCATTCTACATCGAAGCCTATGCGACATTTGTTGTGCCATTCCTGGAATGATGTGAGGCAGAGGCATCGAACCTAAACGATAACTATTTTTTTATTCTGGTATCATGAAGCATGCAGTGATGGTGAATGACCGCGAAGTATACGGCTCAGGAAGTAGCGAAATATGTGGTCAGCCAGTGCTATAGCTCTGAGAGGCCTGTCGACAATCTGAAGCTTCAGAAGATGCTGTATTTCCTTTGGATCGATTATTATAAAGGTGGAAGGGGAGTCCTCTTCGACGATAGAATTGAAGCATGGAAGTACGGTCCGGTGATACCTGCTGTATACATGAAATACAGGTCATTTATAGCCGATCCTATCTGCGTGGTCGAGAAAGATGGCCTGGATCAGCTCGACAGGGACTTTCTTTTTCCATTAGTGGAACGGTACAACAGAAGGTCATCCGCTTCGTTAGTCAGGGAGACCCATGAGGCCGGCTCTCCATGGTATAAGGCATACAAGAACGGAGATGGCATGAGGGAGGTCATTCCCTATGGGGATATTATCAGCTTTCTGGAGTCGAAATGAGCAGAGATGTGCTGGAGTGGAATGAAGAACAGCAGCCGAAGCTTAACGGAATCCTAAGAAGGCTGTCTGAAATCGAGCTTCTGGATTCGGATGGCGAAGGGTACAACGATAAAATCGACGCTATCGTCATTGAAATAAAAGACTTGTACAATATGCGGTTTCAGGAATTCCAGTTCAGACATCAATACAGCTCTTTGGCATCCTTGATGATAGATCTTCAGGAAGAGTCCTGCGACGACCTCATGAGGAATTTGAAAAGCGTCATCGAGAGGTGTGATGACAACGGCGTCTGTATGAAGCTGTTGAAGCTTAAAGATCATCTTTCATTAGAGATAATACGCAAATCCATCAAGATAGAAACGGAAGCTAGCATAAAAAGTCTCAACGAATCGAACAAGACCCTGAATGAATTAGATAACAAGACTTCGGCTCTCGAGGAAACAATCTAACGCATTGGGGACGAATCCAGCAACAACAATCTGCGTCTGGTCACAGTCCTCGGAATGTTCACCGCAATAGTCCTGACCTTCACCGGAGGCGCAGGATTCCTTACAGGTTCGATATCAGGGGCAGATAACGTAGAGACGTTCAAGCTCGTGTTTCTTCTCTTGTTATGTGGTTTCGTCACATACAACCTGTTGTTGTTGCTTCTGAGTGTGGTAGAACGTGTTGCAGGAATGAAGTTGATGACCAGCGAAGAAGGATACAAGCGCATGGTCATATGGTTCAATGCAATCATAATAATCATGATGATGGCAGATTTGTCTATCTGTATCTGTTGGCACCACAACATCATCAGCCTATGAGAGCATCAGGAACGAAGATTTGGTTCGGAAATTGCGAAAACGGACGATTCGAGAGCATGGCAAGCAATCCGAGCGCAGTCCAGGAATTGTTTCGGGTGCTTAAAGATGCAGGAAACAAAACAATGCCGATCTGGCTCGATGAGGAGTTCTCGATTCTATCTTCTTAAAGACAACGACAGCATGGGCCAGCATCATCAGGCCTCCTGTGATTTCGCCTATGGCCAGGAGGGTCCACAGCGACCCAAGTGTCCCGAAGCAGTACGCCCCCAGGAAGAACAGGCCGGTCAGCATAAGGTTTCTCGCCAGGGAGTTCAGCATGGCCCCGCGGGCGCGGTCGAGGGCCTGCATCAGCGAGGACCCAGTGTAGATAAAGGACATCATCGGCAGGAACACGCAGAACATCCTGATCATGTCCGTCATCTCCCCCTGCATTTGCCTGAGCCCTTCGCTGTGGGTGAAGACCGCAGATATCGGGTCGGCGAACGCGGCTGTGATCGCGGAGAACAGCACGAGCAGGACGAAGGCGCGGACTGCGGTGAAGCGGAAACCGTCGCGTATCATGTCGAACCTACCCATCCCGTACTCGGCGGAGCATACGCTGACGAGGGCACCTCCCATGGCCTGGGCGGGGACCATGAGGATGTAGAACACCCTCCAGCTCGACGAGTATATCGCTGCGCCGTCGGTCCCTCCGCACATGATGACGCAGAAGTTCAGGGCGATGTTGAACACGTTCATCACAGACAGCTCCAGCGCCTCCGGAAGCCCCACGGAGAAGATGTCCTTCCTGACGGCTCTGTCGCTCCTGAGGTACTCCTTCCTGATGCGGACGAAGAGGCCTCTGCCGCGGATGTACCATATGACCGCGATCAGGCAGGAAGCCGCGAAGGATATGGCGGTCGCCCAGGCGGCGCCGGCCACTCCCATGTCCAGCCAGAAGATCATCACCGGGTCGAGGACGATGTTAACCACGGCCCCGGAAGCCTGCATTATCATGGAGCGCTTCGCCGCGCCCTCTCCGCGGAGCATCCCCGCCATTATCCCGCTGAGGATGATGAAGAACGTCGTCAGGAACAGCGGATAGGCGTACCCGAGGCATTCGTCGGCTATGTCCCCCGCGCCCATCAGAGGCATCACGAACGGCGCCACGACGACCAGGAACGGCGTCAGCACCAATGAGGCCTGGACCGCCACGACGAACCCCTGGCAGGCGGAGCGCTCTGCCCTCTCCCTGTCCTTTTCGCCTATGTGGCGCGCTATTGCCGCTGAGACCCCCACTCCGAGGCCGTTCCCGATGCCCAGCTGGACGCAGTAGAGGGGATAAACGATCCCCAGCGCAGCCATGGAGGTCCCGCCGAGGTCGGACACCCAGAGGCTGTCGACTATGTTGTTGAGGTTCTGGAACAGGAGAGCGACGGCTAGGGGTATAGCCATGGCTACGATACCCTTCCTCTGGTTCCCTATCAGGAGCGCAACGCCTTTCGTCTCTCCGTCCATAAGCACGGGCGATGACGCAGGATGTATTTATCTCAGACTGAGGCGCTGGGCCTCATCCGCCTGTGAAGGTGGCTATCAAGGTTATCGCCCAGGCCAGGCTGGCTATTGTCAGGCCCAGCTGCCATCCTTTCATGCCGATGTGCTTCCCCATCTTCCATCCGACGAAGAACATGGTTATCGCGGAGAGGGAGGATGCCACGAACAGGGCGTCGTCGATGTCATCTATCAGCAGCAGCGGGAGGACCGTAGGAACGAGCGGCAGGACGGTGGCTATGAAGCAGAAGAACGCGCTGCTGGCCATGCGCTTGCGGTCCTCCTTCAGCTGCTCCTCGCTCTCCATGTTCAGAAGAGCTATCCTCTTGCAGGCTTCCAGTCTCTGGTCCGGAGATACGAGGTCCAGCGGCGTGCAGTCGAAGTCGTCGGACATCAGCTCGGCCTTCGCGTCCGTCGGCAGGTCCGAGCGCATGTAGTTAAGCATCCGGCGCTGCTCCAGGACGTCGATCGTGTAGAACAGGATGCAGTCTATGACCCCCCAGGTGAAGTCCATGCCCACCATGAGGATGATTATGTCCATTGCGGAGTTTATATTCAGGATCCCGAAACGCGTTGCTGTGATGAAGAGGAGGGCCATGATGAACCCGTACATCATCTCCTGCAGAGCCAGCCCCGGGCCGGTGCGGCTTACTATGCTCCTTGCGATAAGTCCCACGCTGGCGAATCCGCATGCGCGTATTTACGCAGATACGTTCTCGGGCATTCGTGCTGCAAGAGCTAGAATCGTCATCTCGTTTCATAAGAGGGCTTGTCGCCGTTATGCAAATCATTATATCAGACGAATAAATCAGCTGTCCTGTGGGCCCGTGGGGTAGCTTGGTATCCTTGTGGCTTCGGGAGCCATTGACTCCGGTTCAAATCCGGGCGGGCCCACTGATACATTATGCTATTCAGCACAATTGACGACCTTGTTTCTCGCGGTCTGGCTAATGGCGTTTGCGTTTTTCTAAGTCGTTTTTTTGGGTCTTCGGGAAGACGTGGGTCCGGCTTTTTGTCGTTGGACCTGCGCCTGATGATCTCGTGGACCTCTCTTCATCATCCTATTGTATGATAGCTGTTGAAGCACCTGTGATTGCCCAAACTCTCATAGGACTTAGAGCTCGCACGCTCATTCCGCACCAGTCTCAGTGTCCTTCAGCTTCTCATAGGCGGCATCCAGTATCTCTTTGGCAGTCATGCCCTTGCTGAGCCCTTCGATGATGACCTTGTTGACAGTCTCTGTCATCTGCCTCTGCTTGGCTATGAGCTTCTCGGCATCCTCGAACGAGTCGTCGGTCTCTCTCAGGACTGACAGCAGGCATATGATCGAAGCACGAGTGTAGTCCGTTTTCTTCTTGAATCCGTACTCCGGCTTCATCAGGATCATCGTCTTGTCCTCCAGCCCTTCCGGGACGCGCGTGTTGATCTGCATCATCTCGCCGCCGTATTCGTCGAACCCCTTGAGATAGGACTGCGCCAGCGAATTGAACAGCTCTGTGATTCTCTCCTCGGTTATCCTGTAGTTCGGAGAGGCCGCCTCGATCATTTCCTTTTTCTTAGAAGCGAATACTGTCAGCATCTGCCTCATGGCATGCAGTATGAAGTCTGCACGGGTGGAGTATTCCTGGGAGTCGATGCGCTTGTCTATCTCGTCCACCAGCGTTTTGGGGACCCTGACAGTTCTGGTTATCATATACTGAATCCAACCTCTTTTTTGATATTTAACTATTCGAATTAGAATATGAATTATAATATGAATTAAGAAAATAAATGTATTATATACTATTAATCTAATCAAGACTTGAGGTGAATTAAGATAGAATCAATATCACATTGAAAATACAATCAAAGGACAGCGGTTGAACGTACAGTCGAAGGAGAAAAATGTCCATGAATGGAATGAGGGCGATTCAGACGAGAAGAACACGCATGAGAACGCATGAGGGGACGAGCAATCGGTCCAATCAGATTCAGCGGTACGGCATGCAAACAACGCGCACGATGACCTATCCGCTTTTGAGGCGGGGGATGCCCGTGACATGCCGTCCGCTCGTGCCGTGGGACAATTGGTGCGATGATCGGATCATGTCGGCAGACTTTCCGTCAGACATATGTGGCGGGAAGAGCATCAGCGTGCAATACTGTAAGGGGAGGTGAAAAATGACTAGCGAATGGGAGGAGCTGGAGAAGCTCAGCAAGGACGAGCTCATAATCGAGCTGGTAAGGCAGAGATGGCTGTACAAGGATCTCAGACTGCAACTCAGATACATGTCCGAGGAAGAGGGACAATACGCCGGCGCTCCGGGGCAGATCCCCTCGAAAGAGTGGCAGAAGAAGATCGCCGATTATGTATTCCCCAATGTAAAGGACGGCGGATATGAAGATCTGATGACCTGGGGCGTCGATGAGGCGGTGGGAGAAGCACTCTTTGACGAATACTTTAAAGAGCACTTCGATGAGAATGGCAAAAGGAGGAGGACTTGATATGGCTACATTCAAAGCTTCAAGAGCCTCCGTGGAAGCGGACAGCATCAAGAGAGGTGCCAGAACAAAGCATCACCAGACCAATACGCACAACGCCTAGACTCGCATAGCCAAAGGGGATGTGGAGGTCAGAGTCCTGAAACAATATCCTACGCGCATCGGCAATAGCGAGCGGCCTCCAGCCGGTTCCAAATTCCATGGGGATGATGCGATGATCAGCTCTCGTAAGGTGACCAATAAAGCATCGGGGTCAAAGCGTGCGCTCAGCGTTTTCGATGACGACGTTACCATCGACCTGAGACGGAAAGCGCTTGCGAGCTCCCAAAAGAGGACGAAACCCAAAAGGCAAATCGAGTGATCGTTTTTCGGGTGACGGCCTATCGGTACGAATTATTCCGAAACAAGAAACATGGGCGCGGGGTTTGTCGACGACCCCGTCGCCCGGTCAGCTCATCTGTATCCTATAACGTCCCTCGCCACAGTGTCGATTATCGCTGACGGAATCAGATTCGCACGGAGACTGTACGAGGCGTTCAGGCGGGGGTTGAACATCCCGAAGGACGAGACCCCTTTCAGCACCCTGTCGTCGGAACGCCGGCACATCAGATAGTATACCAGCAGCTGAAGGGTCTGCCTCCAGGGATGGAAGACCAGGCATCCGGCCTTCGCCTCCACGTCCTGGAGACCGCCTTCCACGTGCTTCCTGAGGGCGCCGAAAACGCCGATGGTCTGCACCCACCTCTTGGCCTCCTTCTGGGGAGGGGAGACCACCCAGTGCCCCAGCGGTCCCGGATCGCCTCCCTGCTTCTCTGTTAAGATGCGGTAGGCGTTCAGCTGCTCCTCAACCCTCGTCCCCGCTCTTAAGGCGACGTCGTTCATGCACTCGGGGCAATGGAGCGACCAGCAGTGGGACCTCCTGCCCCTCGCATAATGGGTCTTGTCGTCTGAGCAGGCGGTGTAGCGAATCCCTTCGTCGCCGACGGAGCCCTTCTCCCTGATGAACCCGCATCCCTTCCTCTTCGGGCGCTCCTGATCATGGCCGGAAGGGCACCAGGTGATCAGGCCCTTCCTGCAGCCATCACTGCCATCCGATAATCTATGGTACATATTGGCAGGATACACGGCGCTCTCGAAGGGCAGCTCGCGGACGTACTGGACAACCG
>JAFYAH010000027.1 GCA_017540825.1 Candidatus Methanomethylophilaceae archaeon | reverse complement strand
TGGGTTCCAGTGAGGTCGCCTCCCTTTGGGGTGTTCGAACTGGGATTCAGCAAGGAAGGTTAAGTCGTAACAAGGTATCTGTAGGGGAACCTGCAGATGGATCACCTCCTATGCCGGGCGGGCCTCCGGGCCCGCCCGCGACCACGCACAGCGAAGCAAGGGAGCCCGAAAGGCTTCCCGCGGTTCCTTGGCCGCTTGCCATGCGCCAAACGTAGCATCGAACGCCATTCTTGTTTTTGTCGGTTTTAAGCAGTAGTTACACCTCGTGTTGTTGCTTTAACTCTTTTGTGTATCATGCCAAAGGTAGGTTTAGCATTGCATCGGGTGAAATAGTCTCGATGTAGTAAACGAATGTAAGACAGTGGCGATAGAATAATAACATAGGTTCTATTCCGGCACTTATGCAGATTCCTTGCAATAGCTACAAGGCTATAGCCTCAGCTACCCAGATAAGATCGAAGATTGAGATTTATCTCAAGAATATCAACGGTGGGAAGCTGCCTGTCGGTCCTCTCGGGCCTCAGATCGAGGATGCATACGTCAGGGGCCTCATAGATGAGGACAGGAAGAACAACCTTGAGAAGATCCTCGTCGAGTGCGAGACCATTCTCTTCAACGTTCGCGATGGCACTCCCTTGGAGTTCAACGATGTAAAAGAGTGGGCAAAATACGTCGACTCTCTTGATTGATCACGGGGATTCGTCCTCGTTAAGATCGGAGAACGCTTCGTATCTCAACGATGCATAGGATTTTCCCATCTCTGCTGCTTTGAGGTAGTATTTGATGGCTTTATCTACTGATTCCTCCACTCCGTGACCGTAGAAATAGCATTCTCCAAGGCCGTACATGGCATAGCTGTTGCCCATCTCGGCTGACTTCTTATACCAATAGAACGCATTGTCGTACGATTGTTCGACTCCTCTCGCGTTCTCGTAGGACCATCCAAGGTTGTACATGGCATAGCTGTTGCCCATCTCGGCTGCTTTCGAATACATTTCGACAGCTTTCTCGTAAGACTGCTCTACGCCTCTGCCGTAGTAGTAGCACCATCCGAGGCCGTACATGGCATAGCTGTTTCCTTGATCGGAAGCCAGGCTGTACCATTTTACGGCCTTCTCGTAAGACTTTTCCACACCTTTGCCGTAGTAGTAGCACCATCCGAGGCCGTATGTGCAGTAGGCGTTGCCTAGCTCCATGCCTCTCGAGTACCACATCATGGCATTCTCGTAAGACTGCTCTACGCCTCTGCCGTAGTAGTAGCATTCGCCGATGTTGCTGATTGACTTGGAGTCTCCCATTTCAGCTGCTTTCATATACCAATCGAACGCCATCTCGTTCGACTGCTCAACGCCCTTTCCTTTCTCGTAGCATTCGCCCAGGTTGTGCATGGCGTAGTAGTTGCCCAGTTCCGCAGCCTTCTCGTACCAGCTCACTGCTTCGAGGTAGGACATGCGGACTCCCTTTCCCTTCTCGTAGCACCAACCTAGGCCGTACATGGCATAGCTGTTGCCCATTCTCGCTGCTTTCTCGTAGAGCTCGACCGCGTCTTCGTACGATTGTTTCACGCCTTTGCCGTTGATGTAGCACCATCCCAAGCTGTGTATCGCATATGCGTTGCCCAGGTCCGCGGCCTTCCTGTACCATTCCACCGCTTTGGCTAAGGATCTCTCCACCCCATGGCCGTAGAAATAGCAGCTGCCTATGCTGTGCATCGCATAGCTGTTTCCCATATCTGCAGCGGTCTTGTAGAGGGTCATCGCTTTTTCATACGACTTGTCCACGCCTCTGCCGTGATAATAGCACCATGCTAGGCCGTTGATCGAATAGCTGTCGTTCTTTTCCACGCCCTTGCGATACCATTCAACGGCTTTCTCGTACGACTTGTCCACTCCATGGCCGAAGCAGTAGCAGTCTCCGATGCAGCTAATGGACCTCGCATCGCCCTTCTCTGCCGCTTTGAGATACCATCTCACCGCCTCCTCGTACGACTGCCTGACCCCGTTTCCCTTGCTGTAGCATTCGGCGAGGTTGTGCATGGCGTATACGTTGTCCAGATCGGTAGCCTTCCTGTACCATTTCACCGCTTCCGGGTAGGATTGCATGACCCCTTTGCCGAGCGCATAGCATCTGCCAAGGCTGTGCATGGCATGGGAGTTTCCCAGATCTGCCGCCCGCTTGTACCATATGATGGCTTTCTCGTAGGAGCGGCCGACCCCATGTCCTGTATAGTAGCATTTCCCGAGGCTGTGCATGGCGCGGCTGTGCCCTTTCTCAGCCGCTTTCCTGTAGCATTCGAAGGCGTCCGGATAGGACTGCTTGGCACCTTTTCCTGTCTCGTAGTTCCTGCCCTGCCTGTATAGGCTCTCTGCGCTGGAATCTTCAGCCGGTATGTTGTATCTGCTGTTGTAAGGCATCGTTAGGTTCTCTTGGGCGATTTTTTTATGACATTCATGTCGCGATCAGGCGTCTGGACACTGTGGATTCCTATTGGTTTGCTGATAATAAAACTTGTACACGAACGTCTGTTTCGAGGTGGATGTGCAGGATTTTCGTGTTTTTCTGCATGGTGCTTTTCGATATCCGGAGCCATCTTTCCAGACGGTCTGAACGTGTTTTTTCGACAGGTGTTATTTATTATTTTGGTTTAAGCTCATCATGACAGGCAAATATGCAGCGTTCGCTTCGATCAAATCCGCGCAATCAGCAATCTCAGTGCGAATCCCAGATTCTTCCGTATGGGCTTGGAGTTTTACAACGTATGCCGCGTCTCATCTTCCGGATCAGGCGATGTCTCCAGTCGTCAGTTCCTGTCGCCTATTGCAGGGATGCGATGCTGAATTGCTTTCGATTTTAAGAAATCTGCCATGATTCAGGGCACAGCGGGCGCTGGTTCCTATTGTGGGCCGCTGCCGCTGGAACTAGCCATCTGCGACATTCTTCTCTTTCTTAAATCTTATATATAAGTAAGAGGAACTAATGATATGGAAAGCCCATCCGTCCATGCGCCGTTGTTCTGCGAGCGTTGTGGCGTTTCTGTCAAGCAAGGGAGCTGCTACAACAGCATGGGAACGGACCCCCTGATACTATGCAACGACTGCTATTCCAAGGTGAGCGACGTTTGGAACGACATGAACGCGAGCATAGAGGCCCGCAAGGCCTTCATCGTCGACTCCCTTTGCGAGCGCCCTGTGACTCGTCGCTATCTTCAACTCGTCCCCAAAGGAAAGGACGCCATAAGGGTGCTCAGGGAGGAGGGCTATTCGATCTCAGTCGACGGTTCGGACAGGTATGTGCTCCTGGACTCCCCGGAGCTCGACGCATTCTCCAGGTCCCTCGCCACCTGCCAGAGCCAAGGCGATGGGGAATGGATACGCCGGACCTATTCGGAGCACTGGGACTGGCTCAGCGCAGCCTACTCCGACCGCGTGGGGCAGCCTCGCACCGGCGACCCGCTCGTGCTGATGTCCTACTGCTCGCAGGCGAACGAGGTCCCGGAGCGCTTCGAGCGCATGACGGAGGACGAGGCTCTGCGCAAGCGCGTCCGCATGAGCATACGCGAGCAGGTGTTCCTGAAGCTTCTCGACCTCGTCATAGCAGAATGCGAGGGCGTCATACCTCTCGGGACGGGGAGGGCGGAGTTCAAAGGAGTCGTCATGACCTATGGCCCTGTCGTGGACGAGTCCATGATAGGCGAGAGGAGCGGGTTCGACTGCGACATACTGGTCGGAGAGGACTCGGTGGACTGCTTCGCGGACGAGGACATCGTTCCTTTCGTGGAATATTTCGAGCAGGGGAGCAACGAGAAGGTCGTCGCGATGCTCGACTACATGTGCGGCCTTCGCAGGAGGGGGCTGCGATGGTATCCGTCATTCTTCCGTTGGACCCAACGTCCTTCTCCTCTTTCCTCTCGACAGGCGTGGCACCGATACGCTCCAGGTTCGCAGGAACAGTGGCCGACGGCG
The DNA here is from genome assembly GCA_017540825.1 of Candidatus Methanomethylophilaceae archaeon. Taxonomy (GTDB): domain Archaea; phylum Thermoplasmatota; class Thermoplasmata; order Methanomassiliicoccales; family Methanomethylophilaceae; genus Methanoprimaticola. The sequence continues at coordinate 53,837 of JAFYAH010000027.1, read as the reverse complement.
TCGACAAGGCGTACGCATGCTGCGGCGCGGACGTGATCGGGCCGTTCGACGTAGTCGGGCGCAGGAACGGGGCCCTTGTATGCAGGATATCCGAGCCGGTCAGGAAGGCCGCGTACAGGAAGGTGGAGGTGCCTACCAGGATGTCCGATGCTGCCGTCTCCAGGATATTCTCGGGATGCGACAAGGCGCCGCGCTATTCCGGCGTCACCGGGGACAGCCGCGCCGACGGGCTCCTCGCGTCCTCGGTGGACGGCGTCGTGTCGTTCGCCTCGGACAGCTGGGACGTCATCCAGGGATTCACATCCATTCTCGCCGAAAGGGGGATACCGTACTCCATGCGCTCGTCCTCGGAGCTGGCCATAGAGGACCTCGCGCTCTGCGAGAGATGCAAGGCCATACCTGTCGACACCAGGGTCGCAGAGGACGGTTTCATGTGCGGGTATCTCGCTCCGATGGTGAAATCCGGCCGCGTGCCGGGATGTCCCGACTGGGCCATAGAGGGGCTGGGCGGCAGGGTCGTGGTGGCCAAGGACCGCTTCGGGAACCCGATGGTGTCCCCGATGTGCGCCGGGACCCATCCTTTCGACCTCCTCTGCCCTGCGGAGGGAGCCGCCGACGTCGGCATCGCCGAAGGGTTCAGGTTCGCCGCGGCGGAATCGGTCTTCGTCTCCGCCCTGGACCTCAGCGGGTATTCCGTGAGCCGCATATGGTCCGACAGCCTCTGCAGCATGTTCTCGGCATCGAGGAAAGGCTCCCGCATGGACCTGGTCGTGATGCACGAGCTGTGCGACTCGGCGGTGTCCCAGCTGAAGGGCCATGCCGTCCCCGAGGGGGCCGCTGTGGTGACCCTGTCGAGGGGGATAAGGGCCGCACGCTACTCCAAGGTCATGCCGCTCCTGGACGTCAGGGGCCTGGACTGGTCCTGCACCGACAGCCTGTTCTCGGAGCCCGACTCTCCTCGCCTGGACCTGTCGGCGCCCGTGAAGGACGAGATGGAGCGCGCGTTGGATATAATCTGGGCCGTCGGCCCGGGATCGGAGGTTTAAGATGGACGAAGTCGAGTCTTATCGCATTCAGTATCTCGAAGACATAAGGAAGTACGCGGCGGAGGCCGGCACGTCCGAGCAGGACAGGTTCCTGGAGGAGGCCACGAAGGACATGGCCGCATTGGACGCCTGCCCCCAGGCCGAGGTGTGCAGGTACGAGGGCAACGGCCGGCGCAACAGGTCCCTGGTCGTCCACGGCTACGCCTACACGGACGGGGAGGGCGGGCTGGGGGACAGCACCCTGAGCCTGTTCGTCTGCGACTATTCGGGCGAGGCCGAGCCGTCCAGGATGACCGAGAGGGAGTTCTACGACCACGCCAAGCGTTGCATAGCCTTCATAGAGGAGTCCGTCAACGGCACCGTGGAAGGGTCGGCGGACCCCCAGGCGTCGGGATACGGGCTGGCGAAGCAGATCCGCGCCGGGTTCTCCGGGTACGACCGCATATTCGTATACGTGGTGACCGACAGGGTTCGCAGCGTGAGGTTCAAGGAGATCAAGGACAGGGACCTGGGCGGGAAGCCCGTGTATCTCCGCCTGATAGACATGGCCTACATGAAGGAGGCCCTAGGGTCCTCCCGCCCGGACGACTACCGCGTGATCAAGGTCTCCGACTTCGGGTTCTCGTCCATCCCGTGCGTCAAGGCCGGGTCCAACGGCCGCTGCACCTCGTACATCGGGACCGTCCCGGGCCTGTTCCTCGCGCTCATATACCGCGACTACGGCAGCAGGCTCCTGGAATCCAACGTGAGGTCGTTCCTCAGCGTCAAGACCAAGGTCAACAGGGGGATACGCAACACCATCCGCGAGGATCCCGGCATGTTCTTCGCCTACAACAACGGCGTGGCGCTCACCGCGTCCCATGTGGACATCGACGAGACCGGGATAAAGGCGTTCACCAACCTCCAGATAGTCAACGGCGGCCAGACCACCGTCTCCCTCTTCAAGGAGCTCAGGACGAAGTACAGGGACAGGCTCTACGAGGTCTACGTTCCCATGAAGCTCACGGTGGTCTCCGACGAGGACGCCGTGGACATAGTCAGGAACATATCCGTGTTCGTCAACACGCAGAACGCCGTCAGGGAGTCCGATCTCACCTCCAGCACCGAGTTCCAGATGGCCATGGAGAACGCCTCCCGCAGGTGCGAGATACCCGGATCCCAGGAGAGGTGGTTCTACGAGCGCACCAGAGGGCAGTTCGAGCAGGACTCGACCAAGGGGACGGAGTCGGAGCGCGCCGCTTTCAAGAGGACCTACGACAAGAGGCGCAGGATGGACAAGATAGACCTGTCCAGGTACAGGTACATGCTGGGCCTCCAGCCGGACATGGTCGCCAAGGGAGGCCAGACGTGCTACAGCTACTTCTCCCGGGACGTGTCCAAGGCGTTCGCCGAGAGCCCTTCCGAGTTCGGGGACGACTACTTCAAGGAGACCGTGGCCGCCGCCATCCTTTACGAGGACGCCTACGAGGCCATAGGCAGGGAGGACTGGTTCGAGGGGTACATGAAGCCCCAGCTGTGCTCCTACGCCGTGTCCAAGGTGGTGCACGACCTCAAGGAGAGGGGCCGCGAGATCGACGTCGAGGAGATATGGACCAGGCAGGTCGCCGACCTCTCGCTCGTCCGCCAGGCGCTGGCTTCCGCGAGGTGTTTCCAGGCCTACCTGTCGGGGATAACCGAGGCGGGAGGCAACGCCATGCAGGAATGCAGGAAGCAGTCCTGCTGGGAGACGTTCTCCCAGATGGAGGTCCCGTTCGACGACGCCGTCCTGTCGCACTGCGTCAAGGCGGGGGCCGTCCAGGGCGCGCCATCGTCCGAGGACAGGCGCAGGTCGGAGGCGGACGACGCCGTCTGCGCGCTGAGGTCCTTCGGGGACTGGCGCAAGGTGAAGTACGCCATACTCCGCGAGTCGGGGAACAGGAAGGACGTAGAGGCCATAGAGGACGTGATGGCCCACCTCAAGGACGGGAGCCCGATAGCGCCCGGCCGCGCGAAGCAGGCGCTGGAGATCAGGAAGCGCTACGTCTGATCCCATGCCCCTTAAGCCTGGTGCCCGGAGGGAACGAGTGCCTGCCCGTCTGCGACACGCTGTCGGGCAAGAACACCGTCTCCAGGGGGCATCCCAGGAAGGCCTGGTCGCCTATCTTCTCGAGGCCGCTGGGGAGGTCCACCGACTCCAGCGAGGAGCATCTGCAGAAGGCCCCGTCGCCGATGGCCCTGAGGCTCGGGGGCAGCTCGACGGACTCCAGCGAGGAGCATCCGAAGAACGCGTACCTCCCGATCGTCCTGACGCCGTCCGGCAGGGACGCCTCCCTCACGGCCGCGTTCCTGGCGAAGGCGCTGTCGGAGATAGAGGTCACCCGGAGCCTGGCGCCGTCCAGCAGGATCTCCCTCGGGATCGACACGTGCGCTTCGGAGCCTGTGTAGCGGAGCAGCCTCGCCTCCGAGGACATCTGCTTCTTGAACGCCATATCGGGGCCCGGCGGGAGAGGGGCCTCCTCCCGCATCCCTCCGCGCAGGTCCTCCATCAGCGACGCCAGGGCGGCACGGTCCAGGGAGGTCGCCCATGCTATAGAGTCCGCAGCGCGGCTTGCGACGCGGCAATCCGGGTCCCACGCCATCGTCTCCAGGTCTCTGGGGCGGCATCTGGCGATGTACCTGACCATCATGACGTCCTCCGGGCGGAACCCCCATCTCGCCATGGAGCCGTCGGCAAGGGAGCGGCGGCCGAGCTTGTCGAACATGTCCCTGAAGAGGCCTCCCCTGTCGGCCGGCTTTTTTGCGGTCCGAAGCGGGGGAAGCCCCAGGGCGGCCCTCATGTCGGATATCACAGACATGGCCTCTGGGATCTGGAGGGATGCGGCGGCGTCGCCCGCCCTGTCCGCGTCCGGGTCGGAGAGCGAGGCCATGAAGGATTCGGGGGACACGCGGACGGCGGACTCCACCAGGTAGGCGTCCTTCTCGCCGAAGCCTCCGAACCTCATCATCGCAGGCATCCTGGCGGGGTCCAGGCGCTCGCCTTCTATCTTGAAGAGCTCTCTGAACCTCCCGACCCTGTCCATGCCATTCCTATCGCAGACGCATACTAATAGATGTCACTCCTCGGCGTCGATCAGGCCCAGCACCTTCCTCCCCCAGGACCCCTCCGGATATCCGGCCGATCTGAGCCCTTCCCCGTCGCAGTCGGCGAGCTCGAAGCGCGTCATCGAGCCGAGCACCTCCTGCGCTTCCGCCATCCCGCCGTCGGCCAGCGATATCATCATCCGCAAGGCCAGCTCGGGATTCGCGATGACGCCCTCCCCGTCCATCAGGAGCTTCGCCGCCTCCAGGGCAGACTTCTCGTTCCCCAAGAGGGCGGACATGAGGTACATCGAGAACGCCGCTCCGTACGACTGGTCCGCCTATTCGCCCGCCATGAAGATCTTCCCGGCCTCGCGAATCGCCTCGGGATCCAAAGCTTCCATCTTTGCGTCCATGTCGGTCTGGCATCTCCCCTTGTCCCCGTTCTCCTCCATCCATCTCTCGGCCGGAGGACATCCCATGGAGGCAGCGCGGCGGTACAGGGCATAGGCCTCGCGCAGCGACCTCCCCCTGCAACCGCCATTTTCGAAGATCCTGGCCAGAGCCGTCATCGCGTAGGGGTTGCCCATGTCGGCCGAGTCCTCGAAGAGCCTGGCCGCCACCTCGGAGTCTCTATCGGACTGCGCCCCCTCGTAGAGTGCCCTGCCCATCAGCAGCAGCGCCCAGGAGCCGCCTTCCGTCGCCAGTCTGTCCAGTGCCGACGCGCCCATCTCCTCGATCCTGCGCCCGGAGAGGCCGTCCAGAGCCTCCATGGCGGCCCTGTCTCCGGACTCCGCCTTGCGGACCGTCTCGTTCAGCCATCTGATATCGGATTCCTTGTCCATGTTCGGAGATTCGGAGGGAGGGGTGATAAGCATGGCGCGTGCGCGTACGCGAATCCTTCCTCACCCATGTTTTATACATGGTCTCACCTGGGCATGGCATGGACGCCGAGGAGAGGGTGGAGAGGCTACTGGGGAATCCCAGGAAGGCCGTGGTCCGCATGGCCGTCCCCATCCTCGTCGCGCTGCTGGTGGCCCAGCTGAACGTCCTGGCGGACAGGATGTGGTGCTCGGGCCTCGGGGTGGACGCGCTGGCCGCGCTGGCGGTCGCCGCCCCCGTCTACAACGTACTCGTAGGCCTGGGCAGCGGCCTCGGGGTGGGCGCTTCGGCCGTGGTCTCCAGGATGATAGGGGCCGGCAGAAAGGGGGACGCATCCGCCTGCGCCGCCCAGGCAGTGCTTTTCGCCGTGGCGTTCGGGGCGGCCTTCACGCCGGTCGCCATGCTGGTCCAGGGGCCTCTGTTCGAGGCGATAGGCGCCGAGGACGTCCTCGGGCTCTCGATGGACTACATGACGCCGTACAGCCTCTCCATCCTCCTCCTTGTGGTCAACGGCGCGATCGCCGGGGTCCTCAACGGTGAGGGAGCCTCCTCGCAGTCGACCGCCATGATGCTGCTGCTGGCGTCCTCCAACATGCTGCTGGACCCTGTGCTCGTGTACTGGGCGGGGATGGGGATAGCGGGGGCTTCCGTCGCCACCGTCGTGTCGACATTGCTCTCGTCCGTGCTGGGGGCGTGCTTCCTGCTGTCGCGCAAGGCGTACCTGCGCTTCTCTCGCAGGAGCTTCCGCTTCGACGGCCTCCATATGAGGGGCGTCGTGCTGGCCGGCGTCCCCCAGATGCTGGAGTACTGCGTCCTGTACGGGATGGACGCCGTCCTGAACTATCTGGTCATATCCTGCGCCGGGTCCGAGGGGCTCGCCGTGTTCTCCACCCCGGACAGGGTGATCGAGGCGATCGTCGTCCCCGCGATGGCCATGGGGGCCGCGCTGGTCCCGGTGGCGTCGTCAGCTTACGGGCAGGGGGACCGGGCCAGGATGTCGGCCGCGTTCTCTTATTCGGTCAAGACGGGGATACTGTCGGTCGCCGCTCTAGCCGTAGTCCTGATGATATTCCCGGAGCAGGCCATGGCGATGTTCACGTATTCCGACGCCACGTCCTCGTACAGGCCTGCGATGGCCGAGGCGCTCGCGATACTGGCGCTCTACGCTCCCCTGTACTCGTTCAACCCCCTCTGCTCCGGCTATCTCCAGGCATTGGGGCATCCGGAGGTCTCCGTAGTCTGCGCGGTCCTGAGGAACGCCGTCCTCATCCTGTTCTTCTTCATAGCGGGGCACTTCTCTCTGCAGGCGATATTCTGGGCCCTGTTCTTCGGCCACAGCGTGGGGGCGGCGATAATACTTGTCGCCACCCGGTCGGTCAGGAATAGGGTTTTCGAAAGCATGGCCGTTTCGGAGCGAGGCCTCTGTCCAGTCTTAGACTGAATCCCCAAATACTTATTATTGAAATACGCTTAACGTCCAGTAAAAGAAGACGGTGAACTCATGTCTGCAGAAAAAGTCACGGTTTCGGTAATAAAGGCGGATGTAGGGTCCGTCGTAGGACATTCCAGGCCCCACCCCTCCATGCTGGAGGCCAGCCAGGAGATCCTTGCCGACGCACAGAAACAGGGCACGATCGAGGACTTCTACGTCACGCGTGTCGGCGACGACATCAACCTCTACATGACCCACTACAAAGGCGTGGCCAACAAGGACGTCCACGGAGCCGCCTGGGAGTGCTTCCAGAAGGCTGCCAAGATCGCCAAGTCCATGAAGCTGTATGCCGCCGGGCAGGACATACTCACCGACGCCTTCTCCGGAAACGTGAAGGGTGCGGGACCCGGGTCTGCCGAGATGAGCTTCGTCGAGAGGGGCTCCGAGCCGCTCATGTTCTTCATGGCAGACAAGACCGAGCCTTCCGCCTACTCCCTTCCCCTGAGCAGGATCTTCCTCGACCCCTTCACCACCACCGGCCTCGTCGTCGACGCCAGGGCCAAGAAGGGATTCGACGTCGAGATCCAGGACGTCATCGGCCACAAGAAGGTCGTCATGAAGTCCCCCGAAGAGACGCTGAGCATCCTCTCCCTCCTCGGAGACACCTCAAGGTACGCCATCAAGAGGATCTGCTCCAGGGCTGGGATTGGTCCCGCATGCGTCGTGTCCACCGACAAGCTCAACCTCACCGCCGGGAAGTACATCGGAAAGGACGACCCCGTCTGCATCTGCCGCGCGCAGAGCGGTCTCCCCTCTGTCGGGGAGTACCTGCAGCCCTTCATGAACACCACGATGCTCGTGGCAGGATGGATGAGAGGCTCCCACTACGGCGCCTTCTACCCCTGCTCTCCCGAGGACTCCGATCCCGTCTACTTCGACGGCCCTCCAAGAATCTGCTGCCTCGGGTTCCAGCTCAACGAAGGCAAGCTCCAGGGCTTGGAGCCGATCGGCGCCAAGAACGGCCAGCACATCCCCGTGGACTTCTTCAAGGGCAACACATGGGACCTCGCCCGCATGAACTCCATCAAGGCCAGCAGGTTCATCAGGAGCCAGGGCCCGTTCATGCCCTCCATCCTCGGACCCGAGGAGATGGAGTACACCTCCAGGCCCGAAGTCCTCAAAGATCTCACCTCGAGGTTCGAGAACCTTGACTGATCTCAGGACCCCTGCGGTCATAGTGAACTTCAAGGTCTACAGCCAGGTGGAGGGCGAAGGGGCTCTCCGCCTGGCCAAAGCCTGCGCCAAGGTGGCCGAGGAGTCCGGCGTCAGCATAGCCGCCTGCCCTCCGATGCCCGAGCTGTCCCTGGTGGCCAGGGATGCGCAGGTCCCGGTGTTCTCCCAGAACGTCAACCCGAGGAAGCCGGGATCCGGGACAGGGTACGTCACCCCTTCCGCCGTGAAGGCGGCCGGAGCTTTCGGCACTCTGATAAACCATTCGGAGAACAGGCAGCCGGCTGCGGACGTCGGGACGTGCGTGGAGATGTGCCACGCGCTCGGCCTCTGCACCTGCGTCTGTGCGGAGAGCGTGGAGAAGGCGAAGGAGCTGGCGGCGTTCTCTCCGAAGATGATCGCCGTGGAGCCTCCCGAGCTCATCGGAGGGGACGTTTCCGTCACCACCGCCAACCCCCGCATCGTCCAGGACACCGTGGCAGCGGTGGAGGCCGTCGATCCGAAGGTCTCTGTGCTCTGCGGAGCCGGGGTGAAGAACGGCCAGGACGTCAAGACGGCCGTGGACCTCGGCGCCAAGGGGGTGCTCCTGGCGTCGGGCGTCGTCAAGGCCGAGGACCCGGAGTCCGTCCTCAGAGACCTGATAAAGTTCATCTGAAACCAATCGCCGCAGGCCGAGGCTTGCGGTTTTTTTTACCCTCTTCTCATAGGCTTCCTGCTCTCGTTTTTGATTTTATATTATATTGGTCCCGAACCGCGGCATCCTCTTCCCGGCCATCATGCGTCTATTAATAGTTGAACAGTTATTCAACTATTAGTGATTCAAATGAAGGTAGTTCTAAAGCTGGAAGGCCTGGACTGCGCCAACTGCGCCGCCAAGATCGAGAAAGCCGTCTCCAAGATACAGGGAGTCGAAGACGTGAACGTCGTGTTCATGACCCAGAAGCTCAGCTTCACGACCGAGAGTGAAGACGTCGACGCGCTCGTGGAGCAGATATCGAAGGAGTCCATGAAGGCGTCGAGCGACGTCAAGTCCGTAAGAAGGATAAAGTGATGGACACCTTCGAGAAGCGCCTCGTCGTCGCGTTGGCGATCTTCGCCATAGGCATGGTCATCCATTTCACGGAGGCCGTAGACGAGAAGGCGCAGTTCTTCATATTCCTCGCAGCCTACCTGATAGGCGGATACGACGTCCTAGTGACAGCCCTCCGCAACATAGCCAAGGGACAGTTCCTGGACGAGAAGTTCCTGATGCTGATAGCAAGCGTCGGGGCGTTCGTCATAGGGTCCTGGCAGGAGGGAGCGGCCGTCATGCTGTTCTTCCAGGTGGGGGAATGGTTCGAGGGCCGCGCGGTAAGGACCACAAGGCAGTCGATCTCCGACCTGATGGACATACAGCCCGAGTACGCCAACCTCGTCAAGGACGGGGAGGTGGTCCGCGTGGACCCCGAAGAGGTACAGATCGGCGACATGGTGGAGGTCCTGCCGGGAGAGAAGGTCCCCCTGGACGGCAGCATCGTCGACGGCAGGTCGTCTTTGGACACCAGCGCCCTGACAGGGGAGTCGGTTCCTCGCAGCGTCGGGCCCGGGGACGAGGTGTTCAGCGGGTCCGTCAACGTCAGCGCCAAGTTCAGGATGTGCGTCACCAAGGAGTACGAGGACTCGACCGTGTCCAAGGTCCTCGAGCTCGTGGAGGACTCCATATCCAGGAAGGCTCCCGTGGAGAAGTTCATCACCAAGTTTGCGAGGTACTATACCCCTGCGGTGGTGTTCTCCGCCGTCCTGGTGGCCGTCATACCCATACTGCTCGGATACGACCCCGAGACATGGATCTACAGAGCCCTGACCTTCCTGGTAGTGTCTTGCCCCTGCGCCGTCGTCATATCGGTGCCTCTCGGGTACTTCTGCGGGATAGGCGCCGCGTCCAAGATGGGTATACTCGTGAAGGGAGGCAACTATCTGGAAGCCCTCGCCCACGCCGACACGGTGGTCTTCGATAAGACCGGGACCCTCACAGAGGGCAGGTTCGGGATAGATTCCAAGGAGGCCGTCGGCTGCACCGAGGACGAGCTCGTCCTCATGGCCGCCATGGCGGAGTCGGGATCCAACCACCCGATAGCCATTTCGTTGAAGAAGGAGTGCAAGGAGGGGTTCGACTACTCCCGTATCGGAGCGTCCGAGGACCGTCCCGGAAGAGGGGTCATAACCGAGATCGACGGCGACAGGATAGCTGTCGGTAACAGGAAGCTGATGGACGAGGTCGGAGCCGCGCCGACCGCCGAAGACGGGATCCACACCGTGGTCCACATCGCCAAGAACGGCGCCTACATGGGAAAGATCACCCTCTCCGACATCATCAAGCCCACCTCCGCGGAGACCGTCAGGGAGCTCAAGGAGAACGGGATCAAGAGGACGATCATGCTCTCCGGTGACGCCAAGCCCATTGGGGAGGAGGTCGCCAGCAAGATAGGCCTGGACGAGGCGCACTGCGAGCTCATGCCTGCCGACAAGATCGCGTATCTCGAGAAGATCATCCAGGACAAGGCCGAGAAGTCGAACGTGGTGTACGTAGGGGACGGGATAAATGACGCCCCTTCCATCTCCCGTGCCGACATCGGCGTCGCCATGGGAGGGCTCGGGTCCGATGCGGCCATCGAGGCCGCCGACGTGGTCATCATGGACGACGCGCCCGAGAAGATTTGCACGTCCATAAGGCTCGCCAGGCGCACCAATTTCATCGTCAAGCAGAACATCGTGTTCGCCCTCGGCGTGAAGTTCCTGATCCTGGCACTGTCCCTCTTCGGGATAGCCAACATGTGGATGGCCGTGTTCGGGGACGTCGGAGTCGCCGTGGTGGCGATCTTGAACTCCATGAGATGCCTTCGCACATCCATCTACGAGAAGAAGTGAAACCCTTCAGGCACGGTAGGAGGCCTGCCGTGCCCTTTCTCTTTTACAGCCCCTTCAGACCGTACCCTCTCGTCCGCAGCAGCGCCCAGCAGGAGAAGAAGACCCCGCAGCTCACCGCCAGCATCGCTGCGACGCCGTAGACGAACAGGTCCGCCGGGAAGGAGGATGCGATGACCATGCCCACGAAGGCGAACATGAACGTGGTGAAGTTCAGAACAGAGGACACGGCGCCGTTGTCCCCTTCGTGCTGGCTCATGAGGATGCCGAACCCGAACGAGCGCGCGGTTATGGTTATGGCGCAGCATGGGACTATCGACATCATGAACAGCGCCCAGTGATGGCTGGCCAGGACGCACATCATCGCCAGGCTGAGGACGCCCATGGCTCCCACGAAGGCGACGTTGCTCTTCGGCGCAGCATCCCTATGCAGCTCGATGCGGGCCATGACCAGACCCAACATGCAGGACAAGGCCAGAACGAGGCTGTACTCCGTGGTCCCGAGCCCGAAGTCGTTCTGGTAGACGTACGACGAGACGGAGATGTAGGCGAGCTGTGACCCGGTGAACGTGCACATCATGAGCGTGAACAGGATGAAGCTGCGGTCCTTGGACACAGTCCCGAGCCTGGAGAGCGAGTCCAGGACGGTCCCCTCGTAGCGCTCTTCGGGAAGGTTCCTCGGCAGCATCAAGCTCAGGGCCAGGCAGAAGAGGGATATGGAGGCCGGGGCCCAGAACGTCGCGCGCCAACCGGCCGCGTTGATGAGGGCGGTGCCCACCACAGGGGCCAGTATGGGGCCCAGTATCCCTATCGCCGCCGTCACCGACAGCACGGACCGTCTGTCGCTTCCGGTGAAGCAGTCCTTGATCAGGGCGAACGCGGAAGTGAGCGCCCCTCCGCCCCCGATCGCCTGGACCATCCTCAGCGCTATGAACATCCACACGTTCTGGGTGAAGCAGCTGGCAATGTTGGATGCGGCGTAGATGGCAAGGGATGTCACCAGGACCTTCCTTCTCCCATACTTGTCGCCCATCGGCCCGAGGACCAGTATGCTGAACGCCAGGACCAGCATGAACAGGTACAGCGACATGTTCATGACCGACTCCGAAGTCCGGAAGTCCGCGATCATCGTCGGAAGCCCGGACAGGTACATGTCGGTGGAGATGGGGCCGAACATGCTGAGGATGACGATCAGCAGCATCAGAGGGCGGCGACCGAGCCTGGTTTCGATCATCCAGTCGCCGATTTTATCGCCGTATATAAAAAGTAGGATTTTAACAACCTTATCTCGCCCCGGAACCGTATAAGGGCCCAGGCGGAATCTTCTCAGCATGGACACGCGGACGGCGGCTTCATTTATTCCCCTGGCTCTGCTCGTCGTCCTCGTGCTCCTGTTCGCGTCGGACGACGTGTCTTCGGAACCGAGGATATGCGCGTACGACCCGTACGGGGAGGCGATCGCCGTGTCCAATCCAGGCTCCGCCGCCGTCGATCTGAACGGCTCATATCTGACCGACGGCGAAGGGGTCTGGTCCTTCTCCGAATCGTTCAAGATACCTGCGGGAGGCAAGGTCGGCTTCTCCCTCGATCCGAGCTGCGAGTCTTTCGGAGGGAGGATACGCATCGTGACGGTCGGGAACGAAGGAGTCGTCAAGGGAAAGGGCTCGCTGATCCTGGGGAACACGGGAGACGACCTTTTCCTGATGAAAGGGGGCAAGGTCGTCGACGCGGTTTGCTACGGCGGCAAGGCGATCGACGACAAGGCCGTCTGGTCCGGCCCGCCTATGGCGGTGAAGAAAGGGTACTACGCGGTCAGGACCGGAGGGGACACGGATTCCGCAGACGACTGGACCCTCCGCCGTCCGGGGGTCACCGAGCACCGCTTCGATCCGGGAAGCAGGATGGACGCCGAGGTGCTCCCGTTCCTGTTCCCCGACAGCGGGGGGACGCCGGTCTACAGGGCGCTAGAGTCCGCCAGCAGCAGAGTGGCCATCTCCATGTACATCCTCAGCAGCAGGAACGTGTACGCCCTCCTGTGCGAGCTCGAGGACAGAGGGGTGGAGGTGGCGCTCCTGCTGGAGGCCGCGCCGCTGGGCGTCGATATAACGCCGTACGTGCCGCTCATGAGGTCCTTGGAGATGCATGGCGGCGAGGTCCGGCTGATAGGAGGGACCGACTCGGACCGCTTCCCGTACATGCATGCCAAGTATGCGGTAATAGACGGGTGCAAGGTCGTCCTCACCACTGAGAACTGGACCAAGGACAACATGAACGGCGAGGAGCGCCCATGCTCGTACGGGGACGACGTGGGGAACCGCGGGTGGGGCGCCGTGGTCGAGAGCGAGAGGTACGCGGCGTTCATGGAGGAAGTGTTCAGGAACGACAGCAGCATGGCATACGGCGACGTCAGGCGCTTCTCCGAGGAGTTCCCAAACGCGCATCCGGCGGGCGAGATGAGATACTCCCCTCCGTCAGGCGGCAGCGGGGCCTTTCTTTATGCCAGCATCGTGCCTTTCCTGTCCCCTGACGGCTCCTTCGAAGCAGAGGCGTACTACATGGACAGGTCCGCGGAGAGGCTGTATTCGGAGCAGCAGAGCATAGGGTCGTCGTTCAGGGACGCAGACGAGGGGACTCCCCTGTGGAACATGGCGCAGGCCGCGGCGAGGGGCGTGGATACGAGGCTGGTTCTGGAGGCCTCGTCCGCAGGCACGTACGCGTACTCGCTGTGCGCCAGCACCGGGATTAAGGCGGCCTCGATGGCAGCCCCCTATGTTCACAACAAAGGGCTGGTATGCGACGACGTCGCCATCGTGGCTTCGGTCAACTGGACCGACAACTCGTTCTCCAGCAATAGGGAGGTCGGAATAGCCATAGAGTCAGAGGAGGTGTCGGACTTCTACGCCGAAGCGTTCCTCGGGGACCACAGGAGGCACTACCTGTACGACGGCTTCGAGGTGGAGATGTCGGAGATCGGCTCTATCTACAGGGTCGGGGAGGAGGCTCTGGCTACGGCGCTGACCTCTGTTGCGGGGGAGTACGTGTACCGCTGGGACCTGGGCGACGGCAGGTCAAGGACCACGACGGTGCCTCGCATCTCGTTCTGGACCACAGAAGGCGAGCATTCCCTGTCGGTGACGGTGACCGACGCGGACGGCAACTCCCGCACGGCGTCAGCCGACTACGCCGTCTATCGTTCAGATCCTGTCGGCGAGCTCGGAATCTCGGCGTGGGCCCTAGCCCTGGCTGCCGCTTTGTTGGCTCTCGCGTCATTGTACTGCATCAGGCATCGCATGAGCTGAGCTGGATGGGGAAAAGTGTCTTTATCCGTTCCAGCAATGCAGTCTCCATGAACACCAAGGAAGCACTGTCGCTGCTGGCGATAGCCGTCATGGTGCTTTTGGCATTGCAGCCTCTCCTGAGCGAGTCTGATGCCGAAGGAAGTTTGGACGGCGTCAGGATCAGCGAGTTCAGCCCCTTCGACTGGGAGGGGGCGACCTTGAAGAACTATAGTTCCAAGCAGGTGGATCTGAAAGGGTACTCCCTGTCCGACGGGGAAGGGAAATGCGCCTTCACATCGTCTTTGACGCTTGGTCCTAAAGAATCTATCACTATAGTGAGATCAGATAGCACCGCTATCACCCCGTTCGCAGACCGCGACAACGTGGTCCGCATAGGGGAGAGGGGAATCTCCGCCGATGAGAAGTACGTGTTTTCCAACAAGGGGGACCAGCTGTTCCTGAGGGACCCGTCTTCTGCGACCATAGACGCCCTGTGCTTCGGGAGCGCGACCATATCCGACTCGTCCGTCTGGACGGGATCGCCGATCGCCATCAGCGGCACCAACGCCTACGTCGTCAGAGCCGGATACCAAGACACCGATTCCGCCGACGACTGGATGATCCAGAAGGCAGGCTGGACCGCCAACGTGTTCGATCCCGGCCTGTCCTTCAGCGCCATAGTCACCCCGTTCCTGTTCCCGGATTCAGGAGGCGTGCCCATCTTCGACGCCGTCAGCGGGGCCAAGAAGTCCGTCCACATCGAGATCTATCAGATGACGAACGCCAACATGTACGCCCTCCTGTGCAATCTGGCCAAGAAGGGGGTCGAGGTCGTCCTCCTGATGGAAGCCAGCCCCAACGGCGGAGACCAGAGCGACATGGCTTCCAGGATGAAGGCGCTGGTCGAGGCCGGGGGACAGGTCAAGCTCATAGGCGGAGAGTCCGGGGAGCGCTTCTCCTTCGTGCACGCCAAGTACGCGATCGTCGACGGCTCGAAGACCATCGTGACCTCGGAGAACTGGACGGCCGACAACCTCAACGGGACCGTCCGCGACGGGGTCTACAGCGACGACTACGGGAACCGCGGATGGGGAGCCGTGATAGACAGCAGGGAGTACGCTTCTTACATGGAGGCCGTGTTCAGGAACGACGCGGACGACAGGTACGGGGACGTCAGGGACTTCTCCGAGATGAGCTACGCCGGGGCCAAGGCGGCCACGCTATCGTACAGGTCGCCCTCTTCAGGAAGCTTCCCCTCGTACTCGGCCAAGGTATGCCCAATGCTCTCTCCCGACAACTCCTGGGACACCGAGACGCATTGGATAGGGGAGGCGAAGGATCGCGTCTACGTGCAGCAGCAGAACGTCGGGGACTCTTACCTCGACTTCACGGAGCCGAGCTCTCCCCTCTACGCCCTCAATGCCGCGGCCACTTCCGGCGCGGACGCCAGGATAATGGTCACCTCCGGCTCCTCCTATGCGGCTTCCGCCAAGATCCTGGTGGACAGGCTGAACTCCGGTAGCGCAGTCAAAGCTGCCGCCATGGACGTCCCCTATCTGCATAACAAGGGCCTGGTATGCGACGACGTGGCTATAGTGTCGTCAGTCAACTGGACCAGCAACTCCTTCAACAACAACAGGGAGGCCGGCGTGGTCGTGTTCTCTTCCGATGTCGCCGGTTATTTCGCCGGCGCGTTCGAGAGGGACTTCGAGAGGTACTACGAATACGAGGGCCTGTCCGTGAACATACTCACCACCCAGAAGACCTACGTCTTGGGTGACAAGGTGACCTTCGAGGTCGCCGTCAAGCCTTCCGGCAGCTACACGTACGACTGGAGCTTCGGAGACGGCCAGACCGCCTCCACGAAGGTCCCTTACGCCAGCTTCACGCCTAAGATAGGCGCCCACGTCCTGAAGGTGACGGTCAAGGACTCCTCCGGGAAGACCGCGTCCGCATCGATGGACTACGTCGTGATCTCCGAAGGATCGGACCTGAAGGCTTCCGTCAAGGCTTCCGCTTCCAGGATTTCTCTCGGCGATTCGATAACGTTCAACGCAAGCGTGACGCCTTCCGGCTCGTATTCCTACAGATGGACTTTCGACGACGGATACTCCAAGACGACCTCCTCCCCGTCGTTCACCTATACGCCTTCCAAGGCAGGGAGCAACGGGCTGACTCTGACGGTGTCCGATTCTTCCGGGAACGCGGCCACCGGCTCGGTCGGATTCACGGTCGACGGCTCCGGCGGATCCTCGTCCGGGGAAGGGGGGCTGGGAGCGACCCTGTACGCCATAATCGCGGCCGTGATAGGCGTCATAGCGGTGGCTGCCGGGGTCCTCAGGAAGATGATGAAGTGATCGGATGGCCATAATAAGGCAGGCTGGCGAAGGGGACCTGGAAGGCGTCTTCATGCTGATCAACAGCAACCTGGACGACTTCTTCCCGCCGTCTGTCATAATGTTCTTCCAGGAGCAGTGGCCCCAGGGGCAGCTCGTCGCGACCGACGTGTTCGGCAACATCCTTGGGGCCATCTGCGGATCCCGGCTCGAAGGGGGCCGGGCCTCCGTCTCCCTCTTCGCCGTCGACGAGGGATGCAGAGGCAAAGGGATAGGGGGGCAGCTCCTGGAAGCGTTCCGCAGGAGATGCTTCATGGACGGGTTCGGCGTCATCCAGCTGGAGGTCCGCACGTCCAACGTCTCCGCCAAGGATTTCTACGAGAGGCGCGGGTTCCGCGTCACAGAGCTCCTGCCGGGATTCTACAACGACGGGGGCGACGGGTACCGCATGGTCCTGTTCGTCACCGGCTGTAGGTCCGGGCGAGCCCTCCCCCGAGAGAAGCGGAGGAGGGCCTTCCGGCGTCACGAGAACATGCTGTCGTCCACGTGCTCGGTGTGGTAATAGTATTGGGAGCGCTCCTTCTGGGCTGAGGAGACGTCCTTGAACAGCCCTGTGCTGTAGGAGCCGTACCTCTCGCGGATCTGGTCCTCGACAGGGCGGGACCTGGTCAGGGCTCTGCGTATGTGGTCCGCGGTGATGAACTCCGCGCCTTCCATGACGGCTATGTCGCCTGCGGACCTTATCAGCCCTCCGAGCTCCCTCAGCCTCAGGGTCAGCGAGTTGCGCTGGTTGTCGTCCCTCGCGCGGCGCCTGCCCTCCTCTATTATGAGCTCGACGGCGTCGATGGTGGCGTGCGGGATGTGGCCGTCCAGGTTGACCTCCTGGGCGACGAACTGGGCGTACTTCGCGCGGTTGTGGGAGCTGTCCGGCATGGCGATGTCCACGAGGACCTCGTACCCGTTCCCTATTATCCTGGACCTCAGCGGGGAAAGTATGTTCTCCAGGTCCTGGATGTTGCACGCCGCGACCAGTATGAAGTCGCAGGGAACGTCCTCGACCTTCACGCTGGCCCCTGCGGACTGGGGGTTCCTTCCCATGATCGGGAACACCTTCTCCTGCATCGCGGTCAGTATGAACCTCTGCAGGGAGCCGAGGTGGGAGATCTCGTCGACGAAGAGCACCCCTTCGTGTGCCTCGTGGATGGACCCCGCCACGACCCTCTCGTAAGCGGGGGTCCCGAGCTTGTCGTGCCCTCCGTACGGGTCGTGCCTGACGTCTCCGAGAAGCTCGGTCTCCGAGGCTCCGGTGGCGAGGACGAACGGGTTCCTGTTCAGCTTTACGAGGACCTTCTCGTTGGAGGTGCGGGCAAGCTCCCCTCTCTTGTCGAGGGCCTTCTGGTCGAGCATGCGGATCTTGTCGCCCGCGCGCTCGAATATGACCGTCTCCTCTTCTCCGTTGCGGGTGCGGGTGGTGTGGACCTTCTCCTTTCCGGCGGTCAGCTGGGGCATGGACTCCCCGAGCATCCCTCCGAGGCTGCCCATGATGTCCTGGAACGGGTTGTTCCTGTTCCCGCCGTCCATCTTGCTGGAGCTGCAGTGGGGGCAGGTGATGTCCGTAGGAAGCGAGTACTTCCCGCAGCTCTTGCACTTGTATCCCAGATGCTCGGCGACGTTTCCTGGGGCCTCCTCCGGCCTCATCAGGACGCCGACGGACTCCCTCTTGAGGTCCTCCTCCTTCTCGACCTCGCTCCTGTCCAGGACCTCGAGGAAGGGCCTCTCGGCGTTCTCGGGGTTCTTCACCACCCTTATCTCGTGGGAGGGGGCAGGGAGGTTCATCGAGAGCGCGCGGGCTATCATGGACTTCCCGGTTCCCGGGGGCCCCACCAGGAGCAGGTGCCTGCGCTGGCGGGCGGCTATCTTGGCTAGCTCAATGGCCTCCTCCTGGCCGAGCACCCTGTCGAGAGGGTCGGAAGGAAGGAGTATCTCCTCTGTGGATTTCATCCCTGCGACGTCGTCCCAGGTGTCCACCGCTCTCTTCTCTGTCATCTCACTCAGTAAAGGTCCTCTTTGGTGAGGATTGTGATCTCTGCAGGCATCTTCGAGACGTTCCCTCTGCGGGTCCCTATGACGGTGCCTATGCCCTTCTCCGCGGATATGTCGAGTATCCTCTGCGATATGACGCCGTCGAACACTATGGCGACCGCTCCCTCGGAGTCCTCCTTGAGGGAGTTGACCAGGTTCTTCACGGCGACCTCCCTGATTACCTCGTTGCCCTCGCCCAGGACCTTGGCGTTGTGGGTGGTGGCGAGGTCCAGGAGCATGTCGCGGTACTGGGTCTGCTCGGGGGTCAGGACCTTGTCGGAGGACTTCTTGCCGCGGAGGGTCCTCCTGGCCTTGGGCTTGGGCTCCTCCTGGGGCTCCTCTTCCGCAGGCTCCGACTTCTTGGGCTCCTCTGCCGGGGGCTCGATGAGCGCAGGGGTCTCTCCCGCCTCGATCATCGCGACCTCCTCGGGAGGCTCGATCATCGCGGGGGCCTTCGGCGAGTCGTCCTTCTTCTTCCTGAACTTCTCTATCGCGTCGTTGTCGAAGCGGGACTTGCGCTCCTTGCGGTCGCGCCTGTCGTCGTCATCGTCCTCGTCGCGGTCGCGCCTCCTCTCTCTGCGCTCCTCGCGGTCCTCGCGCCTCCTCTCTCTGCGGTCGCGCCTGTCGTCGTCATCGTCCTCGTCGCGGTCGCGTCTCCTCTCTCTGCGCTCCTCGCGGTCCTCGCGCCTCCTCTCTCTGCGGTCGCGCCTGTCGTCGTCATCGTCCTCGTCGCGGTCGCGCCTCCTCTCTCTGCGCTCCTCTGCGGGAGCCTCGGAGTAGTCGAGGGTCCCCTCCTCGGTGACGAGCCCGTTCATCTCCATGTACTGGTCGCCCGGCACCTTGTTGCGGAGGCATTTGATTATCTGCTTGCTGGTGAGCTCCTCGACCTCGTGGGCGCGGGGCGCGCGGGCGACGAAGTCGATCTCGGCTACCTGGAACAGCTCCCTGAGGATGAGCTCCCCGCCCCTGTCGCCGT
Organism: Candidatus Methanomethylophilaceae archaeon; assembly: GCA_017540825.1. Taxonomy (GTDB): domain Archaea; phylum Thermoplasmatota; class Thermoplasmata; order Methanomassiliicoccales; family Methanomethylophilaceae; genus Methanoprimaticola. The sequence continues at coordinate 34,614 of JAFYAH010000027.1, read as the reverse complement.
CCACGAACGCGGTGGCGACCCTCTCCCTGGAGAGCTCCTGGACCGTCTTGGGGATGTTGGTGCCTTCGACGGCGATCGCGTTCTTTATGCCCGCCTTGAGGAGGTTGAGGACGTCGGACCTGCCCTCGACGATGATGATGGACCCCGAGTCCTTGACGTTGGGCCCTGCAGGGCACTTGTCCTTGCCGTAGGAGGTTATCTCCTCGACCTGGACGCTCTGCCTGACGCTGTCCATCAGGTCGTAGCTGGAGCCTTTGGACTGCTTGATGAGGTCGTTGAGGAGCTCTTTGGCGCGCTCTACGACCTTCTCCCTCTTGGTGATCCTCACGTCTTCGATGCCTAGGACGTGTATGGAAGCCTTGCAGGGTCCGACGCGGTCGACGGTCTCGAGCGCCGAAGCGAGTATCACGGTCTCCACCTGGTCGAGGCTGGAGGACATGTAGATTATCCCTTCGGACTTCCCGCCTTTGGAGACCACTTCGACCTCGATCCTGCCTATCCTCCCGGATTTCTGGAGGACCCTGAGGTCGAGGTCGTCGCCGAGAAGGCCCTCGGTCTGTCCGAAGATGGCCCCTACGACGTCCGGGTTCTCGATGATCCCGTCCGCGTTGATCTTAGCCTTCACCATGTACTTTGTCGTGTTTGGATCGATATTCATGCTGACCCTCCTATGGGTCTGCGGAAAAGAATCTAGCCCGTCTGCTCCACTGCACGCGCATTTTGTTCAAGCCGGACGCCTGCCGGCTGCTGTGATTTAGGCTGGATAGGGTCTGCGGTTCAGGACTTCTGCGTCCTCGCCCCTCTGCCAGGGCTTCTCAGCCCGGTTATGATCGTGATATAGTGAACAGGAAAAGCCGTCTCTTCCTTGAGTGCCGAATGTTGAACTGATTTATAAAGATGATTGGAAGGTTCCTGTCGTCTTCCATATCCTGTGCCGACCGGCGGAAAGACGCGGTGCGGTCAACGGCGTTCGATGTCCTGGTCGCCATTTTGTTAGCTAGGGCCTCTCTTTCGTCTAACGACTGAATCGAGCGGCCTTCAGCAAGCAGATCCGCGTTTTGCAGGAACGAACCGGGCTGGAAAGGAGACGCATGCAGCCTGCGGTCATATATTCCGCGTTTTTCAGAGCATGCTGTCGTGACAAACCTGTTGAGTAAGACATGTGCTCTTTTTAATATTAGAACAAAAAAAGCTAATTTCAAGATATCTATGCAAAGAATAGTAAAAGCAAAGAGAGAAAATGGAACCTGTCCGAGCAGAGCAGGTTCAATTTCAGCGCCTGGAAGCGGGCAGGCGCCGATAGACGAAATCAGGAAAGCTGTCTCCAGGGGGGAGGCCGAAGCCTACGACCTTTACGATGCTCTCATGTGCTCCGACAACCCCGATGACCATGTAGAGGCCTTGGATCTGGTCCGCGGCAACATGGACAAGCAGTGGTCGAAAATCAGCTTGTTCAAGATGTATTTCAACGGCATAGGGACCGAGCGCGATGTCAAGGAGGCCCTTCATATCCTATATTCCGGCAGCCCGATCGATCACGTCTGCGACGGCGTGAATCTGTAGTGCACGATAAACCCTGATATTTTCGTCAATGGGGAGATCGTTCTATGCGGGACGCTTTCCGAGGTCCGCGCCCTATTCTGCGTGCTCGCACAGTTCGGAGTCCGTCCCGACCGCTACATTTGCCCCGATAATGAGCTTTCCGAGATGTATGGGACCCCTTGTCCCCAGGACGAGAAGGAGAGGTGCTACATCAGGTTCAGCACGAACAGGAAGCTGAAGAAAAGTTCTGGGACGGTGCTCGTCTACTGCCCGTACGGCAAAAAGAGCCGTGCCGATAGACAGTTACTGATCTATAACAGCTGCCGGGATCGCGACCCGGCCTCAGCCTATACGCCAAAGAAGGTCTCGGAGCTCAGAGCGGTGCCGAGGACCAAGGCGATCGACACCCGTGCAATCAACGAGGCGGGGTTCTATGTATTTCGCAAGGCCGGCATCCTGACCGCCGTCTCTATCTCCGATATGGAGACAGGCTATAGGATTGGCAAAGGGATCTATGGAAGGATGTCGGCCAGAGGGGGACGTTTCCTGATAACATCTTTCTTCCCCATGGGAGACAACTACAGGTGGTTGGCCAAATACGACGGATTCGACTATTCCGATGTGACGTTCATCGTCACGGAGTCCGCGAAGGACCTTCCGGGTCTGCTGGGTGTCAAAGGTGCCGTCGTATCCAGGGGCGACCTGAAGTGTCTGCGCATGTACCTTTCGATGAACTATCATGCCGATCCAAGATTCGTCATGGTCCCGTACAAGCCTCTGCATCCCGGGGTCACGTTCCATTCGGACATGGACACCAGGCAGCTAAAAGGGATCGCGAGGCGCTGCAAGGAGCCAGCGCTGTCAGCCGTCGACCCTGTCGAGGGTTTTGGCGAGCCTGTGAGGAGGTCAGGGATGGACCTGCCTCGTTCCGTCCTTCTGAACCCCTACGGGAACTCCATCGAAGCAAGGTCCGAGGCTGAGAAGAAGAATACTTTCGAGATAATGCTGAGGCTTTCGCGGCTGTTCCTCGATGAAGGGTATGCGGTCTACACCAACACCCCCTTTATCGAACAGAAGGAGCTGCCTGGGACGAAGAGGTTTGAAGGGGACATTCTCACCCTGATCAAGGGGATATCCGCATTCGACCTCGTCGTCTCGGTCCATACGGGATTCATGGAAGTGGTCATGTATACCGACTGCAACTTGGTGGTTCTGTGCTTTTCCGGCAGGAACAACCGCAAGCGTATGGCCAAGAGCCTAGGCCATGACAACTATTGGGAAATCGACGCTCTTAAAAACAGCCCCGAGGAGGTAGCAGACAGGATAATGGAGGTTTTCTGCGGGTTGCCGGGGATGGCTTCGGACAAGCCTGTCTGTTCGACAGAACGCCTGCTTCCGTATAAAGAGAAGGCCGCCATTTTCAGCGGACAGAAAGTCACTCCCAGGCTGGTTCGCACGGTGGGGTCGACCATCGGCAGGAGTGAAATGCAGGTGCTGCTCCAGAATGGCACCACTGACCCGCTCTTGTGCTGCATCGGAGCCAAGGCCATGGAGACAGGCGTCAAGTCCGATAAGAACATAGCCGGGGCGATAAAGTGGTACAGAAAGGCCGTTAAGGGCGGAGTCCCATGGGCGAAGAGGAAGGTCATCGAGCTGAAGAAGCTGCAGGCGGGCAAGTGAAACGCATGTGTGTCGATATACGGCGATTCGCCACCTGTCGTAGTCCGAATCCAGACGCCAGGAAATGCAAGCATGAATGGCCTTGTCGCATCATTCCAGGCAAACTGGAAATCCATCTCGAAATGCACATCACAACGGGTATCGATGATCGTCGAAATCTGGGCATGAATTGAAGGATGCGTCTGACAAACAGTTGGTAGTTTTTAAATTCCTCGGATGGCCAGTTTACTAAAAATGGCCATCTTCTTTTAATACTGACTAGTGACAACTTCGTTGAGTAACTACTGCTAGGTTTATTAACCTATTAATTTAGTCTTCTGTTTTTGATAGAATGGGAAGCGCCGAAGAGCCTGATGCCGAACTCGTTATGCTTAGCAGGAAGCTGCTCAGAGGGATATCCGACCCCGTTAGCATCGCGAAGGTGATAAAGGCCATCAAAGCGGTGAACAGCGGCGGGTCGTTCGGGGACAAGGAGCTGTATAACGCCCTGCTCTGCTCAGACAGCCCGAAGCATCACGCCGAAGCGCTGGAGGTGGCCCGCAGGAACATCGACCAGTTCTGGGGGAGGCTGTGGCTTTCGAAGATGTATTTCAACGGCGTAGGTACCGAGCGCGACGTCATGGCCGCGTTCCATACGCTCTATTCGGACAATCCCATCATAAAGCATAAGAGTGGCGCAGAATTGTAGTGCACCATCAACCCTGATATCTTCGTCAATGGGGAGATCGTTCTATGCGGGACCCTTTCCGAGATCCGCGCCCTCTTCTGCTTGCTCGCGCAGTTCGGCGTCCGCCCTGGCCGCTATATTTGCCCTGACCATGAGCTGCCCGAGATGTACGGGACCCTTTGTCCCGACGACGGGGAGCGCAGGTGCTATCTCAAGTTCAGCACCAACAAGAGCGTCAAGGAAGGGCCTGGGACCGTGTTCGTATACTGCCCTTACGGCAGCAAGAGCAGGGCGAAGAGGCAGCTTCTGAAGTCCAGGGCCTTCGCTTCCAAAACGGATGTGGGTTCCGTGCATGTTCCGAGGACGGGCTCCGAGCTAGGGAAGGTCCCTTCCAACGCCATAGTGGACGTCCGCGTACTGAACGAGGCCGGATACTATGCTGGCCGCAAGTCCGACGGAAGGCTGGAAGCGATCACGTTCCGTGACATCGAGGCGAAGTACGCCATAGGGAAATGCCTATACGACAAGCTGTCCGCTAGGGGAGGGAGGTTCCTGGTCACATCGTTCTACCCGATGGGCGACAACTACAGGTGGCTGGCCAAATACGACGGGCTGGACTACTCCGACGTCACCCTCGTCGTCACCGAGTCGGCGAAGGACCTCCCCAGCCTTCTGGGAGTGGACGGCGCCGTAATGTCGAAGGGCGAGCTGAAGTGCCTGCACATGTACCTCTCGATGAACTACTACTCGGACAGCAGGTTCGCGGTGGTCCCGCACAAGCCTATGTACCCTGGAGCGACGTTCCACGGGGACATAGACCTCAGCATATACACGGGGGTGGCCAGGCGCTTGGAGGAGCCAGCCCTTTCCATCATGGATACGATGGGCATCGATGTCAGACGGCTGAAGAGGTCCGGTTTCAAGGGGCCCCGCTCGGTTCTATTGAACCCTTACGGGAACTCGATAGAGCTGAGGTCCGAAGCGGAGAAGCAGAACACCAAGGACGTAATGGACGGCCTTTCGCGCCTGTTCCTCGAAAGGGGGTACGACGTCTATACGAACACTCCATTCCCCTCCCAGGAAGAGATACCGGGGACGAAGAGGTTCGAAGGGGACATCGTATCGCTGGTGAACGGGGCTTCCGGATTCGACCTCATTGTCACGGTGTTCACAGGATTCATGGAGGTCGTCATGTACACCGACTGCAACCTGGTCGTCCTTACCTATTCCAACGCCAATTCCCGCTCCAACATGGCCGAAGGGCTGGGCCGCAATAACTACTGGGAGTTCAATGTTCTCAAGAGCGATCCAGGCGAACTGGTGTCGGAGATATCCCGTACGTTCGACGGGATCCTTATGGAGAAAGGCTTCAGCTATCCCGGTCCAGCGGAGCGCGTGATCACCTTGAAGGAGAAGGCAGCGCTGTTCAAAGGACAGGATGTCACACCCAGTCTCATGCGCGTGATGTCCCAGACCATGGGCAAGACGGACCTCAGGGACCTGATAGGTGCAGGGACGCGGGATCCGCTGCTTTGCTGCGTGATGGCCAAGTCCCTAGAGGCCGGAAAGACGGTCCCGATGGACATCCCGAAGGCGATCATCATGTACAGAAGGGCCTCCAAGATGGGAGTGAAATGGGCGGTGAGGAAGGTCAAAGAGCTTAAGAAGCAGCTCTGACGCGCCAAGTTTCGAGATAGAGGTAGGCAAAGGACAGATCGTGGGCTCAATCCGAGATCGGCATCGGTCCTGCGGTCTCTCTCGGCAAGCAGGCCGGAGGGGACAGGGGGCGCCTTCTAGCAGAAAGGGCTTTCTTCGAACTGTCAAACTGTATATATTCAAGATATACAGTTAAATATCGAGGACAGATTCCTTATCAGGCGCCAGCGGCGATCCGACCGCGGCCCTTTGCATTTCGGAGGCAGAGAACGTGCTGTTGACCAACACTGAGAACATCCCGGGAAAGGATTACGAGATAATCGGGCTCGTATCGGGGAACATGATACAGAGCAAGCACATCGGAAAGGACATCGGCCAGGGCCTGAAGACCATAGTCGGAGGCGAGCTGAAGGCCTATACCGAGATGATGAGCGAGTCCAGGAGCATAGCCACCGCCAGGATGGTGGAGAGCGCCGAGAGCATGGGCGCCGACGCCGTGGTGTGCGTGAGGTTCGCTACATCCGCCATCATGGGAGGAGCGGCCGAGATGGTCTGCTACGGCACCGCGGTCAAGTTCAAGTGAAGTCCGCAGGGAAAAAGGCGACGCATCGGGACGTCGGCCCTCGGCGTCGTCGCCCTCTTCTCCGTCTTCCTGCCGGCAGCCGTCTCCGGCGTCCGTTCCGCAGACGTCCGAAACGCCGGTTCTGCCGTACAGCCTGCCCAGGACCTCCGCCAGCTCGTCGCTGACAGCCTGTGGCTCTTTCTTCAGCCTGCATTCCCATATGACAACGACCGTCCATCCGGACTCCTCGAGGTCCCTCAGATTCCTGGCGTCCCTCTCCACGTTCCTCCTGAACTTCTCCTCCCAGTACTCGACATGGGACTTCGGGAGCGGCATGTCGCAGATGGGGCAGCGATGCCAGAAGCATCCGTTGACGAATATGGCGAGCCTGTGCCCCGGATACGCGATGTCGGGCCTTCCGGGGGACTTCTTCCAGTTCAGCCTGTATCCCGGATACCCGATCTCCCTCAGCATGCGGCGGACCTTTATCTCGGGCCCGGTGTTCTTCCCCTTGTTGGCTTTCATCGTCTTCGTAGTCGCCTCGGACGTCGGCTGAGGGGGGCGGAGGGTCGTCATGACAGGGGTCAGGCATCTCCCGGTATTACGGATGTCGCTACTTTCGCCGCTTCGGGACGTTAAGGTCTCCTGCCGCTCCGCCGTTCGAGACGGCATATTATAAAACCGTAGGCGGAGATAACGGCCCCGATAGCCCATGGACTGCATCAAGAAGAAGGTGAACGAGGAGATAGAGAGGGGCTGGATAGGCTCCAACCTCGAATGCGAATACCATCCCTGCCATTTCACCGGGCAGGACTGCACCTTCTGCTACTGCCCGTTCTATCCGTGCGGGGACGAGGACCTGGGCTCGAACACCCCAGGCAAGCGGGGGAAGCCGGTCTGGAACTGCTCCGACTGCCTCTTCATCCACCGCAGGGAAGTGGCTTCTTTCGTCATGTCCGAGATAAGGCGCCTGGGGATCGAGGACGCTTCCGACGAGCGTCTGAAGGGCATACTGCCGGAAGCCAAGTCCAGGTTCTGGCGCGAAGGGAAGGCGGTGATGGTCGTGGGGGCCACGTCCGACGCGGGCAAGTCCATCACGGTGGCCGCCATATGCCGCGCGCTGCACAGGAGGGGCTATCTGGTCGCGCCGTTCAAATCGCAGAACATGAGCCTGAACTCCAAGGTCACCAGGACCGGGGCTGAGATCGCCATGATCCAGACCCTCCAGGCACAGGCCGCCGGCCTCACCACGCCCGACGCCCACATGAACCCCATACTCTTAAAGCCGAAAGGCGACGACATCTCCCAGGTGGTGGTCTGCGGCAAGCCGTTCGCGGACTACAGGGTCAAGGAGTACTACGAGGAGTTCGTCCCGGGGCCAGGGATCCAGATAGTCAAGGAGCACGTCGACTTCATGAAGAAGAGGTACGACTACGTCGTCATGGAGGGGGCGGGATCCCCGGCCGAGATCAACATCTACGACAAGGACATCGCCAACATGAAGGCGGCCGAGATCGCGGACGCGACGGTGATCCTCGTGGTGAACGTCGAATGGGGAGGCTCCTACGCCTACGCCCTGGGGACGGTCGAGCTGATCCCGGAGAAGGACAGGAAGCGCATCAAAGGGATCATCCTGAACAACGTGCGCGGCGACCCCAGGAAGATGCTGGACGGAGCGGATAGGCTGGAGGAATTGACCGGCGTGCCTCTGCTGGGCGTCATGCCGCACGTCGACGTGATGCTTCCTTCCGAAGACTCGGAGGCGCTCAGGGGCACCAGCAGGAGAGGCGAAGGGAGCATACGCATCGGAGTTGTGAAGTTCCCCCGCATCGCCAACTTCACCGACATCGACCCGCTGTTCATGGACGACGTCTCCATCGTCTACGTCCAGGAGCCAGGAGACCTCGACGGGGTGAGCGCGGTCATACTCCCGGGCACCAAGAACACCGTCCTGGACTACAGATGGATGTGCGAGAAGGGCATCGCCGACAGGCTGAAGGAGATGAGGGGGAAGGTGCCCATACTGGGCATATGCGGCGGCTACCAGATGATGGGCGTCGCCATGGACGACTCCCTCGGCATTGAAGGAGGCGAGAAGGAGGTCGTGGAAGGCCTGGGGTTCTTCGGCAACAGGTCCGTCTTCGCCGAGTACAAGAAGACCGTCGCCAACCGCGAGGCCGTCCTTCTCAAGGGGGAGGGAGGCAAGGTCACGGGATACGAGCTCCACATGGGCCAGACCGAAGTGGTCGAGGAGCCGCTGTTCAGGGTGGACAGCATGTTCTATCCGTCTTGGAACGAAGGCTCCGTCAGGGAGGAGGAGAAGCTCTTCGGGACGTACCTACACGGATGCTTCGACCTCCAGGCCTTCAGGAGGTACTTCCTCTCGTTCGTGGACGCGCCCGTCGAGGCGAAGGAGGCCCCCGCCAAGAGCTACGAGGACCTTCTGGAGGACAGCCTCGATGCGCTTGCGGACGCCTTCGAGTCCAACATCGACATGGACAGGCTGATCGGAATAATGGGGGGAAGCGAATGAGGGTGCTGGTGCTGGGGACGTCGTCTTCCGCCGGGAAGACAACCGTCTGCGCCATGCTGTGCAGGTACTTCGCCCGTAAAGGCCTCGACCCGGTCCCGTTCAAGGCCTCCAACCTGTCGCTCAACTCGTACGCCACCAAGGACGGCGGCGAGATAGGCATGGGGCAGGCGTTCCAGGCGTGGTCGGCCGGGCTGGAGCCCGAGACGGACATGAACCCGGTCCTGCTGAAGCCCAGCGGCAACGGCGTATTGCAGGCGGTCGTCGACGGGAAGCCGTTCCGCGACTACCGCAGAGGGGAGGCGATGGACCGCGAGGAGCTGCTGGGCCAGGCTCTGAAGGCCTACGGCAGGCTCAGCGCAAAGCACGGCATGGTCGTCTGCGAAGGGTCCGGCTCGCCCGCAGAGATCAACATCATGGACCGCGACATCGCCAACACCGGCCTGATGGGAGCCGCGGACGTCCCGGCCATACTCGTGGGCGACATCGAGAGGGGAGGCGTCTTCGCGGCGATCTACGGCACATGGAGGATAATCCCGGACCATCTGAGGCCCAGGCTCAAAGGGTTCGTGATCAACAGGTTCAGGGGGGACGCCGCCCTGCTGGACGACGCGATCTCCCGCATCGAGTCCATGACCGGGATGAAGTGCCTCGGGGTTCTCCCGTACGTGTACCTCAGGTTCCCGGAGGAAGACTCCTGCTCCAAGTCGCAGGGGAAGCTGGAGGGCGAAAACGTCCGCGAAGCCTTCCTGCGGAACATAGACGAGCTCACGGACATCGCCGTGTCCAGCGGGTTCGACTTCGACGCCGTCGAGAGGATAGCCAGAGAGCGATCGTCCTCCCGACGCGACCCTCACGGCGCGGACCTCCGCATCCTCAGGGACGACGGAGTCCATCGGCACAGGCTTCCCTCCGACCAGGAAGATGTAGGCGTCCGGCAGGATCCCGCAGGAGGATGCAGCCTCGGCTATGGTCTTTCCCGGGGCTATCTGGAACACGGACTCTTTGACGGTCATGGTTGCCATGCGTAGCCAGACGCTTCCGTGCGATATGTTTCTTGCGCAGCCTTACTCAACTTTTATCTAATAATACTCTCTAGGCGGAGGCATAAGCCCAGCAACGGGTGTAAAAAAAGGAGCAATGATAATGGACAACAAGAAAGCGGCAATGCTGGCCGTCGCGGCAGTGGCGATAATAATCGTCGTTGCCGCCGCCTTCCTGCTGCTGAACAACAAGGGAAACAACGACCCGGGAGGAGGGACCGTCGACTATCTGAAGGACCCTTCCACCGGGATCGAGCTATATGACGGAAAATTCCCGTCCGGGACTGTTCTGGAGGTCGTGCAGCTGAGCGGCTCAGACAAGTCGGCCGCCGTCGAGAAGACGCCTTCAGCCTATATCGACCGCGACAGCGCCGTCGCCTACAGCATCCTGGCTAAGAAGGACGGCAAGGTGGTGGAGCCGAAGACGAAGGTGGAGGTCGTGATGCCGGCCAAGCTGGCGAACGGATCCACCGTGTTCCTGGTATCCGAGACTCCAGTGATCCAGGCCAGCTCCGCCGTGTCCGAGGGGAAGCTCAGGTTCAAGAGCGACACCCTGGGGACGTTCGTCATCGGCGCAGCCCCCGCATCGTCGACAAAGGTCACCGTGGTCGGAGAGAACGCCGCCGTCTCTGTCAACGGAGGGGCCTCCGCAGCCAGCTACGTCGGCGAGTTCGCGTCCGGCGCCAGCGTGGCCATCGTCTCGACGCCTGCGGCCGGATACGAGTTCGAGGGATACTATGTCGGAGGATCTCTGGTCTCCAGCAGCCCAACCTATTCTTTCAAGGTGGGTTCCGCCGACACGACCATAAACGCGGTAGCCAAGAAGGCAGCCGACAAGCTGGTCATAGACGGCGGCAACAGCACCATATACGTCAACGGCGAGGACAAGGGCAAGACCTGCTCCATCGCCATGTCGCCCGGGACTCCGGTGACCGCCTACGCAGTCGCGGACGAGGGGTACGTCGTCTCTGGCTGGACCGGGACCTATCCTTCCTCCAGCCCCGTCTGCTCGTTCGAGTTCGGCTCCGGAGCCAGCCTCGCAGTCCAGACCCAGGCGGCGCCGAAAGGGACCAGCCAGGTCCATGTGACCACCACGGTCGAAGGCGAGACCGCAGCCTCCTACGGGAGCATAGTCGCCTACGGCAAGGACGTCGGCAGCGAGTATCTTGTCACTCTCGAGCAGACGGGGGCCCCTGCCCAGCTGTCCGCAGCCTCGAAGGCCGGATTCGTCTTCGACCGCTGGATGGTCGACGGCCAGCCCTATTCCGGGACCGTAATGAACGTGACCGCAGGGTCGGAGGACATGGACGTCGTGGCGGTGTTCGTCCCCGCCCCGTCCCATCTCGTCGTCGCGACCATCGACAACGGGTCGGTCCAGATAGACGGGGAGAACGTGTCTTCCAAGAGCGTAAAGGAGGGCATGCCGGCCGTAGTGAAGGCCCTCCCCTCCGACGGATACAGGTTCGTCGGCTGGTTCGTCGGCGACAAGTGCGTGTCCGACTCCGCGGAGTACTCCCTGACCATGGGGAACTCCGACGTAAAGCTCGAGGGGAGGACCCACAGCACCGTCTTCAACGTCAGCCTGTCGGTCTCCAACGGGACCCTCGAGGTCGACGGAGTCGGCGTCGGCACGACCTATGCCGGGACCGTCAGCGAGGGGGACACCATCGTCTTCGAGGCCCTGGCCGGCGAAGGCTACGTGTTCAGCACCTGGACGATGAACGGCACAGTATACAACGCTAACAAGATTACCGTCAAGGGCGTCTCCGAGGACATAAGCGCGGTCGCCGCCATGGTCAAGGCGGTCCCCCGCACTGTCTCGGCCTCGACCCAGTTCGGGACCGTCTCGATCGACGGCGTGGAGCAAGGCAAGGCCGGGAGCACGACCGCCTACGACGGCAAGGAGGTCACGATATCCGTCGAGGTGCCGTACGGGTACATGCTCAGGGGCTGGACCTACGATGGAAAGTACGTGTCAACCCAGCCTTCGTTCACGTTCAACGTGTCCGGCGACATGGCCTTCAGCGCTGTCGTCGAGAGCACCCTGCACACCGTCACAGTCAGGGCTGTGAACGGAGGGCTGATAATCAACAGCGCCAACATCGGCTCCGAGTACGTCACCCAGCTGTACATGGGCGAGAGCCTCATCGTGAACGCGGCCCCCGGCGCGGGCAACACCTTCTCCGAGTGGGACGTGAACGGCAAGAAGTACGGGTCCAGCTACCAGACCATCGAGATCAAGATGGGATCGGAGGACATCCTGGCCACCGCGTACAACGTCCCCATGGCGGACGGCACCCTCCACATAGTCGCCGTGAACGGGACCGTCAAGGTCGGCGGCGTCGACGTCGGGAGCTCGCACGACATCAAGGCGTCTCCAGGCGAGGAGTTCGAGCTCACCGCCGTCCCCTCCCCCGGATACAGGTTCGACCACTGGACCCTGGACGGGGACGTCAGCGACTATCAGATCGTGAAGGTCACCATGGGCACCGAGCACGTCAACGCCGAGGCCGTGATGGTCAAGAACGACACCCACAAGGTCACCGTGTCCATAGAGAACGGGAACCTGACCTACAACGGCGTAGACGTCGGGTCTCGCCTGGTCCTCGACGTCGAGGACAAGGAGGTCCTGCTCGTGAAGGCGAAGCCCCTCGCAGGGTACGCCCTGGCAGGATGGTACGAGGGCGACGTCCTGGTCACCATAGGCTCGGACTACGAGTTCCAGGTGCTCCACGACACCGCGCTTATCGTCAAGACCGTCGTGAAGGTCTGACGCCTAAAACGAGGCCCCTCCGGCATGGAGGGCGCCCCCTTTCCTCCTTATCCTACTCTAGCCGACGTTTTCGCTCTCCGCTCGGAGGCGGCTGGCTCGGAACTTTGTTATACCCTTCGTCCAATGATGCGGGCAGCGAAGCGCGTCCTCGCGGCACGGTGAACATGATGAACGGCGAGTACAAGGGCTATATCGAGAGGAAATGCGAGCTCTGCAAGGAGAGCGACGTGTTCTCCCCCGAGCTATACTCCAGATACGATGTGAAGAAGGGGCTCCGCGACTCCGAGGGCAACGGCGTCATAGTCGGGCTCACCAGGGTCTCCCAGGTGGACGGGTCCTAGGTCGTGGACGGCGCCAAGGTCCAGTGCCCGGGGAAGCTCTGCTATCGCGGATACGACATCAAGAGCCTCTGCGACGGGTTCCTCAACAAGAGGTTCGGATTCGAGGAGGCGGCGTACCTGCTCCTGTTCGGCTCGCTCCCCAACAAGGAGGACCTGGAGGAGTTCAAGAGGCATCTCGCCGAGGAGCGCAGGCTGCCCAGCACCTTCACCAGGGACATAATCATGAAGGCGGCCAGCAAGGACATCATGAACTCTATGACCCGCAGCGTGCTCTTCCTGTCGTCCTACGACAAGAAGGCGATGGACAACTCCCTTCCCAACGTGATGAGGCAGTGCATCTACCTCATCAGCGTCTTCCCCATGCTGACAGCATACAGCTACCATTCCTACAACCATTACATCAACGACGAGAGCATGTACATACACCGGCCGGACCCCAGCCTCTCCACCGCCGAGAACATACTGAGGATGCTCAGGCCCGACAAGTCGTACACCTACCTCGAGGCCACCGTGCTGGACCTGGCGCTGGTCCTTCACATGGAGCACGGCGGCGGGAACAACTCCACCTTCACCACCCGCGTCACCACCTCCAGCGGATCGGACACGTACGCCGTGGTCGCCGCCGCCATGTCCTCCCTGAAGGGGCCCAAGCACGGAGGAGCCAACCTCAAGGTCATGGACATGATGGACGACATCAGGAAGCACGTGGACGACCCCGAGGACGAGAAAGAGCTGGCCAAGTACCTCAACCGCATCCTGGACAAGAAGGCGTTCGACCATCAGGGCCTCATATATGGCATGGGCCACGCGATCTACACGATCTCCGATCCCAGGGCAGAGGTGTTCAAGTCGTTCGTCGAGAAGCTGGCCGTGGAGAAGCACAGGCAGGCCGACTTCAGGATGTACAGCGCCATCGAGAAGATCGCCCCGAGCCTTATCATGGCCAAGAAGAAGAACAAGAACGGCGTCTGCGCGAACGTCGACTTCTACAGCGGCCTCGTGTACGACATGCTGGACATACCTCGCGAGCTGTACACCCCGTTCTTCGCGATAGCCAGGATTGTGGGCTGGAGCGCCCATCGCATGGAGGAGCTGATAACGTCCAACAAGATCCTCCGCCCTGCGTACGTCAACACCTTGGACGAGCGGGAGTACGTCGCTCTGGAAGACAGGGAGCGATGACGACGTCCAGGCCTGCGTCCTTTCCTTCCTGAGCCGGAACGCCAAGGGCCTCCTCTGGCCGGCTCAATGCTGCGAGGTCTGACAGCGGCGATCAGCGTGCGCGCACAGGGAGCCTTTATCCGCTTCTCCTGCCGGTCCTGCGACCATGGCGAAGAAGAGGCGGAGGGACTCATGGAACCCGGGGCACGACCGGCGCTTCAAGGCGCTGATTCGCGACAAGCGCGTCCTTTCCAAGATCATAGGCATCTTCGTGCCAGAGCTGGAAGGTCTCAGCGAGGACGAGCTGGTCGAGATGATGGAGGACGGGCGCATCTCTCCGACGAGCTCGGAGATCCTGTCGGGGAAAGGGGCGATGCTTCCCGATCTGGTGTTCAAGATACAGCTGCCTGACGGGCGCTCCGCGCTGTTGGATGTAGAAGGGCAGCTCTACAGCAACCCCAAGGGCGAGGACGAGGCCAGGGCCATGCTCTATTCCGCCGGCATGCTCCTCGACCAGACGGAGCTGCCGGAATGGGAGGGATACAGGAGCCTCATCAAGGTCTATTCCGCATGGGTCCTCATGGACCTGAGGGCGGGCGAGTCCAGCCTGGTGCTCCGGAGCCGCTTTCGGACCGTCTCCGAAGGCCTTGATCCAGCAGCCCTGGGAGAGGACATGGACTACCTGGAGGTCGTAAGGATACGGGTCGGAGATCCTTTCAAGGCCAGTTCGAAATCGTTGGCAGCCTTGGATGCCCTCTTCTACCAAGGAGACTGGACTCCGGAACGCGAACAGCTCGTGATGAGAATATTTAAGTTGGAATCCGGGGATGACATCATACTGGTTCAAAGCAGAGAGATGAACATGGATCTGGACAAGGAGTTCAGGGACCACTGGACCCAGGTGGGCTTCGACCAAGGCAAGGCCGAAGGCAAGTCCGAAGGAATGGCCGAAGGGGAGGCCATCGGCATCAAGAAGGAGAGGCAGGCCCAGCGCGCCAGGATGGTGGAGTCTTACGCTGAGTCCGTGTCCAAGGCGATGTCCTCTTTAGGCGCGACTCTGGAGTCCGCTCTGAGCATAGTCCCTGCCGACATAGCGGAAGACGTCAGGAAGCGTCTCGAGGACATGCGAGGCCGTTAGCACGCTCATTCACTGGCCGTCACGTTCTGCATGTATTGCCAGACGCCGGATCGTGCCTCGAAATAGAATTAAACATAATTGGCATACGGAAGACCATGTTCGGTGAACCGAAGGCAGCGGCAGTGATGAAGAACGTCGAGAAGGCTCTCATCGCGTCCGATCTCAAGTATCAGGTCCTGGAGAGCGGCCCCATAACGCTCAGCGCCATGGGAGACGATCTCCCCATCACCATGTTCATAGCTGCCGACGACGACAACCGCACCCTGAACATATACTGCTATCTGATGTTCGAGATCCCCGAGAAGGCCAGGGAGAAGCTCACCATCGAGATAAACACCGTGAACAACTCCATCAACAACGGGAGCTTCTTCATGGTCGACGACGAGCCCAAGATATGCTTCAAGATCATCCAGAGCTACTACGACGCGGTGCCTTCCTACAAGCTCATCCAGAATCTGATACTGATAGCGTTCAAGACGGTCGACGTGAACGACGGAAAGCTGAAGGACCTGATTCCCGCCGACGCCATAAGGCGCGACGTGATGTACAGCTGAGGGATCATATGTCTGGATTCAGTCTCAAGAACGACAGGGAAGCGCTCGCCTCGTCCAGGTTCTCCTGCACGGAGCGCGAGAGGGCGGTGTTCGAAGCGGGGATCAAGATGGCCACGATATATCACCAGTTCGTCGGCACTCCGGTGAACAGGGGCTCCGTGTCCGTCCTGGAGAAGGCCATCTCAGAGTCCATAGAGGTTCAGCCGTACGTCCTGTCCGCAGATGTCAGCATAGACCGGTCGTCCATCCCTTCCGGCAAGGACATGTACTCCTACACTTCGCTGACCGGGGACATGATCGACGCCGTCGTGAAGATAGGGCTCGGCGGCTACGAGGTCACCGCTGAGATGCGCTACGACCGGGAGCTGAAGTACCCCCTCATGTTCGTTTCTTCCGTCGAGGAGCGGCAGCATGGCGAATGAAGGTTTGGCTCTTATGGTAATATTTAAAGATTTCTGTCAAAAACTACAAGGGATTATAAACGACCGATGCTATATACCCATGTCGGAAGGGGAGGGTTCGCATGGTCTCTGACATAAAGATAGGCATAACGGGACTTCCAGGCTCTGGCAAGACGTATGCCCTTCTTCGCATCATCGACATGCTTCGCGAGGAGGGCGTAGTGGTCGGAGGCATGATCAACGAGCCTGTGGACGAGAGCCGCGAGTCTTCCGAAGATGCTTCTGCGGAGGCCAAGGAGAAAGCTCCCGGGCTCCGCGTCGCCGTCAAGGGCAAGCGCAAGGTAGGCTTCACGGTGAGGGACCTCATGACCGGCGAGCGCATCCAGTTCGCCAGCACGGACATCGAGAGCAAGGTCATGGTGGGCAAGATCGGCGTCGACCTCGGGGCTTTCGAGCAGGTCGGCGTTAAGGCCATAAAGAACGCCTGCAGGAAGGCGGAAGAGGGCGTGGAGCCGGATTTCCAGGAGTGCGACATAATCATCATCGACGAGGTCGGGAAGATGGAGGTCGAGAGCGAGGCGTTCGTTGAGGCTGTGAAAGAGGCCCTGGACGCCGAGAAGCCGATGATCATCACCCTCCATAAGAAGTCCAGGAACCCGCTCCTGCAGGACATAAGGCGCAGGGACGACGTGAGGATACTGGAGGTCACCCCCACGAACCGGAACATCCTCCCGTACAAGGTCGTCCGCTTGATAAACGGTGAGAATATTTGAGGCCCGAAGGGACGGTGGTGAGGGAGGGGCTCACCGACATTCTTGTTCCCGGGCTGCATTCCGTCCACGGCCCAGGGAAGATCCAGGGCGCCGTGTTCTTCAACGAGCAGATGGCGTTCAACCGCGACGTCAGCGTCATGCTGCTGCGCTCCGCCGGAAGAGGGCTTACGGTGGCCGACGCCATGGCCGCGACCGGGTCCAGGTCCGTGAGGATAGCCAACGAGGTCCCTGGGACGGAGGTGACGGCCAACGACATAAGCTCCGACGCAGTCGCCTACATAGACGCCAACATAGAGCTCAACGGCCTGGACAACTGCGAGAGCTCGAACATGAACATGCACTCCCTCTTCGCCGAGCGCTCCTTCGACTACGTGGACCTGGACCCGTTCGGCTCGCCGGCGCCGTTCACGCAGTCGGCCATACGCGGGTGCAGGCGCGGGGGCATCCTCGCGATAACGGCAACCGACACTGCCCCTCTGGCCGGAGCCCATGCAGCCAAATGCAGGCGCAGGTACCAGTCCGAGCCCGTGAGGGGCTACATGTGCCACGAGGGCGGCCTCAGGATACTTATCTGCAGCATCGCGCGCGAGCTCGCCAAGTTCGACAGGGGCATGAGGCCCCTCCTCTCGTTCTACGCCGACCACTACTTCAGGACTTACATAAGGGTGGAGGAGGGCGCGGAGGCGGCGGACAGGGCCCTGGGCAGGCTGGGGTATCTCCAGTACGACAAGGACACGCTGGAGCGCTCCATATCCTACGAGAAGGATCCCGACCACCAGTACGGCCCGTTCTGGATCGGCCCGCTGCACGACAAGGACTTCCTCCGCGGAATGAGCGCCGAAGGCCTGGCCGAGGAGAAGCGGGCGTCGAAGTACCTCGACCTCTGGAGGAACGAGATAGACACCGAGGTCTTCGTCTACGACATGAGCGAGCTCTCCTCCCACACGAAGCTGTCGCCGCCGAAGATCGACGCCTTCATGGATC
Organism: Candidatus Methanomethylophilaceae archaeon; assembly: GCA_017540825.1. GTDB lineage: Archaea > Thermoplasmatota > Thermoplasmata > Methanomassiliicoccales > Methanomethylophilaceae > Methanoprimaticola. The sequence continues at coordinate 16,809 of JAFYAH010000027.1, read as the reverse complement.
ATCTCAGCCAGCACGGCCGCGCCTCCAAGTCCCATGTCAGCCCGTCCTCCTTCAAGACGGACATACCTCTCCGGGAGCTCCTCCCTCTGTACGAGGAGTTCTCCCCGGACAGCCGGACACATTCTTTATAATAGCGAGGGTTAAGGAGGCGCAGGTGCGCCAAATGCCCAGTCTAGCAATCATCGGAGCCCAGTGGGGCGACGAAGGAAAAGGAAAGATCACCGACTATCTTGACGAGAAGGCGGACATAATCGTTCGCTTCCAGGGAGGGAACAACGCCGGACACACGATCAAGGTGGACGACAAGGTGTACAAGCTGCACGGGCTCCCCTCGGGAGTCGTCAGGCCCGGGAAGCTCGCCGTGATCGGTAACGGCGTCGTCCTGAACCTGGAGGACCTGGAAGAGGAGATCAGGCAGGTGAAGGAGAACGGCGGGACGATCGACGGGCTCAGGGTCTCCGACAGGGCACATCTGATCATGGGATACCACAAGAAGCTGGACGGCGCCGAGGAGAAGTACCGCGGGAAGAACGTCGTCGGGACCACCAGGAAGGGCATCGGCCCGACGTACCAGGACAAGATCGCCAGGATCGGGTTCAGGGCGGGGGACCTTCTGGAGGACGACCTCCTGGACGAGAAGATATCGTTCATCCTCCCGTACAAGAAGGACCTGATGTCGATGATGGAGGCGGAGCAGTGCGCATGCACAGTCGAGAGCCTCCACGACAAGATGGCAAGATGGAGGGAGCTCATCGGCGACCGCATATGCGACACCTCCGTCCTGATCAACGACGCCCTGGACGAAGGCAAGAACGTCCTGTTCGAGGGCGCGCAGGGCGTCATGCTGGACATTGACCACGGCACCTATCCGTACGTGACCTCGTCCTCCACCTGCGGAGGGGGCGTGTGCACCGGATCGGGGATAGCCCCCAGCAGGCTGGACAAGGTGGTCGGGATAGTGAAGGCGTACACCACCCGCGTCGGAGAGGGGCCCTTCGTGTCGGAGATACCCGGGGAGATGGGGGCCGAGCTCCAGAAGAAGGGCGGAGAGTTCGGCGTCACCACCGGGAGGGGAAGGCGCTGCGGATGGCTGGACCTCGTGGTCTGCGAGCATGCCACCCGGCTGTGCGGGTTCACCTCCATCGGGATAACCAAGCTCGACGTCCTCAACGACATCCCCGAGCTCCCCGTGTGCGTCGCATACGAGATCGACGGGGAGGAGGTGAAGCACTTCCCGGCGTCCATAGCCAGGCTCAACAGGGCCAAGCCAGTCTACGAGAACCTCAAGGGCTGGAAGGGATGGAAGGACACCGCATCGATGATAAAGGGAGGATACGACAACCTCTCCGGAGAGATGAGGGAGTACATCGAGTTCGTCGAGAGGTATCTGAAGGTCCCGGCGGACATAATCAGCCTCGGCCCGGACAGGGACGAGACCATCGACCGCCGCGGCGGCTGGTGGAGCTGAGGCGCGGATCCGCGGCCCTTGCCTCCTTAGATTGGCGGCAGGGGTCGCAGGCCGCATGTTATTTTCTGATCAGCGCGCTTCCATATCGTGCGGTAAATGGGAGGATGTGGCCGTCATATCCGTCCATCCAATGGATTGCGGCCACTCCGTCCGTTTTCTGAAGTCTTTTCGTTTTCGAAATCGTCCGTATAGCCATCATCTCGCATCTGAACGGTTCTGAGAATCCTATAACTGGCCGGTGGCTTGCGGAAGATCTTAAAGCTTTGGACGTATTGGACGAAAAGCAGATATATAGGTATTTGAAAAATATAATTTAGATATAGTGAAATATAACCTTTTTATCTATTATATAAATAATCCAATTATCTTAAAGTTAAAATATACGACTAATCATGTGTGAATTGGAATATACTTCCAATATGTGATACCATGGGCATCGACAACAGCGAGGGGAGCGTTCACGCGGAAGGAGGTAAACGCATGTCTGACCTGAAGGTCTGCAACAGGTGTCAGTATGCGTGGTTCAGCAACGTCGACTCGCCGGTCAGGTGCCCTTCATGCGGCTCCCACTGCTGGGACAAGCCGGTGGTGCCCAACGAGTGCCAGATCTGCGGCCATACATGGTTCCCGAGGACCAGCGGGACTCCTCTGAGGTGCCCTTCCTGCAAGACCCGCTCCTGGAACATGGGATTCTCCGGCTCGCATACGAGGGCGACCAGGCCGACGAAGGAGACGGCCACGGCAGAGTCGGTCATGGAGAGGTACCTGTCAGGCAAAGGGTGCGTGAAGATCTCGATGGAGACAGGCATCCCGCTGTCCACGGTGTTCAGGATCGTTAAGTCGAGGGTGGGGAAGGCCGAGGTAGTGATGTGAAAGCTAGGCCCACGATCCCAACTCAGCAGGTCGAACGAAAAAGGATAAGAAGGACGGGGAATCCCCGCCTCAGTTTCAGAAGTCCAGCCTCTGCAGCATCTTGACGACCGTGTCCACGACGTCGCGTCCCTTCTCGATGCGGTCCATGGCCTGAAGCTCGGTCATGCCGGGGCCGTTTATGCCGAACCCGACGGGCTTGCCGTATTCCAGTCCCAGGTCCATTATCTTCCTCGACGCCTGCGCGACGACGACCTCGTCGTGCTTGGTCTCGCCGGTTATCACCGCTCCGAGGGTTATCACCGCGTCGATGTCGTCCTGCTCCAGGAGCTTCTTGACGGCCATCGGGATCTCGAACACGCCTGGGACCTTTATGGTCCTGGCAATCTCGACTCCGAGGAAGTCCGCTTCCGCCTTGGCCCTCTCCATCATCAGCGACGTCACTTCGTAGTTGAACTCGGCGACGGCCATTCCAATCCTGTACTCTTTCATGCTTCTCACCTGTCATCTCGGTTTGACTGGCCCCGCGTCGGCGAAGCCTTGCCTGAGCCCCGTACCCGCCCTCTTGGTGAGGCTGTCGGGACGGAACAGCAGGTCGTAGACGTTGAGGGCGTGCTCCCTCGCCCTTCTGTCGGCGAGGAACGCCAGCTCGGCGTCGTCCTTGGCCTCGTCCTCGTGGACGAAGACCTCGATAATGTGTTTGTTCGTCATCAGCTGCGCGCGAATCAGGCCTGTCGAAGCCTCATGGGCGCACATCTTGTCCTTCTGCTGAGGCCCCGGCATCCCCAGGGCCATCACGATGTCGCATCCCTGCTCCTCGATGAGCTTCTTGCTGGCGACAGGAAGGTCCTTCACCCCCGGAACGGTGTACCTGACTATCCTGAACCCTGTCCCGGCGTGCTGGAGCTCGTCGATGGCGGAGCGGCCCATGTCGAACCTCGCGAACGTCGTGTCGGCTATGCCTATGATCTTCATCTCGATCGCTCCATGCTGCGTATCTTCTGGATTATCCTGCGCGTGGCGTTGAGGTCGTCGGCGCATTCCTGGGCGCGGACGACCCTGATCCCGTCCAAGCCGTGCTCCGCCAGACTCCTCTGGAGGTCGGCAGGGTCGAAGGTCTGGTCGAATCCCAGGACGATTATGTCAGGGCGGATCCTCCTCACGGTCTCGTACATGTCGCCCGAGCCTCCGAGGACGGCCTCGTCCACAGGCTTCAGAGCGCCGACTATCCTGACCCGCATGCTTTCGGGAGTCACCGGCTCGTGCTTCCTGGCTCTGACGGTGGAGTCGCATGCGACCACGACCACGAGCTCGTCGCCCATGGCCTTCGCCTGTTCCAGGTAGGATATGTGGCCCGTGTGTATGAGGTCGAACACCCCCGAGGCCATCACGCGGACCATCTGATCACTGTTCCGGGCCGTGAGCCGCCTTCCAGTCCGCCCAGGCCTTCTGGACCTCTTCGCCTGTTATCATCACGATCCCGTTGGACTCCGCGTATTTTCTCACGTCCTCCTTCTTCATGGATCCCCCGTCGTCTCCCATCATCTCGCAGATGGTGGCCGACGGCTTGACCCCGGCCATGTACATCAGGGCGGTGCAAAGCTCGGTGTGCCCGTGGCGGTTCTCGAGAATCCTCTCGGAGGTGTTGAGGAGGTGGACGTGCCCGGGGGCGCGGAAGTTGTAGGCCAGGTCCTTTCTGAGGTCTTCTGCGGGCTTGTCCTGGAAAATCGTCTCGGCATAGGCCTTGATGGTCATGGCGCGATCGATGTCCGTGATGCCGGTGTAGGTCTTCCTGTGGTTGATCGTTATCCCGAAGGAAGACTTCGTCCTGTCGTACGGTATGTCCGTGGGGGCCATCATCGCCAGAAGGGGGTATTTCTTGCAGTCGTCCCAGAAGACGTCGCTCATGAACGGCAGCCCCAGGGCTTCCGCAGTCCTGTACGGCGTAGTGGTGCATATGAGCCCGCCTGCTTCCTTCCTCATCTTCCTTATGGTCTCGGGGGTCACGAACTCGGACGCGACGGTCATGTCCGATTCCCTCTCCCTGTCGTCGAAATCGTAGACCAGGATGGGCTTCCCTCTGCGGATGTCCTCGAGTGCCTTCTCTATGCTCATTCTATCACCATGAGCCGCGTAACGTGGCTCTTGGAAATAACTGGATTGTAATTACCACGTTTTTAGTTGGAGTACGGCTGTATGCCGACGTTTCTCCAACAACGATTCGGATTCCAGGCTCCTCTGTACGCAAGGTTATAAAACAATCGTCTGATGCGGTAGCGATTTACATGGCTGCAGAGGATGCTAAGTTCATCAGAGACAAGGTCATGGCTCACAACAAATGGTTCGAGGAATGCATTCCTATGATCGCTTCCGAGAACCTGATGAGCCCCCTCGCCAAAGAGATGCTCATTTCGGATTTCGCCGACAGGTATGCGGAAGGGCTCCCCGGAAAGCGCTACTACCAGGGGAACATCTACGTCGACCAGGTCGAGCTGAAGGCTATAGAGCTCGCGAAGAAGGTCTTCAAGGCCGACTTCGCCGACGTCAGGCCCATCTCCGGGACCGTAGCCAACATGGCCGTCCTTTTCGCTTTCGCCAACCCCGGCGACACCATCACCACCTGCGCTCTGGCACAGGGCGCCCACATCTCCACCTGCGAGTTCGGAGCCTTCGGTCAGAGGGGCGTTAACTCCGTCAACTACCCGTTCAACGTCGAGGACATGAACCTGGACGTCGACGGGACGATCAAGCTCCTCAAGCAGGTCAAGCCCAAGATCGCCCAGTTCGGCCTGTCCGTCTTCCTGTTCCCGCCACCGTTGAAGGAGCTTCAGGACACCTTCAACGAGGTCGGCTGCCTCGTGTGGGAGGACTGCGCCCATGTGCTCGGCCTCGTCGCCGGAGGGCAGTTCCACGACCCCCTCAGGGAAGGCGTCAACATCGTGTCCTCCTCCACCCACAAGACGTTCCCCGGCCCCAACCACGGGATGATACTCGGGCAGAACCTCACCGACGAGCAGGAGAAGAAGGTCCAGAAAGCCGTGTTCCCCGGAGTCACCTCCAGCCACCACCTCCATGCGATGGCCGCCCTCGGCATCACGCTGGCGGAGATGGACGTGTTCGGGAAGGAGTACGCCGCCCAGGCATGCAAGAACGCCCGCGCCCTGGGAGAGGCCCTCTACGAGCTCGGGGTCCCCGTCCTTTGCCCTGACCTCGGGTTCACCAGGTCCCACGCCATCGCGGTGGACGTCTCCCAGTTCGGAGGCGGGAAGGACTGCGCGCAGCTCCTCGAGGACGCCAACATCATCTGCAACAAGAACATGCTCCCTTCCGACACAAGCTCCGTGAGGCCGTCCGGCCTTAGGCTCGGGTCCCAGGAGATGACCCGCCTCGGGATGAAGGAGTCCGAGATGAAAGAGGTCGCCTCGCTCATCGCCAGGGTCGTCAAGAAGAAGGAGGACCCGAAGAAGGTGAAGGAGGACGTGAAGGAGCTCAAGAAGCAGTTCGCCACCATCCAGTACTGCTTCAACGCCGGCGAGCCCGCCTATGGATACCACAGGCTCGTGGAATGAGGGGGCTGTCCGATGGGTTTCCTCGACAAAGTCGGAGAAGGCATGAAGGAGGCCGGCAACAAGTTCAAGGAGGGCGTCGTCAACGTCGACGACAAGCTCGGCGAGAAGATCGACATCGCCAAGCTGGAGTCGCAGATCAGGGACCAGGAGAGGGAGCTGGAGTCCCTCAAGGCCCAGATCGGTGGCAAGGTCGTGGACAGCATGGAGAGCGACGGGAAGTTCGACGTCTCCAGCATCGACGACCTCATGGAGAAGGTCAAGCAGGTCAAGTCCGTCATATCCGTCCTTAACGGCCAGCTCGAGTCGCTCAAGAAGTGAGCCGCGAGGGGGCTCTCCCCCTCCAAACATTTTCCGTTCTGTCCAGTCGTCCAGAGTCGTGAAGGGCTCTTAAGTATTTTAAATCTGAAAACAGATTCACAGGGCGATGTCTACCGCTAACCGTGAAGATTACCTTATCAGCATCCTCCGGCTGACCGACGGAAGAGGGACTGCCAAGACCACGGAGCTGGCCGAGTTCATGGGCGTGTCTCCTGCCAGCGTCAGCGAGATGGTGAAGGTCCTCTCCGCGGAAGGCTACGTCAAGTACGAGAAGTACAGGGGCATGTCCCTGACCGAGAAGGGCCTCGGATACGCACGCCAGATCCGCAAGAAGCACCATGTCCTGGAGCGCTTCCTCACAGACTATCTGGACGTGGACCGCCAGACCGCGCACGAGGAGGCCTGCAAGATGGAGCATGCCATATCCGACGAGTCCGCCGTCAAGATGTGCCAGATGATGGGGCCGCGGGTGGACGACGACTGCCAGGGGTGCAGCAACCCATGCAAGACCGCCACCGAGGGGCTGGTCGAGATAAAGTCTCTTGAGAGCATGGAGGGCGGCATGCGCGGGCGCATATCCCATGTCCTCTCCAACGACTCGGCCGTGGTGAAGAAGCTCGTCATGATGGGGTTCGTCCCCGGCAAGGAGATCGTCGTGGAGACCGCCGTAGCCAACGGCCCCCACATAGTCAAAATGGGCGACACCTCCATGGCCGTGGACCGGAGGTTCTCATCCTGCATCTTCGTGGACGTCTACGAGTGAATCCGGGCTGATCGGCCGCAGGCCGTCCCCGCAATGGGAGAGGCGGCCCTGCAGGCCGGTAGCGAGCGGCGTCAGCGGTGGGCGAACACCATCTCTACGCCCTTGTCGCTCTTCTTCTCTATCCTGGCGAACCCGATCCTCTCCAGCTGGACCATGTCGTTCTGTTCAGACAGGACCGAATCCTCTATCAGCCCGCTGTAGACGGCGCCGTCGGGCATGAGGATGCTGGCGTCGACGGACCTTTTTCCCACCCACTGAACGGCGCGGACGCCGGTCTTCAGTATGGACACGTCGTCCCCTATGTACTTCGCCGGGAGGGAGTATTCCAGGTTGCACAGGTCCTTGAGCCTTATCCTCTTGGACTGCGCGAACATGGCGGAGTCCTCGCCGGACATGTATATGGTGCGCGGCGACTCCAGCTCGTACTTCCTGCTGCCTCTCTCGGGGTGGTCCGGATGGAGCGGGGCGCTCCCGACGATCCTGTCTATCCCGTCGATGTCGTATCTGACCGGGTCCTTGACGAAGAAGTACCTGTTGGACATGTCGTCGATGACGTCGCGGTTCATCCCGTAGAGGTTGTCCCAGGAGAACTGGATGTCCACAGGCTTGATCCCGGACTCCACCCAGTACCTCCTGATGGCCTCCGGCCTTATGCCGCGGCGCTTCATGGCTCTGACCGTCCCGGTCCTGACGTCGTCCCATCCCGAATACTGGCCGTCCTTGATGTTCTGCTTGATGATGGAGGTCTTCAGGACGGTGTCGGGGATGTTCACCAGGCCGTAGTGGTAGTACTCCGGCTTCTTCCATCCGAAGTAGTCGAACACGTACTCCTGCCTGAACGTGTTGTTCAGGTGGTCCTTTCCGCGGATAACGTGGGTCATGCCCATCTCGTGGTCGTCTATGGCCACCGAGAGGTTCATCATGGGATACGCTATGTATCTGTCGCCTGTCCTCGGATGGGGGTGCGACACCAGCCTCAATGCGACGAAGTCCCTGACCGCCGGGTTGGGGTGGCAGATGTCGGTCTTGACGACGACTACAGCCTCCCCGTCGGAGTACCTGCCCTCGAAGAACCCGTCCAGCCTCTCCAGCTGGGTCTCCACCGGCAGCTCCCTGCAGGGGCAGGCGGTCTTCTTCTCCTTGAGCTCCCTCCAATGGTCCCCGTCGCAGGTGCATACGTACGCGTTCCCCTGCTCGACGAGCTTCCTGGTGTAGCCGTAGTAGAGCTCGAACCTCTCGGACTGGATGAACCTCTTTGTGCACTTCACGCCGAGCCAGTCCAGGTCCTCGGGGATCATGTCGTACGCGTCGGGGTCTATCTTCTCGGGGTTGGTGTCCTCGAACCTCAGCACCAGGTCCCCTCCGTACCTCTTCACGTACTCGTCGTTCAGGACGGAGACGCGGGTGTGGCCTATGTGCAACGGTCCGGAGGGCCCCGGGGCTATGCGCATGACGACCTTCCCGTCGACGTTCTGGAGGTCGGGGAGGTCATACCTGCGCTCCTTCTTCTCTTTGACCAGGAGGGACGCGTCCATCTCCTGGAGGGCCTTGGTCTGGGCCTCCAGGCCCATGCCGTTGACCTCTTCGACAATCTGGTTTATCAGAGGGGTGATCTCGGCTGCCTTGGACCTCAGATCCGGGCAGCTGCCTAAGATCTTCCCGACCACGGCCTTGGGGTTGGCCTTACCTTTGAAGAAAACCGCGTTCTGGAGCGCGAACTTCCTTATCGTGTCTTCCGTCTGGTCTGTCATGGGCGTCCCTATCCTCTGCTCCTATATATGGGTCAGTCCGAGCGTATGAAGTTGGTCCACGCATGCTCTTCCGGGACGGGGACGGAGACGCCGGCCTTCTTCCCCGCCTCGATGCACTTCAGCATCCAGCCCATGTTCCTGCCAAGGGTGCGCATGATCTGCATCCCCTCCAGGTCCTTGACTACCTCTTCGGGGGTGTTCCCGTGGACCTGGTTCCAGTACTGGGACGGGACTACCGGCATGTTGGATATCGTGAAGTACTTGTTCAGGCGGTCCAAGGAGGCGGTGGACCCTCCCCTGCGGCAGGAGACGACGGCAGCGGCTGGCTTGTACGCCATCCTTCCCGCGCTGGCGAAGAACAGCCTGTCCATGAACGACGTGAGCTGTCCGGCGGGCCCGGCGTAGTAGACGGGCGACCCGAAGACGAATCCGTCGAACTCGTCCAGCCTTTCCAAGGCGTCGTTGACCACGTCGTCTATGGAGCATTTTCCCTTCTTCTTGCAGAACCTGCACGCATTGCATCCCGGGGTGTCGTTGTCCAGATGGAGGATTTCGTGCTCGACGCCCTCGGACTCGAGGCCTTTGGCCACTTCGCACAGGGCTGTGTACGTGCATCCGTTCTTGTGCGGGCTCCCGTTGACTAGCAGAACCTTCATGGGCGGCCATAGGCAACGGCGGATAAAAAAGGGGAGCATCGGCCATCGGATCTCGGTCGCAGCCATGCCTTCTCAGTCAAATGCCAGGGCCATGGAGGCTCTTGACGATCTTCTGACGGCGACCCTTGACGACATTAACAATTACAACGATAGTATCGAAACAGTGAAGACGAAGCGTTGCTTCGAGAGCATCCCGTCGCAGCTCAGGGGCACCAAAAAGAAGTTCACGTTCTCTAGGGTATACGATAGGACCAAGGAGCGTCTGGACCTTTCCACCAAACAGAAGTACTACGACAACACCGAATGGCTGGGGGCTGCGGGATACGGGATATTCTGCTATCTTCTGACGCGGCCCTCCATCCCTCTGAAGGCCAACAAGGTCGTGGACCAGTGCAGGACATACCCCTTCGACACCGGGATGCTGGTGCGTATATACGGGCCTGCTGCCAGAATCGCGATCTTCGGCGAGGACTACAGGTACAACCAAGGGGCCGTCACCGAGAACGTCGTGGCGGAATGCTTGATGAAGGCCGTCTATCTCAGGCTCAGAGACGACTTGAAGCCCGAGTGCATGACCCTGGAGGAGGTCGATTATACGGTCATGAGCGATGCCGAGGGTGATTCTTTCGAGTGACCGGGGCGTCGAGGACGCGGATGCGACCTACATCGCATGCGCCATCAGCTCTGCGGCAGCCCGATTCCGGATGCGCTTGAGCACGTATCCTCCCTCATCTCAGGGGATCGGGGGATGAAGTTGAATTTTGAGTAGTATGAATATTGTAATGTGAGTAGTTAGTTACCCAGATTGTAATATATACCGAGACGGCCATGAGCATCCATGGAAGACGGCTACATGCCGCGGGTGATCGACGCTTATCTTCGCGAGAGGCTGAGCGCCTCGGGCGCCCTGCTGATCGAAGGGCCGAAATGGTGCGGCAAGACCACGACCGGGGAGAGGCTGTGCTCCAGCGCCGTGTTCATGCAGGATCCGGACGAGCGCGAGAGCAACATGTACTATGCGTCCAAGAGGCCGTCCAGGCTGCTCGAGGGGGAGCGCCCCAGGCTGATCGACGAGTGGCAGGTCGCACCGGTCCTCTGGGATGCCGTCAGGTTCGCCGTGGACCGCGACGGGGGCAGGGGCCTCTTCGTGCTCACCGGATCGTCGGTGCCGAACTTGGGAAAGGAAGAGGAGGAGAGGATGCACAGCGGGACCGGGAGGATATCCCGTGCCAGGATGCATACCATGAGCCTGTTCGAGTCAGGCGAGTCCGACGGGTCCGTGCCGGTCTCCGCGCTTTTCGACGGCAGGACGGATTTCGACTGTCGCTCGGACCTGACGATGGAGAGGCTGGCATTCCTGGCGTGCAGGGGCGGATGGCCGGCCGCGGTCGGGATGGACGAGAGGTATTCCCTAAGGACCGCCAGGGACTACGTGGAGTCCGTCTCCACCTCCGATATCTCCAGAGCAGACGGAGTGATGAGAGACCAGTACGTCGCCAGGGCGCTGCTGGCCTCCCTTGCGCGCAACGTGTGCACGATGGCGGAGACGACGGCGATCGCCGAGGACCTCAGGAGCATGGCATCCCGCAAGACGGTCACCGAGTACATCGCGGCTCTGCGTAAGATATTCGTATGCGACGACATCCCTGCCTGGAGGCCGGAGCTTATGTCCAAGGCCAGGCTGAGGACCAGCTCCAAGAGGTGCTTCTCCGACCCGTCAATAGCCGCCGCGGCCCTCGGTGCGGCTCCGGAGGCGCTCCTCAGGGACGGCCCCGCGTTCGGCTCCATATTCGAGTCCTTGTGTGTAAGGGACATGCGCGCATACCTCCAACCTCTGGACGGTACTGTGATGCATTACCATGACAATACGGGCTTGGAGGCTGACATGGTTCTCTCCCTGCCGGACGGCAGGTGGGCGGCGATGGAGGTGAAGCTCCGCTCTGGCGAGGACAAGGCCGCCGAAGGCCTGCTGCGCCTGGCCAGGAAGACGAAGACCGTCAACGGGGATGGCCCCGCGTTCTTGGCGGTCGTCACCGGCACCGGTATGTTCCGCGAGCGCGACGACGGAGTCTTGGTTGTACCCGTCGGGTGCCTGGGCCCCTGATCGCCGGAGTCGGAAGGACGACGGATAGAAATAGTCGGAGCCAATCCCTAGCGCGGGGTCGATTTTGAAGCAGGTTCCGTCCGACCATCTCATCGAGTGCCCTTACTGCGGGATGCTATTCCGCGAGGGGATTCCCGTGAAGCCGTGCAGCACCGACCGCATGTGCATGGTGTGCGGGCACGCCTGGAAGAGCCGTGGCGACGCGGTCCCGCGCAGGTGCCCCTCGTGCAGGTCGACGGAGTGGAACGTCAGCATGAGGAAGGAGGTCGAATGCAGGAGGTGCGGGCATGTCTGGGTTCCCCGCGGCGGCTGCATCCCGATGAGATGCCCCAGATGCAAGTCCACGTCCTGGAACAGCCCGAGGGGCGGGCCGAAGACGCTCAGGGAGGAGAACCTGCGCCGCGCAGTGTCGATGTACTCGGAGGGGGCCGGCTGCGTGGAGGCGTCCCTGGCCACGGGCGTGCCGGTGGAGGCCATCGCCAAGAAGGTGCTGTCGCTGGGCGGCGGGCCCGTGAGGATGCTGCCCGCGGACCCGGAGCGGCGACCACTTTTATCTCCGGGATGTCGAAGCGTCCCGCATGCCGAAAGGGCATCCTGCGGTCCGGGGCCGTCTCGCGGGGTCAGCAGGGCCAGCGCCGCCGAGTTGGAGGCCGCGGAGGCCATCCTCGGGCCGGTGTCGCTCCCCCCGATGAGGACCACGTCCCCGTCCGATATCCCGTGCCGGCGGATCTGAGAGGCGAGCTCCGGCGTCCTCTCGTCCACGTCCCAGTCCGGGGGGAGGACGAGCGCGCCACCCTCGCAGACGATGGTGGTGCAGCCGTCCGCGCCGACCTTCAGGGCGCAGTTCCTCTGCTCTATCCCCTTCTCTATCATGGCCGCCTTCCCCTTCACTAGGAGGGCGACCTGGTGGGCGCCGATGGCCGAGTCGGTGTGGTCGAGGCGCATCAGCGAGACGCCCGTCGCCCTCATGAACTCCAGCCCGGTCATGCTGATGGAGGTCCCCGCGCGGGATATGCTCAGGAGCCCTATGGACCTCAGCCTCTGGAGGATGGCGCGGACGACGCCCTCCCCTATGCCGGTCTCCCCGGAGATGTCCGCCCTGCTCATCGCCTCGCCGGATCTCAGTGCCCTCTCGAGGAGCTCCAGCACGAACATGGCGTCGTTGTCGTCGAAGGGGGCGCCGTGTTCGGGCTGCGACAGCAAGCGGAGCATGGGAAGGGCCATGTCGCGGTGGCATATCAATGTGCGCATTTTACTTATGTATCCATAACGGCATCTGAACAGCGAGATAGTTAGTTTATATATTATTAAATATTATTTATATACTATCGGAATGTGCATATGGATGTAAAGTATTAATTTATCCAACAAATAGGCACAAATATGCGGAAAGGCTTGTTCGTTACGGGCGGATGTCGGCAAGGCGAATAGCCGGCCGTGTTCGCCGAAGCGCGACGGCGCGTCTGCGCCAACAGCATGACCCCTGGGGCGTAGCCTATGAGCAGGTCGGACACGAACGGGTGCATAGACGGTTCTGGCAGTGCGGCCAGAGGTTCTGACGAAGGGCCGGGTTCTTTATGTCTCAGGGAATGCGGCATCTGTGGCTATAGGTGGAGCGGCGATGCGGGCATAAAGCCGCGCGTCTGCCCTTCATGCCGCACTTCGTTGTGGGACAGGGAGTCTGCGAGGAGGGTTTTATGCATGAGGTGCGGCCATGAATGGATGACCGCCAGCAATAATCCCGCGCGGTGTCCCGCTTGCAGATCCAAGATGTGGGCTTTGGAGCTGGTCGAGGTCGTGTGCAGGTCCTGCGGAGCACGCTGGGCCGACCCTCTCAAGGCCGGAACGGACGCGGTCTGCCCGGGATGCGGCAGATCCGGCCACGGCATCGTTGCCGTCTCCAAGAAACAGGACAGGAGCGGGCTCTCGAGGCCCGTGGAGCTGGATGCATCCGCGATAGAGAGGATGCGCCTGATGGGCGACCGGACATCGAGGGTCAAATACCTTGTAGGTCTCGGCGTAGGCCTCGTGGAAGCGGAGGCGATCGTCAGATTCGACAGCGGAGACAGGGTCGTTCCGATCTCCAGGGAGCTGAACGTGTCCTTGGAGAGCGTGATGGATGCGGTGCTCCCTGTCATGGACGCATGCCGTGGAAAGGTCGATCCCCGATGATGATCTTCAACTATAGCAGGTTCGGGCCGACGCCCAGATATAACGGGTCCCACGTTTATCTGGCGCTGGACATGCTCGTCAGAGAGGGAAGGTGCAGCAGGGCCAGGCTGGCAGAGGAGCTCGGGATAGGCGAGGGGAGCACCAGGGGCCTTCTGGACACGATGAGGCGCTGGGGGATGGTCTCCGTGAGCAGGGCAGGGGTGACGGCGACCGAGGACGGGGCCGCAGTGTTCCGCGACACATCCCTGAGGCTGGTGGAGCCAGTCTGCAGACCCGGGAGCGGTTTCCTCTGCGGAGCGGTCGTCGGAGGGATGGCGGAGAGGTTCACCGACGGGTATGCGCAGAGGGACATGGCGATAAGGAACGGGGCGGACGAGTCCTGCGTCTTCGCCATGCTGGGCGGCGTCCTGCACGGGCTGGAGGTCCAGCCGGAAGGGATCCCGGAGGAGGAAGCGAGAGGCGTCATCGAGTCCGCTGGAATGGAAGAAGGCGATATGCTGGTGATAGTCTCCTGCGGCGACCGCAAGGCCGCGATGTCGGCGGCAGCGTCGGTCGGGATAGAGATGTTGCGATGCAGGTCCTTTCTCTTACTGCGGTCTCGGCGGACGAAGTGCCGGCTATTGCCCCGTTATTGGGTGTGGCGCGAGACCGATAACGATCGGATTTCGACTGCTGGGCGGGCAGCGGCCATCCCGACGGGCAACCGCCTTTCCTCTTTCGACAGCAGGCGGGAGCGCCATCCGGATGCACTCCTGACGCGGGCCGCCGAGCGGTCGCTCCGTTTATGTGGCGGCGCATTTTCGCGGATGAAAGGCAGGATGATGCAGTCCATATCGAATATGCGGGCGCGCATATAGAAATCTGTATATGTCATATAATAGTAATTTTTAACCGAAATTGATATTGTTAAATTGTTCAGCAGTAATACGAATATGCGTTGTAATCACTATGAATTATAGGAGAACTTGTTTGATGACCTAATTTTTGAAAAGTAGGTATTTTTGGTCGGATATATTATGGGGCAAAAATCGAAAGACATGTCTTATACCTCCTATCGCTTTCGTTTTTATGCCCGATTCTCGTGAGGAGGACTCGGACGAATCGGAGAATGAATGGAGGACAAGGATGACGTCTAACAAAATGTTTGTCGTAATGGTTGCGACTATGATGGTCGCAGTCACCGGGGCTGTCATGTTAAGCAGCGCCGACGAAGTTCCTGCGATGAGCAACCCTACTGGGGCCTATAATGTCTACTATTACAGCGGGGACGCAGTCACAGGATACGAATGGAAAGTACAGCCGGCGGCTACGTACGACCTATTCCAGGCCGTACAGGAGGCGAGCACAGCGCTCGGCTTCACCTATACCGCCGACACAGCCAAGACCTGGGGGTCCGGGTATGACATCAACCCAAGCCCCACCTACGGAACGATCTACACGATCAACAACTCTACCGACTTCACAATCTTCGTCTACGACAACAGAACATCCGTCGCAAATCACCATTGGGAGACCGCTCAGCCCGCGCTCGGATGGTACAGATGCTTCGCTGACTATGCTGGCTCTGTGTACTTCCCCTCAGCGACATACACATTCGGGGCTACAGCAGGGGCGGCCAACGTCGCCATCGTCCCCGGAACCCACACGAGCATGCCCGATGCAACGAAGGCAGGGGCAGACTTGCAACCTACGAACATGCAAAGCTTGACTACAATCGCACATTCTTCGGAGTACCTTTACACGTTCTATGTCAAGGATACAATTGGTACGTCAATCGTGGCGACAGGAACTTGGGCTACATATTATCATGAAGGCGAGTGGGTCTATGGAGAAATAGACAGCGATATGTTGAAATCGAGCGATGGATTGAGAGTTCGTGGATATGGGTCAGACGTGTATCAGGCATTTAAGGATGCTATTGGCCTTGCTAACATATACGTGCAGTTGATAACTTGGATCTATCACGATCAGGGGACCCCTAGTACTAGCGATGATTACTATACTTACTACTCTTGGTATGATTTGATATTCGGACAGGGGACACAGGGCCCATACTACGGGACTGATGAGATTGGCAACTATTCTAGGTACATATATTGGGAAGCCGAGACTCATTCAGGCGTTTACCTCTCGTTTAGCCCTGGGTACTATTCTAAGTTGAACGGAGCGATGGAGGCTGCATCGACTGCATATGACTACACTTATCTGGAGTCGATATATCATTATTGAACCTAAATAAGCTTGCGAGTAAGGGCTTCCTTTGCGGAGGAGCCCTTACTCGATAAAACCTCAGGTGGTGGAGACCCCACCTCAACTGTTAAAGGGACACAACAGTAGAATTGAACGAATGGATGACAGTTTATAGCATATCTGATCCTAAACAATCGAGGATAGTTTGTTGCATTCGATTTGTATTTCCTACGATTTCTCGAGTTAAGTAATTTGAGTATTCGGTGTTTCAGTTCGTGGCTTCATGTCCCTTGTCAAAGGAGGTAGTAGTTTTTGCAAAAAATAACTGTCTTTGTATTATTTTCGATTGCTTTGATACTTTGTGCATCTTTAGGGATTGCGAGTCATTTGGATGCAGAATCAGAAATGGGTTCTCTTCAACAAAATGGTTTAACATGGAATTATAAGATAGAGGACGGCAGTGCTCGCATCACGAGCATAACTGGAACAGCCGAATCGGATGTGATTGTACCTTCGGTAGTCAGGGACAGCCATGATATAGAAATTGCCGTAGTAGAGATATCGAGCAGTTGTGCAAGAATCGCAAATCTTAGTGGTGTTACAAGAATCACGATTCCAAGCACTATACAAATCATAGGCGATGAGGCTTTTCGTCCTTCCAGTTTAAACAACCAGTTATCATCTCTTAGAGAAGTCGTTTTTGAAGACGATTCTCAATTAGAAACGATTGGAGCGAAGGCGTTTTATGGAGCTGGTGTACCGGTGCCAGATGACGTGTCGGAAGACGACAATACATTTTCAAATTGTGCGGACCTGGCCGGACTGACCCTCAGCAACAGGGAGCACACCGTGGAGATCGAAATGTCGGCGTCCGAAGGTTCCGGCGCCATACTCTACCTGTACGACAGCGGCAGCAGTTACATCAACAAGAGGTTCGTCACCGACTAC
>JAFYAH010000063.1 GCA_017540825.1 Candidatus Methanomethylophilaceae archaeon | reverse complement strand
CTCGGGAGAGAAAGAGAATGTGCGAAAACGCAGAGAACAAGGAACAGATGTTCAACGAGGTCTTCTAGAGGATCGGGGAGGAGAGCGGGATGAGGGCGTCGGCGGAGTTCGCCGCCTTCACCGACCTGAAGGTGAAGTGGGTCCGGACCAGCGACTGGGCCGAGTTCAGGGTCAGCGACTACCTGAGGGACGCCCCCGAGGGGGTTATCGAGGACCTGGCGAGGACGATCATGGCGAGGATCCGCGGATGCGGAGGGGACTACACCGACAGGGCGACCGCCTGGCTGACCGCCCCGGAGTTCTCGGAGACCCACAGGCCCGTGTACCTGGAGAGGGACGAGAGGGCCGGAGGCGCGGAGGGGGAGCACAAGAGCATCGAGATCCGCTGGTCCAGGGAGGAGGAGCGCGGGAGCTCGGCGAGGTCCTCTGTCCTGATGAGGCTGATCGTCGTCGACAGATCCCTGGACTCCGACGAGGTCCCGGACTCCGCCCTCGACCTGACGGTCCTGAAGCACCTGGCCCTGATCAGGGCGGGGTTCCTCGCGGAGCCGCTGAGGACGGACAGGGAGGTCGAGGACGCCCTGAGCAGGTACCCCGGGTTCGACGGGACCATAGAGTGTATGGAGGACCACGGGCTGGATCTTTGAGGAAAAAGGGGCGGAAGCCCCTAAACCGTTTAATCAGTCAATATGTGCCTCTCGCAATCCGAACTTGGAGCGGTCGTACTCCGAGAGCGAGCCCATCTTCCTGAGGAGGCGGGACCTGTGCACGGAGCGCCTCTCCGGGTCCACATAGGTTCTCCTATCGAGACCGGCTTCGAAGCAGTCATCTATTGTGCTGCGAGCACGCGACTGTCCTGGTTGCGAGGTGCATTTGAGGAAGACGACGGAATCTCCGAAGCAGGACAGCACCAGGACCGGACGGTCCTTGATCCCGTCCAGCATGGTGACCCACCAGATCTCGCCGGGACGAGGCTTGCACCGCATGGGTCTGGTAGCCGAGCCGACTCCCTTGTTGTATCTCTTGAGATAATCGGTCATGGAGATGCCTCGTAGATGCGCCTCTTGCATTCGGGGCATATGCGGCCGCTCGTGAAGAGGCAGTACAGCAGGTAGATGAGCAGGTATCCGGTCGGGATGGACAGGATCAGCCACAGCGCTCTGACCTTCCCCGCGCACACGGTCTTCTTGCAGTAAGGGCAGAACACATCCTTCCCCATCGGTCCTCCTCCTCTTCCTCGTGTATGTCCAGCCCTCTGGAGGACCAGTAGGCCCGGTTGTTCGGGTTCAGCTGGTTGGAGCGGTTGTCGTTCTCGGCTTTGGTGTGCTGGCAGGCGCGGTATGTTTTCATTATGAATCACCTGGCGTTCTCGCCGAATCTTGACTATCACTATGTGGGCTAATAAACCTGGGAGCATTGGAAAACAACGACGACAGGATTCCAATTCTGCTCCCAGGCTTATATACGATAGTGAATGCAGAAGCATGGGAAAAAACAGGCACGGACGCTACAACGAGCCGTCCGACGCAGAATGCTTCATCCTCAAACAGCTCCTCGACAGGATATACCTCGATCGCGACGCCAGCAACAGGTACAGTCCGTTCAGGATCTCCTTTCCGGAACCGGACGATCGCTTCCGCCTCCCTCATGTATGGACGAACACGCCCAGGGAGCTCCACGAGCAATACGAGAGCGAATGCCCCGCTGAAAAAGGATTCAGAAGATGCACGGAGAGCAACATCCGCAAGATACTGAAGAGGCTGGAGGACGAGGGGATAATCCGCAGGACCGAGAGCAACGAGAAGGTCTCCGTGGAGTCCAGGTATTATCCGGTCGAAACTTCGGAAGGATACCTGTCCCTGATAAGGCATGTAGAGGAGGATTATCGCCGCGGGTTCTATCCGAATGGGAGAATGGGGCTCGACCCTCTTTACAGCAAGTTCTCGGAGACGGTTCTGAACCGCCAGTTTATATTGGACAGCCTGAGGGGGAAGATGAGGAGTGTAAGGGTCCTGAAAGAAGGCAAGCTGATGGACCTGCCCCTGTTCGGACGCTACAGGAAGAACTACGAGCTCGGGCCAAGGATAAAGGGGATGATGGAGACGCTGGAAGAGATCAAGGGCATCATAGAAGACGGCTCCGAGATTGACTACAGGAAGGTCAGGGACATCCTCCTCGATACGGACGAGCCGCTCCCCGAGAGCTGTGACAAAGATTATTACAAGCTCTCCCAAGAGAAGAAAGAGAGCAACCTGGTATACTTGGAAAGGCTGGGAAAGGGTCTGTCCGAGGCGCTAAGATATCTGGAATCTCAGCGCGAGCTGTTCGAGGGCGGGCTGTTCACGGACAATAAAGAAATCGAGAGAAAGAGGGGCATCCGTACAATGAGGAGATTCTCCGACAGAAACACGGAAGGCTATGCGGAGCATCTGGATAGCATGTCGCCGGGCCACCAGCACATGATCATTCTGGACACCGAAGTCAACGGCCTCCATTGGTACGGCCAGGAGGCGACCTGGCTGGACCCGGTCCTCACGGAGGACGAGGAGAGGATGCTAGAAGAAATAGACAAAGAGATCGCGGAGCAGTACCCGGTGTGGTTGAACGACAGGGTAGTGATGCCTCTGCTGTGCCTGGCTCAGCTTTCGCCATCCGCGCTGATCAACATCGCCTATCCGGAGAACTGCAGGAACGAAGACGGGATTTACGGGTTCAGCGACCTGGGGAGCCACCGCCCCTTCGCTTTCAGAAAGGCGGGAACCGTTCCGGAGGACATCTTGAACTTCGAGATAGGCCCCAAGGCGTTCAACGACTATCTGGGGGTACTCTGCAAATGCGCTATCGGGGATTACCTGACAGGAAGGGTCCGCGTGCGTGGCCAGTACCAGCACGAGGAGATAACGAAGACGCAGCTGATGACGTTCGGCTACAGCGGCGTCATAACGGCCGATGAATCGGACAGCTATGCGGTTCCGGCTCTCTTCACGTTCAAGGCGTTCAAAGACTACACCGTATCGATAATGTTCAGCGAGAGCCCCGTTTACAACATCATGTGGGACGTCATGAGCCCGCCGGACGACCATCCGAGGCCGGTCCTGTTCGACTGGAGCCCCGCGATAGCAGATTGCGAATGCCGCGTGGACTCACCGTCAACCTGGATGCTGGAGACGCACGGCTACATAATGGACACGGTCTGCGAGAAGGACTCCTGCCTTCACCACCTCATAAGCCAGGCGCTGATGAAAGGGACGATGTGAAGTACCGCTCCCGACTTCAGACCCCTCTACAGCGCTTTTTCAGCTGGTCGTCGCCGAGGACCGGATCGTACTTCCCCTTGACGAAGTGGCCGACCTGCATTGAGTCGTTGATGGTGGTAATGAAGTCGGCGAAGTCCGGATTGATGGAGGAGAGGTCGTTGATCATCCCTATGTCCAGGTCGTTGTCCCTGGACGGGAGCAGTATCTCCGACTGGTGGACGTCCTCCACGTCGAGCCTTATCACGCCGATCCCGAACGAGGAGTTGAGGCGACCGAGCTGCTCCAAGGCCTCCGTCGTGATCTTCGGGGCAACGAGATACCCCTCGTTCGCCCACGAGGAGTTGGAGACGGCCTGGAAGTAGCACTCCCTGACGTTCCCCCCGTTTATCTCTCTCTTCATCTCGAAGGAGAAGATGACGATAGTGTCGATGCCTGCGTTCTTGGCCAGGGTGATGGACTGGTCGGAGAGGTCGTCGAACGGAAATCTGACGGAGACGAGGTCCGGATGCATCCACTTCTCGGCGTTCTTTGTGGACTTGCTGGAGTTCTCATGGTAGATGGTGCGAGTATGGCTGTGGAAGTGGCTGTCGGAGTTGATGAATGCGACAAGGAATGGATGCAGTTCCCTCTCCAGAAGCTTGTCAGACGCCTTCGGATCGGCTTTCTGCTCCTTAGTAGGAAGAGGAGCGGAGCCGTAGTCGATGGATCTGAGGCCGAACTTCTGCGGATGGACCGACACCTTGACGAAGTCGCTGTCCTCGTGGTTCTGGATGTTGGTGTAGATCTGGGCGCCGAGGGTCCTGGCGGGGGTCTTGCCGCGGACGCTGGTCTCCCTGTCGTACCCCTTCTCCAGGGCGTACGCCCACATCTCGTCGGGGTTCATGGGGACCTTCGTCTCCAGCAGTATCTTCTTAGACAATTGAAGGCCCGTCAGCGTCATCTTATCGAAGCCGTATGGAAAAAGAGGTAGTTGAGCTTATCCCAGTTAAGAAAGAATCATGCGCAAGCCTTCATTCATTTCCCATGCGGCCTCCATATTCCGACCTTTCCGCATCAAGGGAAAAACCCTGGCTGGCACGAGAAATATGACATACAATAGGCGCAGAATGGCGGAGCAGAAATGCTTCTTGCCCATAGCGACTCATGTTGCCGCTCGATTTTTATGCATCAGGGCTGCGCGATCCTTCACAAAGGATATCTGTGACTCGACCCAGCTTTCGTATTCGGATACGGTCTTGGGCAAAGGGTCCTTGACGAAAAGCTCCGTATCCAGCCACATGATGACCTTTGAGTAATCGTTGGTCACGCATCCATTCAGATAGAAGAAGTCCACATACCCCTTGAAATCGACGAACAGGTCGAAGAACCTCTTGTCCTGATTCAGGCACCGTGACAGAGGGCTCTCCTCGTCGGAGTAGTGCCTACGGATGCATTCTAGGGTCAGGTCCCAACGGTCGCATATGCGTCTGTTGATGCCTCTGACCTGATTGATGCTGTTGGGATGCTTAGGGAATACGATCATGCCCCCCATCGTATAGGTGGCATGGATATAGGACTCCACGTAATGCCTGTAATTGACCATGCTTGCTTCGACTTCTTCCAAGAGAGGTCTGCATCTTTCATCTTGACTTGGACATCAGACTTTGCTTCGGAACCTGTTTTTTCGTGAAACCACCATATATGAAACTAACTGTCCAATGAGGCTAGCCAGCATTCTGCAAAAATTAAGAAAATGAGTCATTGGACAGTTGGCGATTCTGAGGG
>JAFYAH010000026.1 GCA_017540825.1 Candidatus Methanomethylophilaceae archaeon | reverse complement strand
GCCATGAGCTACGTGGACCAGGGCACCGTGATGTCCTACGCCATGTGCGCCATGTTCCTGTACAAGGACTACCTGGCCTTCGAGATCCCCTCGGAGCTCACCGGCGACAACTACTACGGCTACGTCGAGAAGTTCTGGGACGCAATCAACGCTTGAGGAGGTGTGGTGCGCCATGACAGAGGAATCAAGCGGAACCACGGTCCCAGAGGAAACGAAGGCAAGCCTGTCCAAAGTCAGGTGGCGCAAGAAGCACGTAAAGCAGAAACTTCTTATCGTCCTGATGACGGGAGTCATCGGGATCATTCTCCTCTTCGTGTACTCCCTGACCATGGGGATATACACGATAGAGTTCGGAGATGCCATGGAGTGCCTGTGGAACATAATCTGCAATTTCGGCCCGGACATGGACAGCATGCCTGAGAAGATAATCTTCCTGCTCAGGATGCCTCGTTCGGTATGCGTCCTCTGCGTGGGGGCTGGACTTGCCGTGGCAGGCTGCGTGATGCAGGCCCTCATCAAGAATCCTCTGGTGGATCCCTACATCACGGGGGTGTCGTCAGGGGCCGCCTTCGCCGTGGTCCTGGTCTCAATGACCGAGATATCCATCGGGGTCGTGGCTTCGATGGCGGTTCCTGTAGCTGCGATAATAGGGGCGGTGGCCGCCTTCGCCCTCACTATGACGGTGGCAGAGATCGCTGGCGGGAAGGCCATGAGCTATGTGCTGGCCGGAGTCATAATATCCACCGGCCTTTCCGCTGCGAATACGCTCATCATTTACTTCAACGCCAACGACTACGTAGGGATAATGAAGTGGATGTTCGGGTCCTTCGCAGACCTGACATGGGACAACGCATACGTCATCGCAGCCGGGACCCTTGTGCCAATACTCGTGGCGTTCCTGTTCTCCAAGAGGCTCAACATTCTATTGCTGGGCGAGGACCAGGCGCAGTATCTTGGGATAGACGTCCGCAAGACCAAGCGCATCATGATGGTTCTCATCGCTATTCTCGCGGCGTTCTGCGTCGCATACTGCGGCGTGATAGGATTCATAGGGCTCATCATCCCGCACGTCTGCAGGATGATATTCGGAGGCGACCACAGGCTGCTGATACCGTGCTCCGCGATAGTCGGGGCGCTGGTCATGCTCATCGCCGACATCGCATGCAAGACGCTGGCGGCGCCGTCGGAGCTACCTATCGGCGCAATAGTGGCGGTCATCGGGGTTCCGTTCTTCCTGTTCTTGATGGTGAAGGAGGGCAGGCGCTATGTCATGTGATCCGACGATAACAGTGGACGGGCTCGTCTTCGGATACAAGAAGGGCAAGAACAATCTGAACGGGGTGAACTTCGCCATCGACCAAGGCGAAGTGGTCGCTCTTCTGGGCCCGAACGGATCCGGGAAGACGACGATGATGCGCTGCATCAACAGGGTCGTCAAGATCAGCGAGGGCAAGGTGGTGATAGACGGGACAGACCTATCCACACTGTCCAGAGAAGGGATCTCCCGCATGTGCACCACCGTCCCGGCCGACGTTCCCACGGACTTCTCCCTGACCCTGAAGGAGTTCGTCTCGCTGGGGCGCTCCCCATACGTTACCGGGTGGCTCTGGGAGTCGGACGAGGATATGCTGTTGATTGAGCGCACGATGGAGGATTTCGGGATCCTGCATTACGCCGACAGGAGGCTGAGCGAGCTGTCCAGCGGGGAGCGCGCCCGTGCTCTGCTGGCCAAAGGGGTGGTCCAGGAGCCCAAGGTCATGATGGTCGACGAGCCCAGCGCACATCTGGACGTCAAGTACAAGATACAGGTCATGGAGATGCTGAGAGACCTGGCTGCGAAGGGATTCACCATAATAATGGCCTCCCACGACCTGAACCTCGTCACTAGGTACTGCGACAAGGTCATGCTTCTGAGCAAAGGGGCCATCATCGCATACGGGGCGCCGGCGGAGGTGGTCACCTCCGAGGCCATAAAGGAAGTCTTCGATATAGACGTGAAGGTCATCACCGACCATGGGATCCCGTACATCATACCGACTCCTCCGGAGGACGCCGACGAAGGGGATGTGCGCGATGCATGAAACCTGGCGGGAGCGCCTCGCCAACGAGACGCCAGGGGAGGAGATTCCTGTCGCGACGCTTCCAGGCAACGAGAAGGTCTACAGGAGGGGGAGATCGTTGGTCGTGCAGCTCCCTCACGGGGGATATGCGGTCCTCTCCTCCGCCAACTTCAACGGAGGGGTGTTCCCTGGCCTTTCGGCAGTGGTGAACACCACAGGCATAGGGGGCGAGGCCGAGATGGACCTGATGAGGGCCGGGCGCGAGGAGCACAGGCTGTACGCCGCCGAATGCATAAGGAAGATCGGTCTGGACCCGTCCCGCTGCGTGGGGCTGGGGACGGCCGTGACCATGGACAAGGCCGCCATCGTCTCGGAGTCCGTCGGGGACCTGAGCGTCTCCGCAGTGGTGACCGCCGGCGTGGAGGGCAACGGAGGACGCGCCGGAGACCCGGCCACGTTCGACGAGGTGGGGAAGTACTACACCGAGCATGGGACTATAGTGATAATACTGTCGATCGGCGCCGATATCCCGGATCATGCCTTGGCCAGATGCATCATGACCGCGACCGAGGCCAAGGCCTGCGCTCTGCAGGAGCTGATGGCGTCAAGCAGGTACTCGACGGGGATAGCCACCGGCTCTGGAACCGATCAGATCGCGGTTCTGAGCGACAGGTCCTCCAAGCTCCATCTGGAGAACGCCGGCAAGCACTCGAAGCTGGGGGAGCTGATAGGCAGGTGCGTATGCCAGGCCGTGAAGGACGCGTTGAGGAATTGGGCGGGGATGACCCCAGAGTCCAGACGCGACGCCCTTGTCAGGCTGGACAGGTACAAGGTGCTCCCGTTCGTCAGCGAGGAGGCGGCTCGCCTGGGAGTCTCCAGGGAATCTCTGGAGTCCGAGGCCAGACGGCCCGAGGTCGTCTCTGCTGTCGCGGCAGCCCTCCATCTGCAAGACGAGGCGGAATGGGGGATATGCGAACCCGGCGCCGCGAAGTCGGTGGCTTTCGACATATTGAGAAACGCGTTTAACGAAGAAGGGCCAGACCCTGCGGACAGCATACCTCTCCGTGCGGCGAAGCTCCTTGTCTCCTCGGCCGGAAGACGCCGAGGGAGGTTTTTATGACGAACATATTCGAGAACGGACCTTCCGGCTCAGGTCGGATAGTAAATGCCATTTTTTTGAGCGTTATGAACCGCGACAGCGTCCTAATAGGCAAGACGCTGATGGGCATGAACGACCTGGAGTGTCGCGTGCGCATAGTCTGTGCGGACTCGGAGGACCTGGACGGGGACGAGGAAGCC
This sequence comes from Candidatus Methanomethylophilaceae archaeon, assembly GCA_017540825.1. Taxonomy (GTDB): domain Archaea; phylum Thermoplasmatota; class Thermoplasmata; order Methanomassiliicoccales; family Methanomethylophilaceae; genus Methanoprimaticola. The sequence goes on along the minus strand of JAFYAH010000026.1, from coordinate 9,402 downwards.
TTCGTAGACTTCATGAACGAGGTCAGGGACACGCAGCTCATCATGGGCTCGTTCCATGGAGATGAATCCCATTTCAAGAAATACGATCGCATGATGGAGCTGGTAGGCTCGCGGGGAACCGATATGCTCTATTTCGGCTCCATCCCCGACGCTAACGCCGAGAACCGCCATCTTTTCAAGCACAGCAATGCCGAATATACGACGCTGGGCGCCCTAGTCCATCTCGGCGGGCCGGAAAACTACCGTTCCGCCATCCTCTGGATGGAGAAGAACCTGGCTGGCATCGCGGATATAGAAGTTCCGGATCCGGTACATGGGCCGACGGAAGGCGTAGGGATCCCCGGAAGGGAAGGCATGTCCCCCGAGGAGCTGTTCGATTCTCTGGATCCGTCCAAGCCTACCGTCGCGGTCATCATGCCCACCGTGTACTGGGAGAAAGGCCGCCACGAGCCCGTGGACGATCTTTGCAGGCGCTTGGAGGAGCTCGGGGCCAATGCGATCCCGCTGTTCTGCATATCCTCCCCGGACGACATCTCCGGAAGCCTGGGAATAGAGGGGACCATGGGCAAATATCTCCGGAAGGAAGGTAAGACCATAGCGGACGTCATAGTCATGGCTGTCGGGTTCTCCCAGATCAACCTAAACAACGTCTCCGGGAGCAAGGACGCCAAGAACTTCTTCCTGGACATGGATGTGCCGGTGATACAGGGCCAGAGCGTCAGCCGCAAGATCTCCGACTGGGAGGAGGACGTCATAGGCATGAACGCCCTGGAGATAGGCGCCAACGTCATCTGGCCGGAGTACGACGGGCAGATAATATCCGTGCCCCTCAGCTTCACCAGCCGCACCGAGGACGGGGAGTTCGTGGCTACGTCGGTTCCCGACCGCGTCGAGAGGATAGCTACGCAGGCGGTGGCCTGGGCAAGGCTCCGCCATACTCCTCCCGAGGACAGGAAGGTGGCGATCATGCTCAACATGTACCCTCCCACGAACGACCATGTCGGAGGGGCCGCCGGCTTGGACACCTTCGAGAGCATCCGCAGATGCCTGATCGCCATGAAGGGGCAGGGGTACAGGGTGGACCGCATACCGGAGAACGGGAACGAGGTCGTGGACGAGCTCATGGCCGGCCTGACCAACGACCTGGAATGGGTATCGGAGGGGGAGATACGCGAGAGGGCGGCCGACATGGTGAGCCTGGACAGATACATGGAGTGGTACCGGCCCATCTCGTCCAAGGTCAAGGAGGGCATGGTCCGCAACTGGGGCGACCCGCCGGGGGAGATAACGGTCAGCGGCTCCGAGCTCATCATCCCCGGCGTGCGCAACGGGAACGTCTTCATCGGGCTTCAGCCGAACCGCGGGCTGCATGCCCAGGCGGAGACGCTCTACCACGACCCCAACGTCCTGATGCCCCACCAGTATCTCGCGTACTACAGATGGATAAAGGACGTGTTCGGGGCGCATCTCATCGCCCACATGGGCACCCACGGGACCTTGGAATGGCTGCCAGGGAAGGGGAACGGGCTCTCAAAGGACTGCTGCCCGGACGTGATCCTGGACACCATGCCGAACGTCTACACCTACATCATCGACGACCCTGGCGAGGGCATCCAGTGCAAGAGGAGGACCAACTCCGTGCTGGTCGGGTACATGTGCCCTTCCATGACCCGCGCAGGAGGGTACGACGAGATGATGGAGCTCGACGGGGTGCTACAGGAGTACCTGAACTCCCGCGGGAGCCTCCAGGAGGACAAGAAGAGGGTCCTGCACGAGAAGATATTCGAGCTGGTCGGAGGCCTCAGCATGTTCAAGGAGATCGGCCTGGGGGAGGACTGCACTGCAGAGGACGTGGCCGGGAAGATAGACCTCATCTACGACTACGTGTCCGACCTGAAGGACGCCCTGATCAAGGACGGCCTTCACATCCTGGGGGCTGTCCCGGAAGGGGAGCGGATGAAGGAGATGGTGTACAGCCTCTGCCGCCTCCGCAACGGCGACGTCCCCTCCCTCCGCGCGTCTGTCGCAGAGGCCATGGGTCAGGACCTCGACGCCCTCCTGGACGACCCGCACGGGTTCAACCAGCAATGCGGCAAGGTCAACGGCGCGGTCGCGGACGAGATCGACCTGAGGTTCAATGAGCTCATCGACAGGATGTACGACCTCGATTTCGACACCGTCCGTGTCCTCGAGGAGGCGGGGTCCATGTTCGGGACGCTCCCGGAAGGCATGTCCAAGTCCCTGAGGTACGTCTGCGAGTCCATCCATCCTGGAATCCTGAGGATGACCGACGAGACGGACAACTATCTGGTGGGCCATCGCGGAGGATACGTCAGGCCGGGCCCCTCCGGGTCCCCTACAAGGGGGAACGCGCACCTCCTCCCCACCGGCACCAACTACTACTCGGTGGACCCCGACGCCATACCGACGCAGTCCAGCTGGCTGATAGGGAGCAAGATGGCCGAGGACATGGTGTCCAAGTACGTGGCGGACAACGGGAAGTATCCAGAAAGCGTGGGGATCGTCGTCTGGGCCACAGACACCATGAAGACCTGCGGGGACGACATCTCCTACATCCTCGCCCTCATGGGCCTGCGCCCGAAATGGGGGATGGTCGGGAGCAAGGTCCTGGGGCTGGAGGTCATACCCGCATCCGAGCTGGGGAGGCCTAGGATAGACGTGATGCCGAGGATATCCGGGCTTTTCAGAGACTCGTTCCCCGCTCTCACGGACATGTTCGTCGAGGGCATGGCGATGGTCGAGGCCTTGGACGAGAGCGACGACCAGAACTATTACAAGAAGCACCTCAGGGAGGACATCAGCAGGTATATCAGCGAGGGGATGCTCCCCGCCGAGGCCGAGGACACCGCCAGGATCAGGGTCTTCGGGGATCCTCCCGGGCAGCACGGCAACGGCGTGTCGGTGCTGATAGAGTCATCCAAATGGGACACCGTTGACCAGATAGCCGAGACCTACGCCACGTGGGGGGCGTACGCCTACGGCGGCAAATGGAAGGGCCAGAAGGTCTCCAAGGCCTTCAAGTCCCGCGTAGGGGCGCTGGACGTGACCGTCAAGAACCACAACGACCGCGAGTTCGACATGCTGGACATCGACGACGACTACGACAGCGTCGGAGGTATGAACGCCGCCGTCAAGGTCTTCGGCAACGGGAAGAAGGCGTACTGCGTGATGGGGGACAGCTCCGACACCGACCGCCTCAAGACCCGCACCCTCGAGGAGGAGACGGCATACGTGATGCGCAGCAGGGTCCTCAATCCCAAGTGGGTGGACGGGCTAAAGGAGCACGGGTACAGGGGAGCGATGGAGCTTTCCAAGCTCACGGAGTATATGCTCGGGTGGTCCGCCACCTCGGAGAACATCGAGCCCTGGATGTACGAGGAGGTCACCAGGAGGTTCCTTCTCGACGAGGAGAACCGCAGGTGGGTGGAGGAGAACAACCCGTACGCTCTGAGGGCCATGCTGGACGATCTGCTGGAGGCTATAGACCGCGACCTGTGGGACGCCCCGCAGGAGACGAGGGACAGGCTTAGGGAGATGTACCTCGAGGCCGAGGGGGAGCTCGAGAAGAGAGGGGAGTCCAGATGAGGGAGTACCATAGCGAGCCTTCCGGAGGGAAGGAGGTGCGCCTGGTCTATCTCAGCGTCGGCGGGACCAACTTCTCCGCCAGCCTGGGGGACATCTGCTCCTCGGAGAGGTACGAAGGCGCGGGCTTGGGGCTCAGGACGTTCGAGTCGGCGGAGACCGAGCGCGACCCCGTGGAGTTCTCGCTGCTCAAGGACTCCGCCGAGGATTGCGACCTGCTCATCGTGAACATCCATGGCGACCCTTCCGGATACAAGAGGTACGACGACCTCAAGGCTTTCGTGCAGAAGAAAGGCGTCAACATGTTCCTCCTGTGCTTCATGGAGGAGTCCATGAGGGAGGCCGCCCCGATGTTCAAAGGGTCCCCGGAGGAGTATCTGGACCTCCATCGCTATCTGAGCCTCGGAGGGGTGGCCAACCGCAGGAATCTGCTCAGGTTCGTGTGCAGGACATACGGCGGAGGGAGCGTGGAGGCGGACCCGCCGCATCAGGAGAGGATGCAGGGCGTGTACCACAGAGGCATGCCCAGGGACGTCTGCCTGGACGAGTACCTGGGGTCTCTGGATCCCGGCCGGCCGACGGTAGGGGTGATGATCTCCCAGGGGTCGTGGCTGAACTCCTCGACCGGTCCCCATGACCTCCTGATCGACAGGATCGAGGCTCATGGCGCTAACACGATCCCGGTGTTTTTAAGCGTCGTCCCGAGCGATATCGACGGATCCATAGGCATAAGGCGTTCCATCCAGTCCTTCTTCTGCAAGGACGGCAGGAGGCTCGTGGACGCCGTGGTCCTGTGCGGCATGGGCTTCTCCACGCTGGCTCTAGGGAATCCCGGGGACGGCAGCGGCGAGGGCCGTATCAACTTCTTCGAGGAGCTGGGCGTCCCGATCCTCGCGGCTTTCGCCATGTTCCGTCCTAAAGCGGATTGGGAGAGGGACGGGATAGGGATGGAGGGAGGGGAGCTGTGCATCTCCGTCGCCATGCCGGAGGTCGACGGCCAGCTGACGACCGTACCGTTCGTCTTCAGGGAGAAGGACGCGGATGGCAGGGAGTATCTGAGCTGGGAGGAGGACCGCATCGACAGGATAGCCAGGATGGCCGTGAGATGGGCCAAGGTCCATTCCAAGCCCAGGCGCGACAGGAAGGTCTCCATCCTCCTTAACGGCGGCTCCCTTTCCAACGCGTCGATAGGCGAGGCTGGCGGCCTGGACTCACTGGAGAGCGTGTGCCGCCTGCTGGAGAGGATGGAGGCCGAGGGGTACCTGCTGGATCGTGTCCCCCGCTCGTCCAGAGAGCTCATAGACGAGCTCCTGGACAGCATAACGAACAGCCTGGAGTGGGACGACGCGGGCACCATCGAGTCGAAGGCCGTGGACTTCATATCGAAGGACAGGTACTTGGGATGGGCGTCGCGGGAGGTTCCCTCGTACTCGGAATGGGTCTGCCGCAACTGGGGCGAACCGGTAGGCGAGATCATGTCCCATAAGGGGAAGATAATCGTGCCAGGCGTCATGAACGGCAACGTCTACATTGGCTACGAGCCCGAGAGGGGGAAGCACGCCCAGGCGGAGTCGCTGATACACGACCCGGACCTGTCGACGCCGCATTCCTACCTGGGCATGTACAGGTGGATATCGGAGGTCTTCGGAACCGACATCCACATCCACATAGGCACCCACGGGTCGGTCGAATGGCTCCCCGGCAAGGGCAACGGTCTCTCCAGGTCCTGTTTTCCAGACATCATGATGGACGACATCCCCAACCTGTACCTGTACGTCATCGACGACCCCTCGGAAGGGATCGTGGCAAAGCGGAGGAAGAAGTCGGTGCTGGTGGACTATCTCATGCCCTCCCTCGCGAGGGCTGGGACCTACGAGGACCTCGGCGACCTGGAGGGGCATATCCAAGGATGCCTCTTCGCCAAGCAGACCATGCAGAGGTCGAAGATGGAATCCGAGGCGGAGGCCGTATCGGAGCTGATAGGCAAGCTGTCCATGTGGGACGAGCTGGGCATCCCGGAAGGCTCTTCCGCGGAGGAGGTCGCTTCGAGATGCGAGTCGATCTTCGACTATGTCACCGAGCTGAAGGACGGCCTGATGACGAACGGCCTCCATGTGGCAGGCCAGGTTCCGGAAGGGGAGAAGCTGGACGAGATGATATACTGCCTCACCAGGCTCAAGAACGGCAGGGTGCCGTCCCTCCGCTATTCCATCGCCAGGAGCAAGGGCTACGACCTCGATTCGCTTCTGGACGACATGTCCGGGATCGACGAGCGGTCGGGCATGCTCAACGGCCAGATCGTGGACGCCATCGACGGAGAGATGCAGGAGTCCATCTCGGCCATCCGCTCCCTGGGATACGAGCTGGGGCCGTGCCTGGAGATGATGGCGGGACGCTTCGGAGGCGGGGAGGACATAGCCGGAGTCACGGAATACATATGCGGGACGCTCTACCCGAACATCCTGGGGATAGAGGACGAGCTCAGCAACATGATCTGCGGGATGGACGGCGGATATGTGCCTCCAGGCCCTTCAGGGTCGCCTTCCAGGGGCAACGCGCATCTTCTGCCGACCGGGAAGAATTACTACTCCCTGGACCCGGAGACGGTGCCGTCGCAGGAGAGCTGGAAGGTCGGCAGGAAGATGGCCGACGACATGGTCAGGCTCTACATTGAAAGGGAGGGGAAGTACCCGGAGAGCGTCGGGATAGTGGTCTGGTCCATAGACACCATGAAGACCGGCGGCGACGACGTGGCGTACATACTCTACCTGCTGGGAATCAGGCCGGTCTGGGGCTCGGTGGGCGGCAAGATTACAGGACTGGAGGTGATGCCTAAGGAGGAGCTGCAGAGGCCGAGGATCGATGTCACGGTGAGGATGAGCAGCCTGTTCAGGGACACCTTCCCCAACCTGTTCCAGCTCATCGACGAGGCTGTCCATATGGCTTCCGAGGTGGAGGAGTCCGACGAGGACAATTATCTCAGGAAGCATCTGAAGGCTGATATGGCGGAGATGATAAAGAGCGGCATGTCCAGGGAGGAGGCCGTGGAGAGGTCCCTCATCAGGGTGTTCGGGGAGCCTCCGGGGACCCACGGCGCTGGAGTCAACGTGCTGGTGGAGTCGTCGAAATGGAAGGACGTCTCCGATCTCGCGCAGATCTACATCACATGCGGGTGCAGCGCGTACGGCCGCAATTGGCGCGGCGAGAAGATGCCGGAGCTGTTCCGCCGCAGGCTCACAGGGCTGGACGTGGCAGTGAAGAACCAGGTGGACAGGGAGATAGACCTCATCGACGTGGACGACGGATACGCGTACCTCGGAGGGATTAACGCCGTCGCGAGGGCCGCAGGGCGGGAGAAGCCGGTGAACTACCTCTGCGACACCTCGGACCCTGACCGCATAAAGACCAGGGACCTCGAGCACGAGATAGCGTACATGCTGCGCACCAGGGTATTGAACCCGAAATGGGTGGAGAGCATGAAGGAGCATGGGTTCTCAGGGGCAAACTGGGTCCACGAGGACATCAACCACGTCTTCGGATGGGACGCCACCTCTGACGTGATCGAGCCTTGGATGTACCAGTCCCTGACCGAGCACTTCCTCTTCGACGATGAGAACCGGGAATGGATAAAGCGGGAGAACCCGTACGCGCTGAGGGACATACTGGAGGACCTTCTCGAGGCGGTCGACCGCGGCATGTGGGAGCCCGAAGAAGATGTGCTGGACAGGATGAGGGACATCTATCTGGAGGCGGAAGGCGCGCTGGAGGAGGCCGCTTCTGCGAGGAAAGGCGTTCTCGATGCCTGAGAGGGAGGTCTGCGGGAAGTGCCCGGTGCTGCTGCTGGTGGACCCGCAGAGGAAGTTCGCCCGCATCCGTGAAGACTGGCAGGAGGCTACAAGGACAGGAGTGGAAGGCATGAACAGGTTCATCGCCGCCTTCAGGGACGCGGGGGCCCCGGTGATATTCATGAGATACATCGGGCCGTCGCACATTGAATACGACGGGGATGACGGGAACGAGTGGTTGGAAGGAATCGATTCAGGATCCGATCTGGTGCTGGACAAGCCGTTCATGAACTCATTCAGAGGGACAGCTTTGGAGGAAGAGCTAGTCCGGATCGGAGCAGACACTATAGTGATAGCAGGGATGGTCACTCAGGCGTGCGTCATGTCCACCTATTATTCGGCTTTCGACCATGGGTTCACGCCGTATCTAGCCAAAGGCGCGATCATAGCCACGGAAGATGCGAAGAACGAGGCCGCCGAATCCCTATGCGGCATGGCCACCCTTTCGGGCGTCGAGAGGTGTTTGGCCTCTAGGGAACATCGGCAGGGGGACGCGCGACTATAAGCCGTCAAGACATCCGCAGTGCGCATCTGCATTACATAAGTTGAACTATAGTGGGAAATAAGAAAGGACCGAGCGGAAAGCCCGGGCCCCGACCCACAGGGTCATTCTTTGATCAGCCTGTATGTGACGTACTGCATTACGCCGTCGACGACGGGGGCCTCCGTCCAAGGAGAGACCGCTTCGCCGAAGACCTCGACTTTGGCCCCGGTGTCGATCATGAGCTTTCCGCCCTCGACCTTCCACGGGTGCTTCTCCAGCGCCATGAACCTGTCGCCGTAAAGATCGATCTGCCCGCTGGCCACAGCCTGGTCTATCTGCTCCTGGGTGACCCCTTCGGGTATGGGCACGACCATCTTCACGACGCCGTCGTCGGAGAAGACGAACTTGGTGTCGAAGGTCCTCAGGGCGTCCTCGTCCACCGACCCGTCGGCCATGGCGGCCTCCTTGGTCTTCCACGTCCTGTTCAGGTCCTCGTCGAACATCATGGCCTCCTTGATGATCCAGACCCCTGCGACGCCCGCGTCTCCGCATCCCGGCGCGCTCCCTCCGCACTTGGAGAGCCTGAAGAACCCGTACATCTCTATCCTTCCGTCCAGAGGCACGACCTCTGACCATGCGTACTCTCCGTTCTCCTCGCTGGATGCGAATATCTTCCCGTCTTCCTCCTTCCATTTCTCTTCGTGGACGACCACATAGTCGTCGTCGAAGCGCTCGCCCTTGCCGGCAAGTTCGGCCGGCATGAGCTGCAGCAGCCTGCCGCCCTGCTCGAAGACGAACGCGGATTTCGCCATGGCTTTCTGCATGTCCGAGACGCCAGCGTCCGATTCCAGCTCGCTGACGCTCTTCCACGTCTGCTTGAAGCTCATGTCTATCGCGTTGACCTCGTCGATCCTCCACATTCCCAGGATGTCGCATGCCATGCGTAAAAGAGCGGTTGTAGGTATTAATCGGTTGGGCAGGGAGATCGGCGGAGGACTCTCTCGCGGCTCACGAACGCGTCCTTCGAGTCGGAGTCCGTCTCCCATTTCAGGAGATGCCTGTATCTTGAGCACACTTCCTTTATCGATTCCCTCAAATCGCCGAGAAAGGTGCCGAAGTCGTTGGCGCCTATGTCTTTGAGGGATATGCTGACGACGGGGCTGGCGTTAGCCCCTATACTCGCATCAGGGCAGCCAGATGTGTAAAGGCCGTCGAACCAGCTGTTCCCTTTGCACTCTATGTTGAAGAACGCGCCTATCATGCTCATGTTGAGGGATTTGCCGAACCGGCGGGGCCGGATTAATGAAAACACCTCCGTGTTCCTTTTCTAACCTAAAGTCTGGTGTGGTAGGTAAATTCACTCGGGCTGCAGCATCGACTCGAGGTCCTCCGGACTGCAGATCCCCATGTTCTCCCTGACCTCTACGGGGACGGGGACCTTCAGGGCCTCGCAGATCGTCCTGCACCTCT
>JAFYAH010000025.1 GCA_017540825.1 Candidatus Methanomethylophilaceae archaeon | reverse complement strand
GTAGAGGTAGTAATTGTTGCCGACCTTCTGGACGAAGTCATAAGTCATTGTTATAATATAACAATGTTTTAATATATAAATGCATGGAGAGCCAGCAATCAACTTGTTACAAAAGATCGGAGTTTAAAACGAGAGTTCGGGATGTGAGCGCCAAGTATAATCCTATGCATGAGGTTCCATGCGAGGGATTGCGGTAGAAGACGTTCCGCTCGTTCCTTCGCGAGCCTCCACATCATCATGCCGATCGTTCCGTCAGATGCTCTGAGCTCCGCTTACTCGGGCCCATCGCCCGCAAATACGATGACCTTGCCGTCCTCTTGGCCATTTTACCCAATCATTATCATATTACTACAGACAAATGAGCACAGAGAACACCCAGCTGACGCCCTCATCTTCGAGCATAACAACGACAAAACCCTCATGTAAGCCGTCACAATGATATCTCGGAACGCGCTACTGCGACCGCATCCCCCATGACATCGAAAGACGACCGTTCTGCAGACGGCAGGCGCTTGGCGAAGGTTCTCAGGCATCGCGGAGACCTTGAGCACGACATCGAAGGATGGTTCCCGGTGGACACGGTGCTAGCGGAGCTCCGCTGGGACTGCGAACGCCTGGAACAGGAGGTCGCCAGGAACACCCGCTACCAGCTCTCTCAGGACGGGCGGACCGTGAGAGCGCTGCATGGGCATTCGTTCCCGGTGGAGTACGAGAGCGCCCAGCCTCCGGACACGCTTTTCCACGGGACATCGTCAGCAGGGCTCGAAGCCATCCAGGATTCGGGGAGCATCCTCCCCATGGGGCGCCACATGGTCCATCTGAGCGACGACCCCGACAAGGCGATCGGCGTCGGGCGGAGGCACGGGGAGGCGATAGCCCTGGTGATCGATGCGAGCCGCATGCATCGCGAAGGGTTCCGGTTCTACCGCTCCGCCGACGGGGTGTACCTGGTCGGAAGCGTCCCCCTCGAATTCGTCGTTGACCAGATAGAACGACGCCGTGCCTGCAACAAGCCTCTATTCGAACGTCTTTCAGATCTCCTAGCTGGAAGCGCCTCTTCAATTCTGGCATCAGATTAACATCGAAAGAATGAGGTATGTATCGTCCCGCACATACCAGACCTGATCAATCTGGGCTTTTCTGTAACACACCGGCATGGTATCCCGAAAAGGAAACACATCCCATTGGGACCACTCTCCTTTTTAGTGTTAGCCAGACTTGTCACTTTTGGTCTTCTGCTGCCGTCCGCCGGGTGTGCCCTCGCGGTGCCGGGGTTCGCGGCCTGTCCAGAACGCGATATACCTGCTCCAGTATCAGCGAGCAGCCTCCCACTTCCGCCGAGCTCGTGGCCTTCTTCCGGTATATCCTGCCGTTGTCATGAAGGAAGTCCCATATCGACCAGATGACGTCTTCCGTCTCTTCCTCCCAGATCGAGAACGACCTCTCTATCATCCGGTACTGCCTGTGCGAAAGGGGCCTCATCAGCTCGCGCTTCGTCTCTTCGTCCGCTTCCTCGAAGTCCCTAGCGCAGCCTTCCGCAATGTGCTTCGCATAGTATTGAAAAGTCTCGAAGACGAAGCCGAAGCTCTCTATCAGGTAGCGGTGCAGAGCAGGGCGGTCCCCGGCCTCTATCATCTCCCTCAGCCTCTCGAAACTGTCGATGAACCCTTCGTCGTAGCAGATGATCCTACTCGATGCCATTGCAACCACCGGCGCTGACGGTCGTGACCGCCAGATTCATGCAGGAGCTTATATGATGTTCCCTGCTGTCCGCGACGGCTCCGTCGATATCGTCCCCGCAGCACAATCTATATCCGAGCATGCGCCGGTATCAGACCGACACAGATGAGGAGACTGAACCTAGCGATCTGGCGCCTGGCGTACCTGGTCACCGCTATCCCGGCCAGCCTGATATCGTACTGGCTGTTCGGGATCCTTCTGACGGTGTTCCCGTTCGACTACATAGCGGTGCTGAACGAGGAGACCCTGAACCTGGACGCGTTCTGGCTGCAGGCGATTCCCGTCGTCCTGGGGTTCCTCGGCGTCGTGGTCAACTGCCTGACGTCCATAGGCGAGGCGTTCGACGTCGACACGGAGCCGCCCGACCCCGAGAGCTACCCCGTTCCTTTCCTGGGCCTCAGCAAGGCGTCGTTCTGGCTGTTCGCGTCCCTCCTCAGGTTCTCCGGATGGATGGGTCTGGCCTGCATCCTGCTCATCACGATTCCGTTCTGCCTCCCCGCATGCCTCTTCGGCCTCCTGTGCACGCTGTTCCTACTCCCGTTCCTGGCCGCGGTCGATGCGATCTACTGCCTCGCGGTCGTCGCCGCCAGGAGCTCCGACAGGCGCCAGTACGAGCGGAACACGGGATGCTTCGTCTGCCCCGAATGCGGCAGGAGGTCTCTCCGCCCAGAGTACTCCATCGAAGGGAGGACGTTCGCCGGCCTCCGCCCGAGCGCGAAGGGCGTGCTGACCGTTGAGATGGAGACCTCTGCGGCGCCCTGCTTCGGCTCCCGGAGCGGAAGGAAGGACCTTCCCCAGCAGTGCCCGGAGTGCAAGTGGTCCGTGTCGACCGGAGAAAGGAAGCCGTTCGTGCTGTCCGTGGCCGGGGCTCCCTCCTCCGGGAAGACCAGCTTCGTGCTCGCCGTGACGGGCGGTATCCTCTCCTCGTCGGGGAACGGCAGGGCCTCCAAGGCAGAGAACTACCATCCCGAGCACGACGCGGAACTGTCGGACTACCGCTCCGGGGTGTGCCGCCCCACGCCCGGCTCGTTCCAGAAGCCGCATGTGGTCTGCATCGAGGCTCCCCATCTCCCCACAGGCAGGAACCTCTGCATGTTCGACGTCAGCGGGAGGTTCTTCTCCGGGACGATAGAGGCGGACCTCCAGCCCCAGTACGCATTCAGCGACGCGATCGTCTTCACCCTGGACCCGACCTGCCGCGACCCTGTAGACGCCGCCACCGGCGCATACGTGGGGTTCATAGAGAGGTGCCGCCGGATCAACAGGATGGACGCCTCCGTGAGGATATCGACGCCCATCTCCGTGGTAGTCACCCATGCGGACAGGGGAGGGCCCGCCGACAAGGAGGATGTCAAGGACTACCTGTCCAGAGAGGGGTACTTCAACCTGGTGAACCTGCTGGAGAAGGACTTCTCCTCCGTCTCCTTCTTCTCCTGCGCACTGAACAGGGAGGACGGCTCGGCCAGCGCTGTGGTCAAGCACCTCTGCGACAGGGCTGGAGCGGACGTCGGCGAGTTCCTCTGACCTCGTCGCGCCGCCTCTGGCCTGCTCTCGTACATGTGCTTCCTGCAGAACGGTATCAGCATGCCACCTATCGCGTTCCCTATTATGACCACCACTATGAACGCGAGCGCGTCAAGGCTGAACTCCATCGCGGAGCAGAAGTAGAACATGTCCGCGATGCTGTGCTCGAACCCGGCCAGTATGAAGACCGGGACGCATATGAACGTCGCCAGAGGGCCCTTCCCCGTCTTGAACGTGTCCGCGGCGATGAACATCAGTATCCCGCAGAGCACCCCCTTGAACAAGACAGACATGAGCGCGAACGACTCCAGCTTCTTGGCCACGAGTACCTGGGCGCCCTCCAGAGGCATCATCATCCCCAGGATGAACGTCCCGATGAAGTTCCCTATGACGATCACGAGAAGGTCCTTGACGTAGGACGGAGGGTTGTCTACGGCGTACCCCACCTTGCCGGTGTACAGGTCCATGCCGTATGTCAGTATGGTGAACAGCCCTATGGAGAACAGGATCGCCCCGACCCACTTGACGTCGCACCCTATGTAGACGCAGCCGCCTATGCCTATGCACATGCCCGCCAGGATGGAGCGAAGAAGACACTTGGAATAATGCCCTTCCATGATAACTGGGCTTCGTATGGCTGGCCAATCCTTATATGTTGCCATGCGCGGGCCTGCAGCGCTGTCCCGACCCCGACCTGGCCGAGCGCATAGTTAAATCATGATATCGGCATCCATTCCCGCGGTTGCCCTTAGGCCCCTAACGGCGCGACTCAAAGGAGACTGATCATGGCAAATCTGAAGAAGCTAGTGCTGCTGCATTCCAACGACATGCATGGGGACTTCCTCGCGGAGAACGTAGACGCGAATCTCGTGGGGGGAGTCTCCTTGCTCTCCGGATACATAAACAAGGTCAGGCAGGAGGAGCCCAACGTGATCTACGCCATAGCGGGAGACATGTTCAGGGGCTCCATCATAGACTCGGAGTACCAGGGGATCTCAACCATCGAGATCATGAACCTCCTGGGCCCCGACATCGTGACCGTCGGGAACCACGAGGTCGACTACGGGGTCGCCCACCTGCTCTTCCTCGAGAAGTGCGCCGAGTTCCCGATCATCAACGCCAACCTCCACATCACCACCAACCACGCGCGCCTGTTCGAGCCGTGCCACATCATAGAGATGGACGGCATGAAGATCCTGTTCATAGGGATCCTGACCGAGAGCGTCATCGCCCAGTGCAAGACCGACGGCCTCATCGGGACCTTCGTCAACGTCGAGGACGCGGCCATGGAGATCGGCAGGATCTGCAACACGTACAACGCCATCGACATCGACTTCACGGTCCTGCTGACCCACATAGGATTCGAGGAGGACAAGAAGCTGGCCGCCCTGCTCGACCCCGCCTGGGGAGTGGACGTCATCATCGGAGGGCACTCCCACACGCTGCTGAACGAGCCCTGCGAGGTCAACGGCATACCCATAGTCCAGGTAGGCGTCGGGACCGACCAGATCGGGCGCTTCGACATACTCATAGACACGGACAACAACTGCATCGACACGTACTCGTGGAAGTGCATACCCATCACCGCCGAGAACTGCCCGAGGGACCTCGCCATGGAGGAGGTGCTCGGAACGTACAAGTCGCGCACCGACGCGAAGTACAACGCCATCGTCACGAAGTTCGTAAGGCAGCTCACCCACCCCGACAGGAACAGGGAGACGGAGCTCGGGGACCTGTTCAGCGACGTGCTCAGGGACGCCCTGGGGGTGGACATCTTCCTCCTCGGGTCCGGGAGCATACGCAACGAGCAGCTGGGGCCCATCGTGACCAAAGGGGACCTGCGCGAGTGCTTCCCGTACGACGACGCCGTCCACATGATCTACGTCACCGGGGCGCAGCTGAAGCACATGATCATGCGCATGCTCAGGGACGAGGTCTGGGAGGGGGCCCACTGCGAGTTCTACCAGCTCTCCAAGGGATTCCTCGTGGAGTACGACCAGGCAACACACTCCCTGCTGAGGTTCGAGTTCGAGGACGAGCCCATAGAAGACGACAGGGTTTTCACCGTCGGGCTGCAGCACTTCCACTACCTCAACATGAAGGACTCGTTCGACATAACCGTGGACGAGGTCCGCAAGAACCGCAAGGACAGGGTCATCTCGACCTCGTGCACCCAGGTCATAGAGGAGGCCCTGCAGGCCGGCCAGCACCAGAACGCCTCGGGCGAGGGGAGGCTCATACTCCACCTGCTCTGAGCATCAAGGGGTCGACGGGATCGACGACCCCTCTCCTTCCCCTGGCGGGAAACATGAAAGGAAACCTGAACACCCTGAAGAAGATCTGCCATTACGCGTCCGCGGCGATGCTCTGCGGAGCCGTCGGCCTCGCCGCCCTCCTGGCCGGGACGCTCGCCCTGTGCGCAGGAGCGGCGCTGGGAAGCGGAGCGTTCTCGGACATGCTGTCCGCATGGACCGGCCCCGGGGACCTGTCGTCCGCCTCGGGGATAGCGGCCGTCGCCGAGATGGTGACGATACTGTCGCTCGGCCTGGTCACGGTGATCGTGATATACAGGTTCATGAAGGCGGTGGAGAGGGACCACAGCCCGTTCAGCGAGAGGAACGTAGACGCCATGAGGTTCCTGTCAAAGGCCTACCTCGTCTTCTCGGTCCTTCTGGCCGTAGCCGACTGGGTCGCCCGCGGGAGCATAGCCACCGCCATGTTCATGTTCTTCGGGTCGGTGATGGCGGGGGTCGTGATCTACTGCCTCGCGCTCGCCTTCCGCTACGGCGGGGTCCTGCAGAAGGAGTCCGACGAGACCCTCCGAGGCGACCATGGCTATAATCCTCAGGCTGGACAGGGTGATGGCGGACAGGAAGATGTCCCTGAACCTCCTTGCGGAGAAGGTCGGCATCTCGAACGTGAACCTGTCCAACATCAAGACCGGCAAGATATCCGCCATAAGGTTCTCCACCCTGAACGGCATCTGCAAGGCGCTCGGATGCCAGCCCGGCGACATACTGGAGTATGTGGAGGACGAGGAGGAGGGGGACCCCCCTTCAAGCCTCCGACGCCAGCTCCTTCTCCATCCTCTTCCTTCCGAACAGGACGGAGTCCATGAACGCCACCCAGAGGACCTCCACCACTATCGAGGTCGCTATCGCCACCATCGCCACGGGGGCCAGACCTGTGGGGCCGAGGACGGCCATGCACGTCGCGATGGCTATCCCCTTGTTCTTGTACGAGGTCATCAGGATGTCGGTGACCCTCTGGGACCAGTGGATCCCGGCTTTCTTCTCTACGGCTTCCACCCCTATCCCGAGGCCGAACGACCTGAAGGCCGCTATGAGCAGGAACGCGGCGAATATCCAGGCGTCGCCTGCGAACTTGGTGGACCCGACGGAGAGCCACACCAGGAAGAATATGCAGCAGTTCAGGAACACCGCCATGTAGTCCTTGTTCATGCTCACCTTGGTCAGGAGCCTGGAGACCACCAGCGGGACCGCGATGAGCTCTATCACCGTTATGAACACGTTGGTCATGTCGACGAACTCGCCCAGCGCGAGCCAGACGATGAACGGGATCCAGGCGAGGGCTATGACGTAGACCACTATGGTCCCCCTCATCGCATGCTCCATGTCCCCGTTCAGGATGTAGGAGAGGGGCCCCACGGAAGCCGCGAAGGGTGTGGCGGCGATGAACACCAGCCCCATGGCCTGCTTTCCGAACTCGGTGTCCTTCAAAAGGAAATAGCCGGCCAGCGGGATTATCGAGGACACCACCAGGCCGAGTAGGACGGCCCTGGCGACAGATTTCTTGTGGGTCACGGGGTTCAGGTTCTTGTACGGGATCCTGGAAAGGGAGACGGTGAGCATGACAGCGAGCGTTATCACCGTGAGGTTCGAGCGCACATCGGCGGACAGCACCCCTCCGGGGAACACGCCTCCGAAGTTGGTCGCCAAGGCCACCACCAGGGCGAGTGTCATCATGAATGCGCTGCTCTTGAGGAGCGTGATCGCGGACATGCCCGCCACAATGTGCTGATAGTCTATATAATTAATGATTATCGTTAAATAATTAATTATTATCAATACCTTGTCTTTTTGAAACTAGTGTCGCCTGAAGTTTTACCATCATTTCTTTTTTAAACTCTCCTGCCGTAACATCATACGGACCGCGTCGAAGGCGACCTGTCCGGACGCCTTGTCGCAGTGCAGGAGTTGTTCATGTTCGGAAAAAAAGGATTGCTGGCGGTAGCCCTGTGCGTCCTGATGGCGTTGGTATCTGCATCTGTTGCTGTTTCCGACGAATCGGACGCGTTCAGGACGGTCGACAGCGGATTTGTTCAGACAATCGGGAGCGATCCCGCCGCGCCGGACCCGTACCCGGTCGGATACGAGTTCACGTCCGGCGGCGTCGTCTACAGAGTCATAGACCGGAGCGGCCTGGTCGCCGCTTGCGGCCATGAGGACGGCATCAGGAACGCCGACATCCCTCGCTACATCACCATCGATGGCGGGAAATTCATAGTGGACTCCGTGAAGAGCAAGGCGTTCTACGGGTGCGACACCCTAGAATCCGTAACTATAGACGCATCGGAGGTGAAGAACAGGGCCTTCTGCAACTGCACGGGGCTTAAGACGGTGTCGTTCGGAACTGCATGCACCAGCATCGAGGAGTGCGCATTCTACAGCTGCTCGTCTCTGGAGAGGGCCGCATTCCTTTCCCAGAGCGTGTTCCTCGGCGAGAAGGCGTTCTGCAGATGCACCTCCCTGAAAGAGATGTCTTTCGAGAGCTGCTGCGTCAGCCTGGCCTCCACCAATGCGCTGTACAGCACCAAGTTCTACGACGGGTCGACCCTCCTCGCCAAGAACACCGACAACCTGTCTTTCAGGAAGTTCGTGGGCTCCGACTCCGTCCTGTACCTGGACCTGGACCCGTTCCAGGTCAACAGCGTGATCTACAAGCCTTCCAGCACCTCGACGGCGACCGTGATCGGCTACGATCCGGGAATCGTCAGCCCCTCCATACCTGGCCTTGTCGACTTCGAAGGCTCCAGCTACACGGTCACCGGGATCGACAGCAAGGCGTTCTACGGGTGCGATACCTTGATGACCTTGTACTACGGCGGAGAAGGCGCGATAGGCGACAAAGCGTTCGCGAGATGCACGTCGCTGTACTACGTCGTCGCGGTCAACGTTTCTTCCATCGGAGACTACGCCTTCTTCAGGTGCCCCATCACGTACATCCATCTCGGCAGCGGCGCGAACGGCGTGTCCTTAGGGCAGAGCGCGTTCAGCTACTGCAACCTGTTCGAGATCGTCAATTTCGAAAAGATAGCCTCCGTCGGAAAGAACGCGTTCTACGGGACCGTGTTCTATGCTCCCGACGCGAAGACCGAGCTCGCCCACGACGCTGGGATCCTGTCAGATAAGATATTCTACCTGACGAACGGAAAGCTGGTATGCGAGACGTACGAGGGATACGAGTTCGAGTCCGGAGGCGTGATATACGAAGTGACGGCCAAGAAGGTGCCGCGGGCCAAGGCTGTAGGGCATGTCGAAGAGGTCACGGACATCGTGATAGGCGACCACGTCCAGTGCGGGCCCGTCGATTATACGGTCGAAAGGGTCGCCAACAGAGCGTTCTACGGATGCGGCACGCTCGAGACCGCCAGCATCAGCACCGACATCGGAGAGAGGGCGTTCACGAAATGCACGTCGCTGTCGGAGCTGAGGCTGAACTGCGACACCAACAGCAGGATCGCCATAGGCGTGGCCGCGTTCTACGGATGCACCGGGCTGAGGACCGCGGAGTTCGGAAACATCGCCGACATCGGGAAGAGCGCGTTCTACCAGATCAAGTTCTACGACGGGGACGACCTGCTGTCCAGCACCCCTTACAACCTGTCCGGGAACAGGTTCGTGGGGTCCGGCTCCGTCCTGCACATGCACTTCGACCCGTTCTTCTACGACGGCGTCTACTACTCCCCTCAGAACTCCTACGAAGCGATCGCCACCGGACGCGGGGCGAGCACGGACATCGTCATCCAGGACTACGCGTACAACGACAAGGGAAGGGAGTTCAGGGTCATCGGAGTGAATGACAAGGCGTTCTACAGCGACAAGGCCCTGACCTCCGTCGACTGCCGCTGCTTCGGCGCCATAGGCGAGAGAGCGTTCGCCAACTGCTCATCGCTGGACAGCCTCGCCATAGACGGGGAGCTGAGGGCCGTGGGCATATACGCCTTCTTCGGATGCGCCAAACTGGACACCGTCCTGCTGCCCGACACCGTCGAGACCGTCGGCAAGAGCGCCTTCAGCAAGTGCTACGGGCTCGAGGAGTTCGCTCTGTTCAACGGGTCGGCCACCATGGGCGAGAACGCGCTCTACGGCCTGACCCTGCGCTACGCGGACGGCTCTCCGCTGCCCCTCGGATCGGTTCCCGGGCATCGTCTCACGGGCGTCGGGAACAGGATCCTGACGGCAAATCTCGCCGACGGGGACGTCCTCACCAAGGACGGCGTCTTGTACAAGGTGCACATCGGGGCCGCCGTAGGAGCCACAGCGATCGGGTTCGTGGAAGGCATAACCGAAGCCAGGATAGCGGACCTGGAGATCGGCGGATACCACATGGTGGTCGAAGGGGTAGGCAGCAGGGCCTTCCTCGGATGCGACACTCTCGTGAGCCTGACCGTGCAGTCCGGGACCATCGGCAACAAGGCTTTCTACGAGTGCTCCTCCCTGTCCGAGGTGGACATAACCGGGGTCTCGTCCATAGGCGAGTACGCGTTCTACAAGTGCAAGGCGATAAACGAGATAGAGATAAACGCCCAGAGCATCGGGAAGAGCGCCTTCAGCGAGTGCACCGGGCTCAAGAGGGTCGCCTTCGGAGACGTCCAGCAGTTCGGAGAGAACGCGTTCTACAGATGCAAGTTCTACGAGAACACGACCAGCACCGAGCCGATAACGGACATGAGCAAGCTGCCCGGATACCTGTTCACGGGAAAATACAGCAAGCTCGTCAAGAACCCCAAGGACGGGACCGAGTACGAGATCGGCGACGTCCGCTACCTCGTGATCTCCAACGCCGACCGCACCGTCGCATTCAAAAAGTGTCTCGGTTCCAGCAACGTCTACCAGATCCCCTCCACGGTGTCTATCAGAGGGTTCACGTTCACCGTGACGACCGTGATGGACCAAGCCTTCAACGGCGGCCTCGAAGCCCTGACCATCCCGCTTTCCATCAGCACCATAGAGCCAGACGCGTTCTCCTTGGTAAAGATCGACAAGCTGACCTTCAGCCGCGACATCTGCGCCGAACTGAACGACATAGAGCTGTACGACCTGGACGGCAACCTGATCGACACCGAATCCGGGATCAAGGCCGGGACGTACGAGGGCTACGACAGCATCCTGCACCGGGTCCCGTCGATAGGGGACGAGTTCACATCGGAAATGGTCAGGTACAGGGTCATAGACCTGGACGAAGTCGAGGCCATAGGCTACAACGGCGGCTACTTCGTGGTGAACAGCATCGTCGATGTCGGGGATAGGTCGTTCAGCCTAACGCGCGTGGCGGAGGATGCCTTCTCCGGCGCGTCTATAAGCGACACCCACCTGGAAAGGGTCACCGTGCTCGGGGACCGCGCCTTCATGAACGCGAACCTCTACGAAAGCCGCCTGAACCTCTTGTCCGTCGAGGAGATTGGCGAGGACGTGTTCCAGGGCTGCTACAGCGTAGGAGGGATAGCGTTCTCAGAGAACCTCAGGACCGTGTCCGCCGACTCCTTCGTGAACGTGCGCTTCTACGCCAGCTACGACGACGAGGCGAACGGGATCGAGATCGACAGCTCCGTAGCGAGCAACCTGGCCGGGCACGGCTTCGAGAGGAGCTCCGTTTTGCCAGGCCAGTTCATCGACATGGTCATGGACAAATGAGCCTCCAATGGGCCGACGAAGTAGCGGCCCGCCCTCCTCCTGGAGCCCCGGGAGGAGGGAAACACCTTACTTTTTTATCGATAAACATTAAAAACGAATAACGTATCGAGCGGTCATGCCCGATGTGAAGCCTGTGAAGGCCGGATGGTACAACGTCTTCAGGCCGTGGACGCTCCACGGAGCCGTAGTCCCCGTGCTCATAGGAGGCGCTGTCGCATACCACGACGGGAGCTTCGACCTGCTGATGTTCCTCCTGGTCCTGGCGGGCGGAATCCTCCTGCAGTCCGCGGCGAACATCCTCAACACCTACGGAGACTTCAAGAAGGGAACCGACACGGTGGAGAACGAGACGAGGTCGCCCGAGCTCGTCACCGGCGCCCTGAAGCCGAAGTCCGTCCTCAAGGCCGGGATCGCATGCATCGGGATAACCTGCCTCATCGGGCTGGCGTTCATATGGCACGTGGGCTGGCCCATCGTGATATACGGCATCCTGGGAGTCATAGGGGCCGGGACGTACACCATATGCGGCTCCTACAAGTACCTCGGGCTGGGGCAGGCGAGCGTCTTCGTCATGATGGGGCTCCTGATGCCCCTCGGTACGTACTGCGTTATGACCGGCGAGATGTTCTCGTGGGAGGTCCTCCTGCTGTCCCTCCCGAACGCGTTCATGATTACCGCGGTCCTGTCCGGGAACGAGATGCGCGACTACCACGAGGACAGGAAGGCCGGGGTCGGCACCCTCTCGCAGCACATGTCGTACGAGAGCGGGATGAAGCTGTACCTGTTCGAGAACGTCGTCGCCTTCCCTATCCTCCTGGCCCTCATAGGCTTCGGATGCGCACCTTTATGCACTGCTCTGGCTTTCCTTACGCTGTACGACCTGTACAGGCTCGTGGAGAACAGCAGGAAGGCCCCGACGGACGCCCGCGCGAGCTTCATGCTGGTGCCTCTGGCGTTCAAGATGAACTGGCACTTCGGGGTCCTCCTCGTAGCGGGATACCTGATACAGTACTACGCGCTGCCCCTGGTGATGTGAGATGGCTGAGGAAGAGCTGAAGAAAGGAAACCAGTTCGAAGGCAAGGAAGAGTACATCAAGGACGTCTTCACCGAGATCGCGGACTACTACGACGAGATGAACGACATAATGTCCATGGGCATGGTCCAGGGCTGGCACAGGTTCATGATGAAGAAGGCCGGGAACATCTCCGGGAAGAGGTGCCTCGACGTGGGCACCGGGACCGGCGAGATAGCCTTCCACGTCGCGAGGACGGCCGGAGCCGGATCGACGGTTGTGGGAGTGGACATCACCCCCAAGATGCTGGAGCTCGCCGAGAGGAAGGAGAAGGAGATGGACCTTCCAGTGAAGATAGACTGGCGCGTCGGGGACGCCCTGAAGCTGGAGTTCGAGGACGGGTCGTTCGACCTGGTAACCTCGGGGTACATGCTCAGGAACGTCACCGACATCCTGCAGGCCGTGAGCGAGATGCACAGGGTCCTGGCTCCAGGGGGAAAGGTGGTCGTCGCGGAGCTCTCCAAGCCGAAGAACGCCGTCGTCCGTTTCTTCTACAACATATACATGAAGAGGGTCAAGAGGTACGGCCGCAAGTACGACAAGGGGAAGTCGATCGACGGGCGGCAGTCCGCATACCAGTGGCTCACCACCTCCATCGAGGGGTTCCCGTACGGCGAGGACATGGTCAAGGTCTTCAGGAAGGCGGGATTCGAGGACGCAAGGTACTACGTGAAGTCCTTCGGGGCGGTAAACATCTACGTGGGCACGAAATGAAGGAATACGAGCTGTACGTCTTCGACTTCGACAACACCCTGTTCGACACGAGGCGCGGGATAAGCGCCATACTGAACCACGCCCTTCCTTCCGTCGGCAGGACCTACGACGACTCCAGGTTCCCGGAGTTCGTGGGGATGACGATGGAGCAGATGTTCGACAAGTTCGTGGGAGACGAGTCCAAGCGCGAGACCTTCTACGAGAAGTTCAAGGAGATAGTGCATTCGGACGCCTATCTGGATGCGGAGCCGTTCCCGGAGACCGCTGAGGTCCTCGAGGAGCTCTACAGGCGCGGAAAGTCCGTGGCCATAGCGTCCGGAAAGTACAGGTACAAGATCGTGAAGCTGATGGAGATCCACGGGATGTCCGCACTGACGCCCGAAGTCATATCGGGATACGAGGACACGGCGAGGCACAAGCCGGAGCCGGACCCCATCCTGAACGCGATATCCCGCTTCGACGTCCCCAAGGAGGACATCGTCTACATCGGGGACAGCCCCCACGACGCCGTGGCCTCCGAACGCGCGGGCGTGGACTCCGTCATAGTCAACAGGCGCAACGGGCTCACCCCCGACGGGATAGACTGCACATGGGAGATCCGCTCCCTCGAGGGCCTCCTCGACTTCTCTGCCTGACGTCGGCTGTATCCGCTCGTCCCTGGGAGCCCAGGCGCATCAAGACCTCGTAGGCAGGCTGGTATCCTGCTTTCGCCGCCCTCGTCAGCCATTCTACGGACTCCCGGTACTCCATCCCGGCCTGCCCCGAGAGCCCCATCGCCCCCAGGTTGTACATGGCCGTCGGCTCGCCCTGCTCGGCGGACTCCCTGAAGCGCCTCTCGGCCTCCCCGGGATCGCCTTCGTCCAGGGCGATGGTCCCGAGCATCGTCTGGGCCAGCGCGAACCCTTTGTCAGCGGCGGAGCAGAACCACTCCTTCGCCTTCCCCAAATCGGAAGCGCCCAGGTAGTCGCCCATGTAGAGGAGGCCGATGTTGTACTCCGCCTTCACGTCCCCCTTCAGAGCGGACGTGAGGAAGTAGTCCTCTGCGTCCTTGTATTGCCCCTTCTCGAACAGGATCCCTCCCATGCACAGGCACGCGTCGGAGTCCCCCTGGTCTGCCGCCATGCGGAAGTACCTCTCCGCCTCCTCGTGGTCCGCAGGGACGCCCTCTCCCGAGTCCAGCATGAACGCCAGGTCGTACTGCGCGTCGGATTCGCCCATGTCTGCGGCCCTCCTGTAGAGCTCGGCGGCCTTCGCCTTGTCCACCGGGACCCCGTCGCCGTTGCGGTACATCGAGGCGAGAACGCATATGGAGTCGGCGTCCCCCAGGTCGGCGGCCTTGGAGTACCATTCCGCGCCCTTCCTCCTGTCCGCGACCACTCCCTGCCCTGCGGAGTACATCGCGCCCAGGTTCTTCATCGCCTGAGCGCTGCCCATGGTCGCGGCCTTCTCGAAGCATTCCAGCGAGCGCAGGGGGTCCTTCGCGGAGAACAGGACGCCCATGTTGCACATAGCGCCGGGATCCCCTGCCGCCGCAGCGGACGAGAGGAGCCTCTCCGCCTCCGACGGGTCGGCTTTGACGCCTTCCCCCATCATGTACATGTAGCCCAGGGACGAGGCTGCGGCGGCGCTTCCCGCATCGGCGGCCTTCCTGAGATACGATACGGCGAGACGGAGGTCCTTGCCTGCGCCGTCCCCCTCGCGGAGCATGCGTGCGGCTTCGACCATCGCGTCCACGTCCCCTGCCTCGGCTTTCGAGACCGCTTCCTGGAAATCCATGGGCGAACTATGTTGGCAGGGATGATATCGGTTGCGGTTCCCGCGGTCGAAAGCACTTAAACCCGTGGCGCATCACCCGTTCATGAAGAAGCTGCTGGTGTTCGACCTGGACGGGACCCTGTCCGATTCGTCGGAGGGCATCCTGTACTGCTACAGGAGGACGGGCGAGGCCTTCGGGAGGCCAGACATCCCAGAGGAGTCCCTCAGGAGCGGGCTCGGCGGCCCTTTCGTCGAAAACATGGTCAGGATAGTCGGCATACCGCCGGAGAGGATAATGGAAGGGGTCAAGGTCTACGTCTCCCATTACGTGGACAAAGGCTTCTCCATGTGCACCGGCTATCCCGGGGCGAGGAAGGCGCTGGAATGCCTGCGGTCCAAAGGCTACGTCCTGTGCGTGGCCACCATGATGGTGGAGGAGTTCTCGGTCAGGACGCTGGAGAAGCTCGGGATCCGCGACATGTTCCTTTCTGTCAGGGGCACCAACTTCAAGACGGCCATATCCAAGCGCGAGCTCATCGAGAGGTGCCTGGCCGACGCGGGCGCCGACGTCGACGAGGCGGTCATGATCGGAGATTCCTTCGACGACCTGGACGCGGCGAGGGCCCTCGGCATGGACTTCGTCGCCGCGGCGTACGGGTACGGGCTTCCCAAGGACGTCTGCGAGAGGGAGGGCGTCCCGTACGCGGAGAGCCTCCCCGAGCTCTGCGGCCTGCTGCGATTCAGCACCTGTTGGTCTTGATCATCCACCAGCAGAGCGAGAAGAACGCGGCGGTGTATATCACCATCATGGCGATCGAGTCCAGCGGAACGTCCGTCCCGAGCATGACCGCCCTCATCAGCTGGCTCACGTGCGTGAGGGGCAGGGCGTACGTGGCGGCGGCGGCCCAGGCGGGAAGCGCGGACACGTTGAACAGGGTCCCGCACAGGAACGTCATGGGCACGATCACCGTCCCGGATATCAGGGACAGCGTGTTGGTCTTCTGGACGGCCATCCCTGCCAGCAGCCCCAGCAGCGAGAACATGAACGCCCCGAAGACTACCAGCAGGATGGCGTAGGGGGAGATCGCTACCGAGGGGGCTATAAGATGGCCCACCAGCATTATGACGACGCAGCTCAGGGTGGCGCGGATGACGCCGGAAGCCGTCTTGCCTATGACCACGGACGCTATGTGGATGGGGCAAAGTAGCATCTCGTCGAAGCTCATGTAGAACAGCCGCTGCACCAGTATCTTCATGGACACCGTGCTGAAGGTAGCGGAGAGGGTGGTCAGCGCTATGATCCCGGGGACTATGAAGACGATGTAGTCCTGGCCCCCGCCCATGCTCCCTCCGACCCCGTAGCCGAAGGCCAGAAGGTACAGCAGAGGGCCGACCAGGCCGGTCAGCAGGGTCTCCGGAAGGTTCCCCTTGATGTAGCACAGGTCCCCCCACGCCACGCGGTACGACTCGTCCACGATGTCCCAGAGCATCGTCCCAGCCTCCCCTTGGCGTCGCCGGACAGCGCGAGGAAGACGTCCTCCAGCGTCGTCCTGCGGATGTTGAAGAACTCCCCGCCCTGGGACTCGGCGAAGGCCTTTGCCTCCTCCCGGGACGCGAAATGGTATGGGACGGTCCTGCTCCCTTCGGAGACGTCCACCGTCACCTTGCCCACGATGTCCTTGAGCTCGTCCACCGTCCCGATCGCCGACAGCTTCCCCCTATCGATTATCGCCACCCTGTCGCAGAGCGACTCCGCCTCCTCTATGTAATGTGTGGTCAGGAATATCGTGGTCCCGTGGGAGTTGAGCGTCCTGACGAGCTCCCAGAGGAGATGGCGGGACTGGGTGTCCAGCCCTGCGGTGGGCTCGTCCAGGAAGAGGACGGACGGCTCGTGGAGTATGGAGCACACTATCGCGGCCTTCCTCTTCCACCCTCCGGACAGGTCGGCTATCTTCTTGTCCATATGCTCCCCCAGCCCCAGCATGTCCGAGAGGCTCTTCACCCTCTCCTCCATGACGCGTTTAGGGATCTTGTGGAGCATCGCATGGTACTTTATGTTCTGGCGCACGGTCAGGTCCTTGTCGAGGCTTATGTGCTGCTGCGCTATCCCTATGCAGCGCCTGGCCTCCAGATAGTCCGTGGAGGAGTCGTGGCCGTCGATGACGACCCTTCCGGAGGTGGGACGCTGTATCGTCGTGATGGCCCTTATCGTAGTGGTCTTCCCGGCTCCGTTCGGCCCCAGAAAACCGAAGACCTCACCGCGTTCGATGCTGAACGTGAGTCCATCTACGGCGGTGAAGTCTCCGAAGCGGATAGTCAGGCCTTCCACTTCTACGATAGGATCGCCGGCCACGGGCATCTCCCCCGGACGGCATGTGCTGAACCATGCGCCGATGAGAGGCCTGACAGTATTTAATGGATGTTTGTGCCGTACCGCACATCATGTCTATTATCTTCGATTCTGCATCATTGCCGTCCCGATCGGCGCTTCTCGTCTTCCGGCACGCGCTCCAGCGTGACCCTGACCCAGTCGTTGTATCCCAAACCCATTAGCTTAACCTCGCTGGTAAGGTGCACGACCAGGCTGTTCCCATTCAGCTTGATCCTCTTATCAGCTTGTATGACGTCGTTCATAGGTGATCCCTCTGGCATGTGTGGCTATTACCTCCACATCCCCGGAATACAAACGCACTACCAATATAATAATTGCCCGTTGAAATAACTGTAATAATTGTAATAATTGTAATTGTTTTATTGACAATTATTATATCTATTTGCATTAAAACAATAATTATTATGGATTTTATTCAATGTATCTTGTAGGTCCTAAAAACCAACGCTTTTTATTGACGACCTGCGACCGACGCTCCGCCACGGATAACTAGGTCGGCCGCCTGAGCATAAATCTTTATATATTGCAGCTGACTGGAAATGGATGAGTAGCCCAGCGTCTCGACAGAGCGCTCTGGACATGCACTCCCTCGAGCAGGGAGAATCGCCACTGGGGAATGTCAATGGAAGACATGATAGTGATCAAAGGCCTGGTGAAGAGGTTCGGGGACAAGACCGCGGTCAACGGTCTCGACCTGGTCATCCACCGGGGAGAGCTCTTCGGGTTCCTGGGTCCGAACGGCGCAGGGAAGACCACCACTCTGCGGTGCGTCTCGACGCTGACCGGGTTCGACGAAGGGACCATAACCGTGAACGGCCACGACATAACTAAAGAGCCGGAAGCAGCGAAAGGATCGATGGGCGTGATCCAGCAGCAGGTGTCTCTGGACAAGGACCTCACCATCCGCGAGAACATGATCTCACACGCCATGTATCACAACATGGGCAAGAAGGAGCGCAACGAGCGCATATCGGAGCTCTCAGATTTCTTCGGCCTCGGGGAATACCTCGACAAGCCCGTGGACTCCCTATCCGGCGGATGGAAGAAGAGGGCGGCGATAGTATGCGCCATGCTCCATCGCCCGCAGGTCCTGTTCCTGGACGAGCCTACGTCCGGGCTGGACATAAACGCGCGCCGCCTGCTTTGGGACGTGATAAAGTCCCTCCACCGGGACGGGACCACCATAATTCTCACCACCCACTACATAGAGGAAGCCGAGTCCCTGTGCGACAGGGTCGGGATAATAGACAAGGGCAGGATCATAGCCTTGGACATACCGAAGAACCTGTGCGAGAAGGTCGGCTCCATCGCAGTAGAGACTATAGAGAACGGGAAGACGACCTACAAGTACTTCAAGAGCAGGGACGAGGCCAGCGCCTTCGCTGCATCCCTCAAGGGCAACGTGACGATAAGGGACACCAACCTGGAGGACGTGTTCGTGGAGCTGACAGGAAAGAGCGTGGGGGCGCAGACATGAGCAACCTTCTGGTGGACGCCTACCACGTCGCATGGGGCGACATGATGTTCATGAAGCACAACTTCTGGAACATCCTGGTGATGAGCATCATGAGCCCTCTGCTGTACCTCATAGCGTTCGGATACGGGCTCAGGACCGGGCAGACGGACATCGGGGTGTCCTACGTGGCGTTCGTCATCCCCGGGATAGCCGCCCTGTCGTCGCTCTCGTCGTCCTTCGGCTCGACCGCGACCAGGATGAACGTGCAGAGGCTGTATTACAAGAGCTTCGACGAGATGATGATGTGCCCCCTGAGCCTGTCGTCCATCGTCATAGGCAAATGCATGCTCGGGCTGACCAGGGGCCTCATTAGCTGCCTCCTGATCTATGCGCTGGGGCTGTTCCTGGCCTCCGACCTGGCCCTCACCCCGCTGGTGGTGCTGTGCATCGTCATCTCCTGCATCACGTTCTCCCTGCTGGGGATGGCCGCCGCCCTTCTGTCCAAGTCGCACCAGAGCATGGCGACCCTGAACAGCCTGATCATACTGCCCATGACGTTCCTCTGCGGCACGTTCTTCTCGGTGTCGTCCCTGAACCCCGTGTTCCAGGCGGTGCTGTACTGCCTCCCGCTGACGCATGCCAGCGAGACCATAAGGGCAGCCGCCCTCCCCGACTACCTGGAGTTCCCCTGGATCTCCCTGGCGGTCCTGATAGCGTTCGGGGCGGCTTTCTTCGCTCTGAACCTCTACCTTCTGAAGACCAGGAAGGTCTGACGGCCGGCGAACGGAGGGGCCAAGCCTCTCCGGGACCCGCCCTCGGCTTCCCCTGACGCCGTGCATCATCTCGTCCAGTATGTAGAGCGCCCCCTGGACGCCGTATATCGGGCGGGGGATTATGTCGTCCATCCCGGTGCACGAATGCCCAATCGGGATCCCGATGCATCCCGAGGCCTCGGCCATGGTGAGCGCTGTGACGCCCTCGCATAGGACTGCCTCGCTGCCTTCCAGAGGCTCCTTCCCGAAGGAGTCCGATAAGTCCCTCTCGTCCAGGAAGGACCTGAGCATGGAAACCTCCCTCTCGTCCGCCCCGGGATCGACCGCGACGGCGACCGGCACCATGGAGAGGTAGCTGTACAGCCACTCGGCCAGAGGCCTGACCACGGAGGCGGTCCCGGCGATGGAGAAGGACATCCCCCTCATGCGCAGGGCGTTGTACTTCATCCCCATGAGCTTGTCGTAGACCTTCCTCTCGGCTGAGCGGACCTTCTCGAGAGCGGGCCCGGGATCCTTCCCGGCTGCGACGGCCACCGCCTTCGCCCACTCCCTGACGGCGGAGAAGCCCACAGGCGCCCCCGCGGGGGAACGGACGGTCGGGATCCCCAGGGACTCGTAGTACTCGAGCAGCCCGGCGCACATCTCGGGGCAGACCACGACGTTCATCTCGGCGGAGACGGAATCCTTCAGGTCCTGCACCGAAGCCCCCGCCCCTGGGGTGGAGACGACCTTCAGGCCCATGCTCTCCACGATGGCGCACAGCTCCTCCCTGCCTGCGGCCCAGTCCTTGTCGAAAAGCGACAGGCCCAGCAGGTTCACCGTTCCCGGGACGACGTCCCTCCTCTCGGGGGACAGGTGCTCCATGACGGCGCGGAGCATGTGGCCGTAGCATTCGGTCATGGGCATCGAGACCAGGGACTCGTCCATGTAAATCGCCCTGCCCTCCAGCCCGCTGTCCCTGATGGCCTTCTCGTGGTTGTCGCCTATGAGGGCCGCACCGGGCGAGTTTATGACCACGATTATCGAGGGCTCCTTCGCCGCCACCACAGGCAGCGCCTCTGACATCTTGTAGAAGGCGCCGTTTATGAAGTCGTACTCGTCCAGGTAGGTGGCCGGGACCCTGGGGTACCCGTAGTAGTAGATCCCGTAGTAGTCCTCCGGGGAGCCTGGGGCGACCCTGGGGAACGTCGCTGTGGAGTGGATCATATGCCTTATCCTGCAGCCTCCCGGCCCGTGCAGGAGCACCGCGGCGTCCTCGATGCTCTCCACCGCCATCACGGCGCCGTTGAACCCGTCTGGGAGCGTCCTCACAGCACCGCCTCCTTCCATCCTTCCGTGGCGGGGAGCCTCATCACGTTCTCGAGATACTCGGCGTACATCATTGTGCCCCTGTATCCCGCCCCCACCCTCCTTATCCTCGCGAACCTGCATCTGCCCCTAACAGGGAAGGCCAGGTCCGATATCAGCAGGTCCGGCTCCAGGACGTCCATGTCCTCCTCCAGCTTCTCCAGAGAGTAGTCCTCGGTGACCATGGACTGGTGCCTCGAAGGGATCTCCGCGAAGTACTGGCGCACGCCCGGGAACACGCCTATGCGGACGATGTCGGCCCCCAGGTCGAGGAACAGGTCGATCAGCCAGTCGTTCTTCCTGCTGAGTATAATCACCTTCTTCCCGCGGAAGCGGCGGCCGTGCTCCTCCAGGAACCGTCCGTACTCGTCCTGGGCGGAAGCTATCTCGGCCTCCGCGGCGTCATTCATCCCCAGCTTCTCCCCCATGGCGCGCATCCAGGCCACATGCTCCCTTATCCCTACGGGCAGGGGGAGCGGGAAGGGCTCCCTTCCGGTGCGGGCGGAGATTATGCGGTAGTTCTCCCGGTTGGCGTCGTCGTTGGACACCAGCATGTCAATTGAAGCCCTGCAGAATCCCCTGATGTCCTCCGACTCGCACTCGTCCAGGAAGCGGCAGTTCACCTTCAGCCCGAACACCGACAGCATGCGGTCGAGCTCCTTGATGCCCTTGTCCCACTGGATGTCGAAAAAGGAATGCCCTACGAGGTTCACGTAGCCCGGCTCCGGCTCCACCGACAGGTCGATCATCCCTGCTATCTCGACGGCTGCCATGGTCATCCCTTCCGTGAAGCTCCCCGCCATGTCGCCGTCCGTAGGGACGAACCTGATCTCGGCGTCGGGATAGTCGAGGGCGGCCCTCTTTACCACAGTCTCGGAGTCGTCGCCGATTATCCCCGGCATGCAGGTGGTCACCACCGCGATCTTCCGGCATCCCTCGTCCAAGGCCTTGCGGAGGCAGGAGTCCAGATGCTTCACGCCCCCGAATATGGACACGGTGTCGTCCATCATGGTGCAGCGAAGCCTGTGGGTGGGCGGGCTGCTGTACATCCCCCTGCGGTGCAGCCTCAGCGAGATGCCGCCGCGGGACATGTCCATCAGGTACATGCAGCTGCGCGGGCCGTGGAGCACGACAGTGTAGTCCGTGAGCCTCATGAACGCGGCCATGGCCCCGTACGCGGCGCATGAGCTCATGATCCTGGTGTCGCGTATGGACGACCTGCGCCTGGGGCAGCCTTCGCAGGGTTGTCGGTCGCTGGCCGGGGCGGATGGGGCGCGTATCTCCCTGCCTGCGGCCAGGTCGGAGAGCTGGAGGTCGTCCAGAGGGTGCGGGTAGAACAGCCGCGCCTTCCCTTCCGCCGCATCTGAGACCGCCTGGGCGATGGCGTCCACCCTCCTGGATATCTCCGAGTCCGGGCGGAGCTCGCGCGCCGTCTTCCCGGCCGCCTCGGCGTCTCTGAAGGCGTAGTCGCGGGGCATGACGGCGATTATCGGGACTCCGGTCGCCTTCGCGAACCTCCCTACGGACCCTTCCTCGTCCTCCACTCCGCGCGAGTTGAGGATCATGCCGAGGAGGCGGGGCTTCCCCGTGTCGAAGTTGGCCAGGCCTTTCATGATGTTGTTGGCGGCGTACATGGACATGAACTCGCCGGATGTCACCAGCACCACGGCGTCGGCGTACTCCCCCCTCAGAGGGACCGCGAACCCGCCGCAGACGACGTCCCCCAGAACGTCGTAGATCCTTATGTCCACGTCCAGGCCGTCGGCGCCCAGCTTCTTCAAGGTGTCGAAGGTCGTGAGGATGCCGCGCCCGGCGCAGCCTATGCCTGGCTCGGGTCCTCCTGCCTCGGCGCAGATGACCCCTCCGGACCCCGTCCCTATCACGTCCTCGAGCTTCCTCTGGAGGACCGGGACGGAGCGGACGTAGTCGAGCACCGTGCCCTGGGCCCTTCCGCCCAGGAGGAGACGGGTGGAGTCGTGCTTGGGATCGCATCCCACCTGCATCACCTTCTTGCCCTTGCAGGCCAGCGAATACGACACGTTCGCGGCCATCGTGGACTTTCCTATACCGCCTTTCCCATAAAACGCGACCTGGAACATCGGCAACACTTCTGGAGGTTCCATCCATGCGGCCAAATAAAATCATATCGAGCCTCCAGGAATCGCCTTCCGCCCGACTCCGCATGCGCTCTTATAGAATTAGACCTTGGAAGGGAGGACTAGGCTGTTCGCATGCGCCTCTGCTCTGCCCAGCAGGGTGCCGGTTTTAACCTGCCCGGGAATCTCCTGCCAACGGTTTTATCGTAGACCTTGTATTATGAACCATGAAAGCGGAGACGACGGCGAGGACGTTCTATTCTGTGGTCGTGGTTATCGCCGTCGTCATACTGTTCGCGCCGCTGGCGTCCGCCCTTCTGAACGTGTCGGGCAACCAGTGGGACGTGGAGATAAGCACGAAGTCCGAGTACGACCTGACGTGGATGGACGCCGAATGCCTCTCGTCCAACCTGACGGAGGCCATAGATGGAAAGACCGGCTGCCGCATCCTGTACGGCGAGTACTCCGACCCCTTGAGCAGGGACAGCATCGCGAACGTGTCGCATAAGGTGATGTCCAGCGGGGCTACCTCGGCGAGGGCCGTCGGACCCGACGGGAGCACGCTCACCCAGGAGATGATAACCTACAGGAACGCCGTTGCCGAAAGGACCGTCATGGACATTCACGTCCCCGACATCATAACCCGCGTATCCTCCATAAGCCTCGTCATCGGCTACGAAGGCTCCGGGATCATGATACCCGCCAGCTCGGCCAACGCCTGCGAGGGGAACGTTGTCCATGCGGACTTCACCATCCCCTACGTCCTGAAGTACGCCGCGCTGGCCTACGGGTGCGACGAATACGTGGGGATACACATAAACTACGAGTCCAACATGAAGTTCGACATAGACGTCAGGACGGACCTGGACTCCCACGGGTACAGCTTCACCACCAGCGGGAAGGACAAGGACGTCATCTCCGGGCTCCCCGCGTACCAGAGCTGTGCCGGGAGCATAGGCGACTACACGAGCTTCACGATGAAGAACGGCGTCATGGAGCTGGACGGAAGGAACGCTGCCCCGTCGACCTCCATCAAGAACTCCTTGGACAAGGGAAGCCTGGCGATCGCTTCCGGCAGCACCGCCGTCATCCTCTCCGACGACACTTCGAGCGCCCTGGTCGATCTCCTGAAGAAGCTGGAGACCATGGCAGGAGGGTTCGCATGAAAGGCAGGAAGCACAGCGTGTTCTTCGGGATCCTGTTCGCGGCCGTGGCCGCCATGGCCTACATCGGGATACCGTACTGCATCGCCGCGTTCCTGAGGGATCCTTCGATAGCCGGGTGGGACCTGTCTGACTTCCAGCTGCAGGGGGTGTTCGACATGCTCGGGAGGTCCATGCGGTTCGGGGCCGTGATGGCGGCCCTGTACTTCTTCGTAGGCTTCTTCCGCAAAGGGGACAAGATGCGCATAGCGGCGCAGACTGCCGCCATGATAGGGAACTACGTCTGGTTCCTCTACCTGGTCAACTTCGGAGACCTGGGAGACTTCGTCGGATTCATGATCAACGGCTCGGAGGTCACCGCAGGGGTCGTCGTGACATGGCTCATAGGCGTGATGGCCCTGCTCAACCTGCTGAAGATACCGATATTCTTCGGCCAGTACTGGGACAACAGGGAGGAGTTCCTGCAGAAGTACGACCCCGACGGGTTCGAGAGCTACAAGATCACCCATTTCAGCGACAAGGACTACGAGGCGGATGCCAAGGAAAAGAGGAGGAGGAGACGATGGGGATAAGCATCAGGATCTTCTACGAGGACGCCGAAAGGGCCCTCTGCAACAGGATGAGGAACGTGACGGCGAGGGCCCATGTGGCTGACGTCTCCGGGCTTGAAGCGGTTCTGGAGAAGGACGCCGTCGTGCCGGTGGACGAGGCCAGAAAGGCGGTCTCGGACTGGGAGTCGTTCTCGGACAGGAACTCCCTCGACCCCGAGTCGGAATACGTGTACCTCTGCAGCCTCAAGAGAGCCGACAGGGCCGCCCTGGAGCCTCTGGCCAGAGAGGTCTGCTCCGGATGGGCGGACCTGAGGAAGCTCTCCGAGGACGACAGAAGGACCGTCCTCGACAGGGCGGACGAGTCGGTGACCGAATGGGACATGCTCTCCTTCGACGACATGAACGAGACCTGCGCCCGGTGCCCGCTGTCCTGGGACAAGGGGCGCGGATGCATAGGCGCCTTCGGGCCGGACAACAGCCTCCTCCCGTCGATAGCGGCCAAGCACGGATGCCCCCTGGTGGCGTCGGTACCGGAGCGCGCCAAGACGGAGGAGCCTCTGACTCCTGAGGAGGCCGGAAGGCTCGTGGAGGAGTGCAAGAAGCTGCGCAAGAGGCTCCCCGAGGAAGGGAAGATGATGGTGAGGCGCTACTCCGGGCCGCTGGACAGGATGGAGGCCGCGGCCAGGGTGTGCGTCTCGGAAGGGTGCAGGATGTGCTTCTTCCGATCGCTCGTACCCGTTGAGGCGCATGAGGGCGGAGACCATGTTCTTCACCATGCCCATCACCCCCTTCATCCCGGACCTGTCCTCCAGGTACTGGGGCGAGTTCAGGGCGCGGACGATGGGCAGGGGGTTGGACCCGGCCACCAGCATCCCGTTGTTCAGAAGGAAGTCCACCATCTGGTTGTAGACCAGCGACCCTCCCTGGTGGGAATAGACCGCCACGGCGCCGCCGACCTTGCCAGCCAGCCCTAGGTCGCTCTTCTCGAAGACCAGGTGGGCCCTCTCCAGGAACGTCTGCATGACGCTCGAGCAGGCTCCCGCATAAGCAGGCGACGCGAGGACTATAGCGTCTGCGGCGCGCATCCTGTTCAGGAGCTGGTTGAACCCGTCGTCCTCGTCCATGCAACGTCCGTCCCCACGGATCTCGCACGTCAGGCACACGTTGCAGTTGACGAAGTTGTACTCGTAGAGGTGCACCAGCTCGAACTCCACGCCCTCCCTCTCGAACTCGTCTTGCATGTCGTTCAGGATGTTGGTCGTGTTCCCTATGGGGCGGGGGCTCCCGTTCAGCGCAAGGACCTTCATGCGCCGTCCATCGGCTCATCCGTTATATACATGTCCCGAGCCGAGGCCGCAGTTCTACGAGTTGTCGATGTGGGTTATAAGTATGGATTCGCTGTTCCAGTAACATTAGGCGATTAAATGACCGAGATGCTGAAAATCACGAATCTCCATGCTGAAGCCGGCGGAAGGAAGATTCTCAAAGGGGTGAACCTCACGGTCGAGGAGGGAGAGACGTGCATACTCTTCGGGCCGAACGGCTCCGGGAAGTCCACCCTGCTGTCCACGATAATGGGCTACAGCACCTGCGAGGTGACGGAAGGTAGCATACTGTTCAAAGGGAAGGAGATCACCGGCCTGAGCGTGGACGAGCGCGCGAGGATGGGCATAGGGATGATGATGCAGAGGCCGCCCAACATCTTCGGCGTGAAGCTCGGAGACCTCGTCAAGGCGGCGTCGACGAACCCGGATGTCGTCGGAAGGGCCGAGGAGTTCAAGATGAGCGGGTTCCTGGACAGGGACATAAACGTCGGCTTCTCCGGAGGGGAGATCAAGAGGTCCGAGCTCCTCCAGCTCACCGCCCAGAAGCCCGAGTTCATCCTCCTGGACGAGCCCGAGTCGGGGGTGGACCTGGAGAGCATAGACCTCATCGGGCAGAAGGTGAGGGACCTCCTGTACGACGAGACTGGCTCGGTCAGCCGCCAGAGGCACGTCTCGTCGCTTGTCATCACGCACACCGGACAGATCCTCGACTACATAGGCGCAGACCGCGGGTACGTCATGAAGGAAGGAAGGATAGAGTACAGCGGCAGGCCGTACGACCTGCTGAAGCACATCAGGCAGAACGGCTACGGAGAGTGCGAGGAATGCCGAGCAAGGACGACGTGAGACAGGCCCTCGACAAGAAGGGGGTATACGGCAAGGACATCGACCTCGAGAGATACGACGAGGGCGACAAGGACGCCACGGAGATAACCGACCTCGAGAGCTCGGAGTACAAGAGGTACATGGAGAACGTAGGGGTCGTGGCCGACGAGATGGCCCGCTCCGGGACGCTCATGTTCATAAACAACGCCATGAGCCACTGCAGCCCCAAGGTCCAGGAGGGCCTCGAGGTCATGTCCGTGAGCCAGGCGCTGAAGGTCCACCAGGGGCTCAAGGAGTTCATGTGGAACGCGATGGACCCCTCCAAGGACAAGTACACCGCCAAGACCTATCTGGAGGACGGGGACGGGTTCTTCGTCCGTGTGAAGGCCGGATACCACATCAAGAGCCCCATGCAGTCCTGCATGCTCCTGGACCAGAACAGGTCCATCCAGAACATACACAACATAATAATAGTCGAGGACGGCGCGTCCCTGGAGATGATCACCGGGTGCACGACCACCCACCACGCCAACGACTCCCTCCACGTGGGGGTAACGGAGATGTACCTTGGCGACGACGCCAACCTGTCGTACTCCATGATCCACAGCTGGGGGGACAAGACCAGCGTGCGCCCGAGGACCAAGAGCGTCCTAGGGAAGAGGTCCAACTACATCAACAACTACGTCATCCTCAACCCGGTGGGAGACCTCCAGAGCTTCCCTGTGTCGGACCTGTCCGAGGGGGCGTCGACCACCTACAACACCATGTGCATCGCCCATGCGGGCTCCGACATAGACACCGGAGGGATGGTGAACCTGAACGGGGTCGGCTCCAGGGCGGAGATCATGAGCAGGAGCATCTCCATGGGCGGGAAGATGTGCGCCCGCGGCCGCCTGGTCGGGAACTCCCCCGGGGCGAAGGCGCATCTGGAGTGCAGGAGCATCATCCTCAAGGACGGCGGCTCGACGCTGGCGATCCCGGAGCTCGAGGCCCATGTCGCCGACGTGGAGATGACCCACGAGGCCGCGGTCGGGAAGATCGCGAGGGACCAGATCGAGTACCTCATGTCCAGGGGCTTGGACGAGGACCAGGCGGTCAGCATGATCGTCAGGGGCTTCCTGTCCGGCAGCATCAACGGCCTCCCCGAGGCGCTGCAGAAGGAGCTGGACGCCGCCATAGAGCAGGCCAACCTCGGCGACTGACGGGAAAGCGGACGTATCGAGGGGGCCAACCCCTCCTTCCGCCCTACCGAAAGGGCGGCCGCGGCAACGATTAATAGAGGATGTGCCGATTCGACCGCTGATACCCATGTCCGTTAAAGACGACGTCATCAAAGCGATGAAGGAAGCAGGAAAGCCCATGAGCGCCGGAGAGGTCGAGAAGGCCACCGGCATCGACAGGAAGGAGATCGACAAGGCGTTCAAGGAGCTCAAGGCCGAGGGCGCCATCGTCTCCCCCGTCAGATGCAAATGGGAGCCAGCCCAGTAAACGGATCCCCGGACCTCGTCCGGGCCCTTTTTCATTCTTTTCTGCCGTCCGACCCCGGATCGATCACGCGAAGGACGTTCCTGTCCGGATCGTAGAAGGACGCCTCCACGCCCAGAGGGCCGCGCCTGGGCTCCGACAGGAACTCCACGCCTTCGTC
This sequence comes from Candidatus Methanomethylophilaceae archaeon, assembly GCA_017540825.1. Lineage (GTDB taxonomy): Archaea > Thermoplasmatota > Thermoplasmata > Methanomassiliicoccales > Methanomethylophilaceae > Methanoprimaticola. Next base: position 87,787 of record JAFYAH010000025.1, on the reverse strand, counting down.
CGACAGGCGCCTGCGGGTGTTGTACGGGCTGTCCACAGACAGGTACACGCCGAGGTCGACGCCCGTAGCTGCCTGGCGCTTCAGCACGATCCTGCAAAGACCTCTGCGAAGGTGCGCCGTATCCCCGTCCTGGGCCAAGACCTGCATCCCGAGCACGTCGCGATAGAACGCTACCGACCTCGAGACGTCGCTCACGGGGACCGTGAAGGCGAAAACGGATTCAGGAAGCCCCTCCACAGTGTATTCGAACATCCCCCCATGCGGATCTCCCAGAGGCATGCTCATTGGTTAGTTGAACATAATATTTATATATAACACCGATTTACCCTCTTCTGTTGCCCTGGTAGTGTAGCGGCCTATCATAAAGCCCTGTCGAGGCTTTGACACGGATTCGAATTCCGTCCAGGGCGCTCATCCCTTCTCGATCTCTCCATCGCTATCCTGCACTGCGTGTCCTGCCAGTTGCGTTTATAACCCTTCCCGGCGATTCGACATAACGAGACCATGGGCTTCAAGCTTATACACGACAGTCATTTCACCTCGGAGAGAACAGAGTATGAGCCTGGAGAGCCCGTCGAGGTCGTCTTCCCCTGGATCGCCACCGACACCGACTACCAGTTCTACATCGATGGGGCATTCGCGATGCCCGAATACATGGACGGAAGATACGTCATCCGGTTCTTGATGCCCGCCCATGATACGGAAGTCAGCTATTCCAGTCGTAACACCATGTTCTACGACCCTTCGGCGAGACACGATCGCCCTAGCTGGTCGGACGGGTCCCCTCTGTCAGAGAACGAATGGAAATGCAACGAATGCGGACAGGTCAACAGCGGGAAGTTCTGCAGCACCTGCGGGAGCCCGAGGCCCAAGCAGGAACGAGCACGTTCCATGGAAGACCGTCGGCGGCTATCGGGCCAGCGACGCTCGCGTTCCGCTGAGAGGACGCTCTCGACACGATTCTCTTGCTAGACCATGATTCGATTCGGAGTTAGTGTTAAATACAGGCTCACTGTTGGCTGGTCTGTTGCCCTGGTAGTGTAGCGGCCTATCATAAAGCCCTGTCGAGGCTTTGACACGGATTCGAATTCCGTCCAGGGCGCTCATCTTCTCTGATGGACCTCTGCTTATATGGGTCGTCGTTTCGAACGTTCAGTTCCATACAGAAACCCTAATAAATTGGACTCGTCATGTGGTGTTACTGAAAAATAAATTAATAATAACACTGGTGAACGGATGAGACCATTATTGCTACTCACAACTCTGGCGCTTATCGCTGTCGCGGTTTGCGCGATACCCTCCGAAACGGATGCGGAAGGGGGCTTCGCAATCACCGACGGCACCGGAAAGACCTTCGAATACGACGGCGCCGCCGAGAGGATCGTCGTCAACGGCTCTGCGGTCGCCCTCACGATCGCCGACGCGGGAGCCGTGTCCAAGATCGTGGCCGTCGACAAGTACTCCACCTACGACTACACGAAGTACGAGCAGCTGAAGGGCCTCGACGCCGTGGACCTCGGCAGCTTCTACGGCACGACCAACCACGACTACATCGTGACGACCCTCGTCCAGATGGTTAATGAGGGGAAGCTCTCCCTGGACGACAGCATCATACTCAGCTCTTACACAAGCAATATCGACCTCCGCGAGAGGCTGAACAGCAGCGGATTCTCCAAGGTCCTCGTATGGACGACCATCGAGGACTACGGCGAGGTCGTGAAGATGGTGGAGGACGTCTCGAAGATAGCCTCCGGAGGAGTCCCTCCTTCTGTTACCGACATGAAGGTCAACGTTGAAGCCGTCAAGAAGATAGCTGCTGAGTTCCCGGGGAAGGAGAGGCCGAAGGCGCTCTACGTCTGGTACTACAACAAAGCGCTCCAGATCGGCAACACCGGCATCATGAAGTCGATGCTAGACGTCTGCGAGGCCGACAACATCGGCTATGACTCCTCCAACCCCTCGGCCAGGTACGGCGACGTGGGCACCATAACCAAGCTGATAGGGGACAACAGGAGCGCCACGGTCTTCGTGTCCAACAGCTACTTCAGCGCAGGGAAGACCCTCGACGACTTCTACAGCGAGGTCCTGGGAGGCGACAAGAGCATCGAAGTGGTCCAGATGGGCCTTCAATGGAACAACTGGTGCCCTGAATCGTCGGACGGGCTTCTGGAGATCGCGAAAGCGCTCTACGGCGACTCACCCAGCCCGGAACCCGATCCCGCCCCCTCCAAGGGAGGCGACAACACCATGCTCTACCTGATAGCAGGGATCGTCGCCGTCATCGCCATAGCGGCCGTCGCCATGCTCCTCCTGAGGAAGAGAAAATAAGCAGGTCCGCATCACCCACCCGAGGAGACAGGAACATGGGCGGAAGAAACAAGGCTGCAGCTGCATCCGTGACGATAGCCGCCTCCTTCGTCCTCCTCTTCCTTTTCATGCTGCTGGACCTCTCATGGGCCGGCAGCTCCTCCCTCTCCCTGGCCGAAGTCTGGGACGCCCTGACCGGCCACGGGACCTGGGCAGCCGACATAATAGTCAACAGGCAGAACCTCCCCCGCATCGTGTTCGGCATAGGCGTCGGAGCGGGCCTAGCTGTAACCGGAGGAGTGATGCAGGCGGTGTTCAGAAACCCTCTGGCTACGCCGTACATCCTCGGCCTCTCCTCCGGGGCGTCCCTGGGAGCCGCTCTGGCCATACTCTTCTCCATACCGCTGGTGCCGCTGGCGGTTGCACAGCCTGCCCTCGCCTTCGCCCTGTGCTTCGGGACGATGGCGCTGGTCTACACGATATCCCGCTCGGGAGGCAGCAACGTCAAGACGGAGACGCTAGTCCTCGCCGGGGTCGCGGTCTCGTCCCTGATATCGGCCGTCGTCTCGTTCCTCACCTACATCGCCCCCAGCGAGAAGATGGGATCAATAGTGTTCTGGTCCATGGGCAGCCTCGGGGACGCGGGATGGGACGAGATCGTCCTGGCTCTGCCGCTGGTGGCCATAGGCATAGCGCTGATGGTCACCCAGGCGAGGAACCTGAACGCGATGATGCTCGGAGACGCCCACGCCATGGACCTGGGGGTGGACGTGAGGAGGACGCGCCTGTTCCTGCTTGTGGTCTCCTCGCTAGTCGTGGCCGCATGCGTCTGCTTCGCCGGCACAATAGGATTCGTGGGGCTGGTCATACCTCACATCGTCAGGCTCATCCTCGGCCCGGACAACCGCATAATACTCCCGGTATCCGTGGTCGGAGGGGCGGCGTTCATCATCATGTGCGACTACATAGCCCACTTCGCGGCCCAGTTCTACGGGGTGCTCCCCATCGGAGTGGTCACCGCGCTCATCGGCGCCCCGTTCTTCATATACCTGCTCTGCAAGCGCAAGAAGGAGGTGGGATGGCGAGCGGAGCAATGGAGACCAGGGACCTCGGCTACTCCTACAGGGAGAAGATGGTCCTGGACAGCATAAGCCTGAGCGTGGGCAAGGGCGAGATCCTGGGGATACTCGGCCCCAACGGCTGCGGCAAGTCGACCCTCCTGAAGAACCTCAACAGGAACCTCTCGCCAGACCACGGGTGCGTCCTGGTGGAAGGAGACGACATAGCCGGGATGAGGAAGAAGGACATCGCCAAGAGGGTGGCGGTCGTCCCGCAGTCCAACGAGATCCGCTTCGCCTTCACCGTCAAGGAGATAGTCGAGATGGGGAGGATGCCCTTCCAGGAGTCCTTCAGAGGATCCAGCAGCGAGGACGAGAGGATAGTCGCGGAGGCAATGGAGCAGACCGGCATAACCGAGATGGCCGACCGGCACATCAACACCATGAGCGGAGGCGAGAGGCAGAGGGTGATCATAGCCAGGGCGATCGCCCAGACGCCGGAGATCCTGCTCATGGACGAGCCAACGCTGCATCTGGACATCAACATGCAGTTCGAGGTCCTCGACCTGGTGAAGGAGCTGGCAGCCAAGAGGAGGCTCACGGTGGTGATAGTCTCGCACGACCTTCCCATGGTGGCCCGCTACTGCGACCGGATGGTCCTGATACACGACCACGGCATATTCGCCATGGGGAAGCCCGAGGAGATACTCACCGAGGAGAACATGAGGACCGTCTTCAACATAGACGCCAGGTTCGAGAAGGACGAGAGGGGGTCCAACACCGTGAGGCTCTTCGGAGCGTTCAGGAGCCGAAGATAGGAGCATCGGGGAAACGTTCATCTATGACCCTACGATAACTTCGGCCATGCGTTGGATGATCCGCAGCAAGATCCACAGAGCGACGGTGACGGAGGCCCGCCTCGACTACGAAGGGAGCATTACTGTCGACCAGGACCTCCTGGACAGGGTCGGGATCTGGGTCGGGGAGAAGGTCCTCGTGGCGGACGTGGACAACGGCAGCCGCTTCGAGACGTACACCCTGCCCGGGGAGCGCGGGACCGGCATCATCGCCCTGAACGGAGCCGCGGCGCACATGTGCGAGATCGGGGACAAGGTCATAATCATGGCCTTCGAGCTCACCGACGTGCCCATCCATGCTAAAGTCGCCCTGGTCGACGACCGGAACAAGGTCATAAGGGACCTGGTGTACCGATGTTCGTCGTGTACACCGACGGCGGGTCCAGGGGGAACCCCGGGAAGGCGGCCTATGGCGTCGTCGTCACCGAGAACGGGAGGATCGTCTACGAAGGCTCCGAATACCTCGGCATCCGCACCAACAACTACGCCGAGTATCGCGGCCTCATAGCAGGGATCTCGAAGGTCATAGAGCTGAAAGGCAAGGAGGCGGAGTTCGTCATGGACTCGCAGCTCGTGATAAGGCAGATGACGGGAGCGTATAAGGTGAAATCACCTGACATGAAGCCGCTCCACGACGACGCTGTCGCCCTGGCTTCGCTGATCCCGTCCGTCCGCTACAGGAACGTCCGCAGATCAGAAGAGCTGATCCCAAGAGCGGACATGCTGGTGAACAAGACTCTGGATAAATTCATTTAAAGTTGTTATTGAATTCATACAACGGTTTCTAAATATTCTAAACATATTTATAATAGATAATATCTATTTTTAGATAGATGGTTATCCATGAATGATACTGATTTTTTTAGCTCTACTAAGCTGAACCTGGACCAGGTGTTCAGAATCCTGGACCTCCTCAAAGATGATACGCTCAGCAAAGAAGATCTTTACAGCAAGATAGGCGGTTCGAGACAGACGAAGATCAGGGTGGTCAAGGAGATGATAGACCACGGCCTCATCTGCGTCTCCTCCGTCGAAGCCCACAACAAGCAGTACTTGAAAAACACGGATTACGGAATGGCGTTCCTAGCCATGTCCGGCGGGTCCCAGTCGGTCGATATGAAACGGGACAGCGGCTATACCATAGTCGCACCGGACAATTTAAGAATGAAAGGCGACAACAAAGGCTTATTACGGATAAAGAAGGACCTCGCGAGCGTGAACAAGCTCCTCGAGGAGGAGTCGCCCAACATCCCTCTGATACAGCACGTGCTGTCTGGGATCACGGAGACGCTGGACCTGATGATAAGCGCTTCAGAGAAGCTGAACGTCCCGGCTCCCGCCGATCACGAAGCCGGAAGGCCGGCGCCGCAGCATACCGGCACGGATGACCCGGACGAAAACAAATATAATATCGTTGAGTGAACCGTACGCATGGAAAGCGGAATTGCCATCGAGGCCGAGAACCTCACCAAGACCTATGGCGATTTCACCGCGATCTCAGGGATAAACCTCGCCGTGAAGAACGGCGACTTCATGGGCCTTGTCGGACCTAACGGAGCCGGCAAGAGCACCACCTTGAAGGCGATAACCGGCCTTCTGAAGCCGACCTCTGGCACGGTTCGCATCTCCGGGATCGACATAAGCGACCATAGGCATGCGATGGAGCACGTAGGCTGCGTGATAGAGACCCCCGAGCCCTATCCCGGATTCACACCGACCGAGGTCATGGACTACATCGGAAGGATTTACGGGATGAGCCAGCGCGAGATCGCGATAAGGTCCCGCGACGTCCTGGAAAGCGTCAAGATGTGGGAATGGCGCAACAAGAGCATCAGCGGGTTCTCCAAGGGGATGCGGCAGCGCATAGTCATCGCCCAGGCCCTCCTCCCCAACCCCGACATAATAATCCTGGACGAGCCCACCTCCGGGCTGGACCCCAGAGGGATGGTGGAGATGAGGAGGGTCCTCCAGAACCTCAAGACCAGGGACCGCACGCTCCTCATCAGCACGCACATACTGAGCGAGGTGTCGGAGCTGTGCGGCTCGGTCACCATGATAAGGGACGGCGTCGTGATAGCGTCCGGGGACGTAAGCACGCTCATCCACAGCAGAGGATACAGCGGCGTCACGCTCACCGTCAGGACCGTTTCCCCGATATCCAAAGAAACGCTCAAGGACCTCTCCGGCATGGAGGGGGTCACCAACGCCGAGCATAAGGGCGAATGCACCGCGGTGATAGCGTTCAAGGGCACGCCCGAGCAGCAGGCGTCCCTGACCAAGGCCCTCTTCGACTGCGGAGCCGGGATACTTTCCATCAACGAGACCGGCGCCACGCTGGAATCCATGTACATGGAGCTCACGGAGGACGGAAAGCCATGAGCATATCGTCCAAGCTAGACGGATTGATAATGCCGAAGCCGAAGAAAGAGCCGGAGATCCCCCGTCCTGAAGACGCTCCAGCCGATGGGGAGAGGACAGGCACCTGGAAGGCTTCCGGCTACAGCGCCACGGACGAGGAGGCCCACAGGAACGAGAGATACTCCATAAGCTCCAGCCTTCGCCAGACCCTGACCGTGTTCATGGTCCAGATGAAGCTGTTCTCCAAGATGAGATGGACCTACATCCTCCTGTTCACTGCCCTCCTCATACCCATCATAGCGTTACTGGCTCCGGACTTCATCGACCTGCTCAGCACGTTCGGGTACAGCAAGGGCTATTCCACCACGAAGATAGCAGGCCTGCTGTTCTTCCTGCCTCTGATGCTTGGCCTGATGACCTCGATCATGTGCGGGACGCAGATGCCGACGGAGTTCAAGGAGAGTACGGCGTACATGAACATACCCCTGCCCATGTCCAGGGCTTCGTTCTTCTTCGGGAAGTACCTGGCAGGGTTCGTCATGTGCCTCGGGATCTTCATGTTCGCGTACAGCATGGCCATAGCCACCGCCATGCTGGACTACGACACCATCTTCCCGGACCTCATAGCGAGCTCCATAGCCCTGACCGTCATAGGCGTCCTGGCGTACTCCGCGACGGCCTACACCATAGGGTGCCTGACCAAGAAGGGCTCCTCCGTGTTCCCCTTCGTCCTGATGAGCTTCATACTGCCGCTCATAATCCTCATAATATGCAGCCAGATCAACGACTACGCCCTGTCCCTGCTCCCGATGTTCCTTGGCGAGGCTGCGCTGGGGATCCTGGGGGCCTCCATGACCGGCTCCGTCGGGATGGTCATCCTCGGAAGCATGGACCTGACCCTCACGTGGCTCATGGCCGTCATCGGCATAGCATGGACCGCTGCGATGCTGATCATAGGATACCTCAAGACCGAGAGGAGGGAGATGTGATGGGACCCAGATTCGTCTCGTTCGTCTCGGTGATGATCCTCCTAGCGGTCGCGCTGGCCCCTGCGGTAGCGGACGACTCCGATGCGGCGAACACGGCCAGGATGTCCGACTCCTACATCCTCACCACCACCGCGAAGTACGTCGACGGGCTGATATTCCGCGAGGACTGCAGGTACTTCAAGACCACGAACACCGAGGGCATTGCCGAGATGGAGTCCCTGCTCGAAGACCACATAGGCGCTCTGCCGGAGGACGACAGGTCCGCCCTTTCCGAGGGGGACGTCATGAAGATATACTACGCAACCATGAGCCAGAGCCTCCTGGGAGGGCTCAACGTCCCGATACACGTGAGGGCCGCGACCGGCATAGAAGACTATTCGAAGATGGCCGACCTCGACAAGATGGTCCTGCCTTATTCTCCCGGGTTCTTCGTCAAGGCCGGGGACCGCTACTCCATCCGCATACTAGAGGCGACGGACAGCTACGGGAAGAGCGTCGTGTGCTCCTATACCGACGGCGACGGCGTCTACCACGACCTCTCCGAGACCTACAGCGGGAGGATGAAGACCACGACCGAGTTCGTGTTCGACACCGACAGCCCCTCCGGAGCCAACGGGAGGTTCTTCGTCGACCTCGTCTACGAGTCGACAGGGTTCAGCTCCCCAAGCGGGTCAGCCGCCGTGTTCGCAGCGCTGTGCGCGTCTGTGACGATAGCAATCTTCTGCATCCTCGCGTACGCGGGGCTGAAGCCGAAATGGTCCAGATGATGATCCGCCTAAACCTGTTTACAGCCGGACGAGGCCCTTCCGGGGGTCCGCCCGGCCTCGCTCCTCGGCGGTCCTGACGTCGTACCTCTTGGCCGCCCCGTGGCCGCTGAAGATCGTCCACTCCCCTGCGCCCATGCGCTGGAATAGAGCCTCCCTCTCGGACCTGCACATCATCGGGTCCGTGTCCACCGAAGTCATGAGGATCGGGGCGTACCTGTTGTACCTCGCCTGCTCCGGGGACATCCCGTGCATGTTCACGTAGACGTCCCCCGTGAACGCCAGCTTGTGGCTGTAGTCCACTAGGATTATCTCCCCGCTGAGATGCCCTCCCCTTCCTTCGTAGACCTCGAAGCCGAGCTCCCCGACATCCAGGAACCCCACGGGATACAGCGGGACCTCGCTGTCGGGGCGCGCCTTCCACATCACGGACACCTTCTCCGTGGGGACCGGCTCGTACAGGGTCAGGGCCTTGCATATCCCGATGTACGGCTTGTGGAGAGGGTTCCTCTCCCTGAAGCCGTCCCTGCCCTCGTACTCCTCGCGCATGCACTCTGCGCTCCTCTCGCTGGCCAGGACCTCGTCGAAGAAGGGGCAGAGGCCTATGTGGTCCAGGTCCGCATGGGTGACCAGCACCCTCTTCCTGATGCCGTCGAAGCCGGGAAGGACCTCCCTGACCGTCCGGAACGTCTCCTCCCTGTAGCAAGCGTACCCGGTGTCCACGAACAGCACCTCTCCGCCGGAGGATATTATCGTGACGTTGCTCCCGCACGGAGGCTCTATCACCACGATCTCGGTCCTCTCCGACACCCTGTGGCGCGTGACCCTGGGACTGAATGCATCCCCTTTGCATGCTACGAGCAGATCCGCCAGCTTCCCGATGGTGTCGAACGTGTAGTAAGGCGACAGCCCCTTGCCGTCGAGCAGCTGCATGGCCATGTTGCAGTAGACCAGGAGCTCCTCCTTCTTGCTGTCGGATATGCCCATGGACCTGGATATGGCCGAGACGAACGAGCTGTAGAAGATGGAGTTGTCGTACACGGTCTCGGACCCGTTGTAGTTCAGCACGTCCACCTGGCATACCTCCGACGCTTCCGAGATGAACCTCGACACCTCTTCCGCGCTCTCGACGAACAGCCCCATCTTGAACCTCTGGTAGCCGCTGCCGTCCTGCTGGGAGCTTATGTAGGAGATGTTGAACCCGTGCTCCTCTATCAGCTCGAGCACCCTGGTGACGCTGCCGGGCTCGTCCTTCAGGATGAACTCCATGAGCATGACGGACCTCTCCACGCTCGGACCGTGGATGTAGCCTATCTCGACGAGCCTCCTGTCCGCCTCGGCGAGGGCCTCCTCGGTCCCTTCGGCGTCGATGAACAGCGTATGCGTGTCCACCGCCTTGTTGTAGCTCACTCTGGTTATGTTCACGCCGAGCTCTGCAAAGCATCTGCTTGCCTTCAGGAACGCGCCTATGTCGTCCGGCATCTTGGTGACGTAGGACTTCTTCATCGCCCGGGGATGACCCAAGCCCGATATAATCCCGCCTGAACGGAACCCGTGCCGATCGCGGCTCTCGCTCCTGGCAGTACTCCCTCAAGAGGGTGTCCAGGCTCCTGTTCAGCCAGGAGACCGTGTAGTCGACGTGCTCCTGCCATGTGTCCAGCAGCATGAAAGTGAACGGGTTCATGGTCACATGCCTGTCCAGTATGGGCCACCTTTCGAAGTTCCTGACGAAGTCGCCTTCGTTCATGTCGAGATATTGCAGCCCGCGGTCCAGCGCCTGCGTTATCATCGTCTTGCTTTCCGAGAGCTTGTCGGATACCATCCCCCTGAACTCATCGTATCTCAGCAGGGAGGAGTACCAGATGCTCTTCTCGGCCGCATACAGGCGGTCCGGGTCGTTGGCGCGGGTCGCGTTATAGTTTCCGGCGCACAGGTCGAAGTCCCATATAGGCCCGCTGTGTAGCTTCTCGTCGGGCCCCCTGAACAGATAGAAACTGGTGAGGTCGACATCCGCGTCGTGGAAGAGCTCCTCCACGATGTACGTGGACACGAAGGAGTCGACGTTCAGGATCCCATCGACCCTGCGCCAGTCCCCGGACCCTATAGCATCCCACGCCTCTTCCATGAAGGCCTTCACCATCCACACCTGCTCCGGAGTGCAGTCGGGGTCCTTGATGCTGTAGTCCCTCCCGTTTACGGAGAAATAATCGACACCTTCTGCCCCGTCCTTGAAGGCATGGCTGTCCATCTCGACTATGAAGCTGAAGCTGCTGTCCTCGTCGTCTGATTCTGCGATGTCGACCCTCTCCTCTCCGATCTGTATCTTCTCGGTCAGCAGGTAGAGGCCCTGGTACTCCCCGTTGATGAACAGGTTGACGAACTGCGTGGCTGTCGTGTACTCCGACCCCAGAGCTTCCGCCACGGTGTATGAGAGGAAGTTCCTGACCATGCTCTTGTCCAGATAGTTGGCCAACAGCACCCACGTCTTCGCGGAGCCGATCTCGAACAGGTCCGTCTTCTTGTCGAATTTTATGTTGTACGGCTTCTTGGGCAGCCCCCAGGTGGAGTTTCCGCGCCCTTTGATGCCGGCATCGGCGTCCGACAGGGAGCAGTCCTCCGAGTCCACGGTTATCCTGCAAGGGACGTAGGCGTCCTTCGACACGGCCTCCTTCCCCGGAATGTCGATATACATGCATGGGAAGCTCGACTCATCGTCGTGATCTCCAAATTCGATGGTCGAGATGACGAGAGACAGCGACGCAGCGAAAGCCAGAACCAGCACGATTCTAAGCGTATCTTGGCTCATTGGACCATCCCCCTGATTATCAAGGTCGACGCTATGAACGTCGCGCCGACGAAGACGGTCATCGCCGAAGCCGTCGCCGCAGCTCCCAAGAAGCCTCCGCCCTTGGATGCTGCCGTACATGCCAGAAGCTCGGCGATTGTGACGGCGGCTGCCGATGCGACGTACTGGATGCTCAGCTGATCTGCCAAATCGTGGACAAGTCCTTCGACGCCGAGACAGAGGAGGAGCGTTCCTACCGCAATCGACGAAGCCAGTACCAGGTCCGCCTTAAGGCCTCTCGGGCTTGGCCCAACCATATGTCTGAAATCAGACATCATCGACGATAAGCAGGCGATGCCCATCAGCAGCAGAGTCCCGACGTAGATGCCCAGCTGCCCTACGTATACAAGCGCCAGCAAGGCAGCCGACATCGTGCCAGACACCAGCAGCATCACGCCCTTGAACGACTCAGACAGGGCGGATGCCACAGCGACAACAACACCGAGAGCGAAGAGAGACAGATGGGCGCCGAAGACGCCGAGGGAGCATATGTCGGCATCGTAGGAGCCGACCAAGATGCTGGCTGCGATTCCCAGGACAGCGCCCGAGACCATCGGGACCCAAACGTTGCCTGTTTGCTCCCTCGTGATCCTCTTGGGGACTACGAGCAGCAGCACGACCGCTATCGCGACAGCCACCAGCCAGTACCACATGCAATTGACAACCGGGTACAGCGATAAAACACCTGGCATAGACTTATGTTTTATTGAGAACTGTTGAAACAGCTGCTGTCCAAATACAATCAGAGTAACGCCACGTGCCCCCTGTACCGTGGCACGAGTCTCCTTGCACAGCAGAATGACGCAACATTGCTACTTGTACCGGTGGCAATGTAAGTGGCAATGTAAGTGGCAATGTCAAAACATTACTGGAAACTATATAATGCAAATTCGCATCGTACCAGCATGGAGTTCGATTCGATTCCAAAATACGAATTGACTGAAAAGATGTTTCGGCAATTGGTAAGAATCGACGACTGCATATCTCATCTATCATCGGTCGAATACGGCGAAGCCCGGCTGATTCTTCGTAAAACATCCCATATCCATTCGATCAACTCGTCGCTAGCGATAGAAGGGAACGATCTTCCGTTAAGCAAAACCATAGACATAATCGACGGAAAGGCGGTCCAAGGGCCTTTCGATGAGATAATAGAGACAAAAAATGCTATCGAAGCATACTCCCAGATAGGCAAATTCGATGTCTCCTCCATTGATGACTTTCTCAGAATACATGATGTGCTGACGTTCGGGCTCATAGAGAAGCCGGGGTTCAGAGAGGAAGGCGTAGGAGTCTTCGACGGAGACAGGCTGATTTATAAAGCCCCGGACTACACACAAGTGCCGAGCCTGATTAAAGAACTGTTCGACTGGTGCTCGAGGACGAACTGCCAGACGGTGATAAAATCAGCAGTCATGCACTTCTACATCGAATCGATACATCCGTTCGTAGACGGCAACGGTAGAATAGGCAGACTGTGGCAAAACGCTATTCTGCAGGAATACGACCCCGTCTTCAAGATGGTCTCAATCGAGAGCACCATCCGCAAGAAACAAGATCAGTACTATTCCGTGCTGGAAGATTGCCAGTCTGCATCGAGCTGCGAGAGCTTCATCGAATTCTCCAACGACGTCATCCTATCGTCTCTGGATGGGCTCATGAACATCAGGAACGAGAAGATGACTGCGCTGCTGACGTCGATGGGAAAGAACGCCATGAGCGCAGAGGAGATAATGGAAGCCCTCGGTGTCAGCAACAGGTCGAACTTCCTGAAGAACTACATCCGCCCGGCTATAGAATCCGGGATCGTGGTCATGACCGACCCGGAGCACCCTCGCAGCAGGTTCCAGAAATACCGTAAGACTATAGTCTGAAAGAGGAGGGGTGACCCTCCTTCAGGCCTGCTTCTTGATCTCGGAAGCGAGGTCCTCGAGCTTGACGGCCTTCTGCTCGCCGGTGTCCATGTCCCTGAGCGTCACGGCGCCCTCCTCCATCTCCTTGGCGCCGACGATGACGGCATGCCTCGCCCTGACGGAGGATGCGTACTTGAGGGCCTTGCCCATCTTGCGCCCCATGATGTCTATGTCCGCGGAGACCCCATTCCTGCGCAGAGACGCCACAACCTCTGCCGCCCTCAGCTTCATGTCCTCCGACACGGGGAGGACGTAGGCGTCGATGCCTTTCGGCTCGTAGACCTTGCCCTCCTTCTCCATGGCCAGAAGGATCCTGTCGAACCCGATGGCGAAGCCGGTGGAGAAGACCTTCTCTCCGCCGAAAAGCTCGGACAGAGTGTATGAGCCCCCGCCGCATATCTGCTTCTCCGCCCCCAAGGACGGAGCCTCCGCCTCGAACACCATGCCGGTGTAGTAGTCGAGCCCGCGGACGACGCCGAGGTCGATCTCGACGTCGCTGACGCCCATGGCGGAAAGGTACGAGACCACCTCTCTTAGATAGTCTCCGGCCTCTCCGGGGACCCTCTCCAGGACGTCCGTGCCTCCCACGGTCTCGGTGAGCTCGAACACCCCGTCTATGTCCGTCCCGGACACCCCCATCTCCTCCAGGAGCGGGCGAGCCTCCTCGTACAGCTTCTTGTCCAGCTTCTGCAGGACCTCGGCGGTCCTCTCCTTCGGGACCCCGACGTCCGCGATCCTCTGCCTCAGGACCCCTATGTGCCCTATGCGGATCTTGTACTCGTTCAATCCGAGAGCCTCTATCATCGAGGCGGCCATCGATATGACCTCCGCGTCGGTCTCCGGGGTGGCGCTGCCGATTAGCTCCGCGCCGAACTGGAAGAACTCCCTGTACCTTCCGCTCTGAGGCCTCTCGTACCTGAAGCACTGGCCGAAATAGAAAATCTTGATTGGCTTGGGGTCGTTGCTCATGCTGTTGACAAACATCCTGATGGCAGGGGCGGTCATCTCTGGGCGCAGAGCGATCTCCCTGTCGCCTTTGTCCTTGAACGCGTACAGCTCCTTCAGGACGTTCGGGCCTGACCTGAGTATGAACAGCTCCGCGTCCTCGAAGATGGGGGTCTCGACCTCCCTGAAACCGAACTTCTTGGCGACATTCCTGAGCTCGTTCTCGTAGAACCTGCGTTTCTCCATCTCGTCCGGGAGGAAGTCCCTCGTACCGCGCGGGCACTGAATCATGGCACGCCCATAGCAGGCCGTTTTATTAATTGTTCTATTATGCCCCGAGGCAGGACCCGATGCGTCTGTCGCGGTCGATTGCCGGAGGCCTTGGGGTTCACGCAGCGGACGTACCTGTCCTCCCATCCATCGTCGGTCAGCACCCGCCCGTCCGTAGGGCATCCCGAAGCCAGGTCCTCAGCGGTCGTCTCTATAAGATCGAAGCATTCGATCCTGCCGATGTCGAACGCCTTCCCCACCGCATCCATCCCCAGGAGGGCACCCAGGATGTTTCCGGCCACCGACCCTATAGAGTCTGAGTCACCGGTGACGTTCACAGAGCATCTGAGGCACCCTTTGATGTCGTCCTGGTGCCTGAGGCACGCGAACAGAGCCATGGCGAGCGTCTCCTCTGCCACCCACCCGTATCCCAGCTCGGCCATGCATTCGAGGTCGTCCTTCTCCGACCCGGCCAAGGACAGCGCCTTGCCGACGATTCCGGAGAGCTCCGACATGTGATGGCTCCCGCCGTACCGGGCATCGCAAGCCTTGAGCGAGCCGTCTACAGACTCCTCGAGGCCGTCTCCGCAGAAGATGCGGTTGACGATGCCTGCCATCATGGCCGCCGTCATCCATCCCAGCGGATGCCCGTGCGTGGCGGCGGCTGTCTCCTCGCCCCACTCGACGGCCTTCGTGTCCGGGTCCAGGAACCTGTGCGCGGCGATGCCGGCGGGTGCCGCCCTCATGAGGCCGCCGCATCCCTTACTGTCGTTCCTCGGCTCGCCCGGCCTCGCAGCGGACCCGTTCTGGCACAGGTCCATTATGCACGTGTTCCCGGGGGAGCGCCGGGCATACATATACGGATCGCTGAACAGCCAGGACTCGTGGACGACGCCAGGGACCTTGAACCCCTGGAGCTTGGCCCACATCCTGTACTTCGGAAATGCGTAGTCCGCAGGGGAGGACGCTATGCCCCTGCAGCAGAACCTCGTCTCTCCCGTGAGCAGGCCGTCGGCCGTGAGCAGGGTCATCTGCGTGTCGTCCGATATCCTGTACCTCCCCTCGAAAGGGACCGGCTCCTGGAGGCCGCTCTCTCCGAACCTCTCCTTTATCGACTGGATGTCGGAGAATTCGACGGTGTACCCGAACGCATCGCCGATCGCACCTCCGAAGAGGCATCCCAGGGAGCGCTCCCTCGCTGACAGCCCGCTCATGCGAGGAGTCATGCGATGAGATGCCTTTAACATGTCTGCCGAAGGCGGGACTAGTCCGAATCGCCTCTGCGAACGATTCGCGTTCTCGAGCCTGGAAAGCGATGACGGCTGGCTGTTCTGCAGATGGTCTTGCCGAAAGCATCGGCTCGAACATAGAAAGATGCCGCATGGACAGGATACGCCTCATGCCGCTCGACTCGCCGACCTATCCCAGAACCGTCTTATCCCATCCCTCTTCTGCGAAGCGATGCCAGCGGATCTTTGAAAGAGTATCTGAGGCCCTTCGTGTTGCCAGTCTTCTCGAGGATGTCCATCTCCACGAGCTTTTCGAGACGGGCCCTGAGCGTCTGGCTGCCGATGCCTGGAACCCAGAGGAGGGCTTCGTTCAAAGAGAACGCCCCGCGGCTCCTGGCCTCGTACGCTATCTTTCGCATGTTCTCGTCGATGTCCTTAAGACGATCCTTCCTCCCGAACTCCTTCGAGGCTTTCCTATAGGCTTCGAGCAGAGACCGGGCGAAGAACATCATCAGCTGTCATAGGATCTCGTCGCATCCGTGAAGGCTATCGAACGCCTTCGTGCCGCGCACCATCGTTTTTATAAGACGTCCACTGATGCCGTGCCGACCAACAATCCCAGCCCGACTTCGTATTCGGGCGGGTGCTGAGTGATCTACATGAAAGCGTTATACAGCGACGGAACGGTGAAGGAATGCGAAGACGAGCTCAAGGTTCTGAGGCACACAGCCTCCCACGTGCTCGCGCAGGCGGTCCAGAGGCTATATCCCGGGACCAAGCTCGCCATAGGGCCAGCCATAGACGACGGGTTCTACTACGACTTCGACAAGGAGGGCGGGTTCGTCCCCGAGGACCTCGAGAAGCTCGAGGCGGAGATGAAGAAGATCGTCAAGGAGAACCTGAAGCTGGAGACCTTCACCAAGCCCCGCGAGGAGGCGATCGAGTACCTCAGGTCCAAGGGCGAGGACTACAAGGTGCAGCTCGTGGAAGACCTCCCCGAGGACGCTTCCATCAGCTTCTACAAGCAGGGCGAGTTCGTGGACCTGTGCGCGGGGCCCCACGCCCTTTACACGAAGGCGGTCAAGGCTTTCAAGCTCCTCTCCATCGCCGGGGCCTACTGGCGCGGGGACGAGAAGAACAAGATGCTCCAGAGGATCTACGGCACCGCGTTCGCCAGCAAGGAGGCCCTGGACGCCCATCTGACCATGCTGGAGGAGGCCAAGAAGAGAGACCACCGCAGGCTCGGAAGGGAGCTCGGGCTGTTCGCCATAATGGAGGAGGGGCCCGGATTCCCGTTCTTCCTCCCCAAGGGGATGGTCCTCAAGAACTCCCTGATCGAATACTGGAGGGAGCTCCACGTCAGAGAGGACTACCAGGAGATCTCCACCCCCATGATCCTCAACCAGTCGCTGTGGCTGCAGTCCGGGCACTGGGACCATTACAAGGACAACATGTACACCACTACCATCGACGACGAGACCTACTGCATCAAGCCGATGAACTGCCCCGGGAGCATCCTGGTGTACAAGGTCTACACCCACTCGTACAAGGAGCTCCCCCTCAGGACCTGCGAGCTCGGGCTCGTCCACAGGCACGAGAGGTCCGGGACGCTGCACGGCCTCATGAGGGTGAGATGCTTCACCCAGGACGACTCCCACATATTCGTCACGCCCGAGCAGATAGGCGGCGAGATCACCGGGATCGTCAGGCTCATCGACGAGGTGTACTCCAAGTTCGGGTTCAAGTACCACGTCGAGCTGTCCACCCGGCCGGAGGACAGCATGGGGTCCGACGAGGACTGGGAGAGGGCCACCAACGGGCTCATAGACGCGCTGAAAGCCTGCGGGATAGACTACGTCGTCAACGAGGGAGACGGGGCGTTCTACGGTCCCAAGATAGACTTCCACCTTGAGGACTCCATAGGCAGGACCTGGCAGTGCGGGACCATCCAGCTGGACTTCCAGATGCCCCAGAGGTTCGACATCAGCTACATCGGCACCGACGGCGACAAGCACAGGCCCATAATGATCCACAGGGTCATATTCGGGTCCGTCGAGAGGTTCATAGGGATACTCATAGAGCACTACGCCGGGAAGTTCCCCGTCTGGCTGTCCCCTGTGCAGGCCAAGGTCCTGTCCGTCTCGGAGAAGACCTTCGCGTACGCATCCGACGTCGCCGCGAAGCTCAAGGCCGCGGGGATAAGGATGGAGCTGGACAACAGGGACGAGAAGATCGGTTACAAGATCCGCGAGGCGCAGCTCGAGAAGGTCCCGTACATGCTGGTCCTCGGCGAGAAGGAGAGCGAGGACGGGACGGTCGTCACCGTGAGGTGCAGGGACGGGACCGACGCGGGGCAGATGAAGCTGGAAGACTTCATCGCCAAGGTGAAGAGAGAGATCGCTGAAAGGTCCTGAGCCGTCCTTGCGGACATAATTCAAACTTCCAGGGGCTCCGGCCCCTCCCTTGACCTTTTTTCCTGTCGCGCCCTCCTCCCGTTCGCCCCTGTCAAAGCTCTGAGCAATCGTACAATAGCTTTATAAGAGCATAAGAAGACGACTGCTGCATGAGACAATCATGTCTTGTTTCATTCCATGACAGAGAGGCTCGGCTCCTGATGGCTGCGACCGTCCTCGTCATCGCGGCTGCTTTCGTAGCCGTTCAGGCCGAGGACTCCGATGCCGCCAATTCGGGAAAATGCGGGCCGAACCTGACATGGACCCTGGACGACGAGGGCAACCTGTCGATAGCCGGCACTGGCGACATGTACAACTACCAACTGGACTGGAATCGCAGTTCGGCGCCCTGGAGGGCATCGTCCGTCAAGACCCTGTCGGTAGATGGACAGGTTACGTCCATAGGAGACTATGCGTTCTACGGATGCGCGTTGATCGAGTCCGTGGAGATACCGGGCTCGGTGACTTCGATCGGATTCAGCGCATTTAACGAATGCACGTCATTGGAGTCCGTGGACATACCCGACTCGGTGAAGAGGATCAGATCGAGAGCCTTCGAAGGATGCATCTCTCTGAGGTCTGCTGCCATCGGAGATGCCGTGACGTCCATCGAACGGTATGCATTCATGGGGTGCACGTCGCTTGAATCCATCGTGATCCCTGATTCGGTGAAGCAGGTCGGAGAGTCGGCGTTCAGGAGTTGCACATCTTTGGAATCCGCGACCATCGGAGATTCGGTGAGAACCATAGAAGAAATGACATTCTGCGACTGTGCCTCGCTGAGGACGGTTGCCATATCCAAATCAGTTGCAACCATCGCCTTCGATGCATTCTTCAGATGCGAATCCATGGTCGCTTTCTATGTCGATCCTGCGAACGAGTGCTACTCCTCTGTGGACGGGCTTCTGCTGAACAAAGATGGGACGGTTTTGATTGCAGCGCCGAACTTGGAAGACGTAGCGATACCTGACTCGGTAACGACCATCGGCGACAACGCGTTCGAAAGATGCAAGTCGCTGCGGTCAGTGGTCATACCAGGCTCGGTGACCTCCATCGGATTCAGTTCGTTCAGATTATGCACTTCGCTAGTCTTCGTTTCGATACCTGAATCTGTGGAGAAGATCGGAGGTTTTGCATTCGACGAGTGCTCGTCTCTGACCTGCATAAGCGTAGACCCTGCGAACGAGCGCTACTCTTCGATCGACGGAATGCTGCTGGACAAGGAAGGCAAGACCTTGCTCAGGGCTCCGAACTTGGAAGAGCTGATCATCCCTGATTCGGTGACGAAGATCGACAAGATTGTGTTCTCTGGATGCGACTCCCTGAAGTCCGTGACGCTTCCTGCATCTTTGAAAGAGATACCTGACATTACCTTCATTGGTCTGGCATCGCTGGAATCGGTATGGATCCCGGACTCTGTGGAATCCATAGGGGAGAGGGCATTCGAAGGATGCAGCTCATTGAAGTCCGTGGAGATACCGGACTCGGTGACGTCCATAGGGGAGTATGCGTTCCTTGAATGCACGTTGCTCAGGTCCGTGGAGATACCGGACTCGGCGACCTCAATAGGCTACGGCGCCTTCGCCTGGTGCAGCTCGCTGAAGTCCATAGAGATACCGGACTCGATGACTTCCATCGAAGGGGCTATGTTCTACAGGTGCTCCTCCCTAGAATCTGTAAAACTCGGCAGTTCTCTGGAATCCATCGGAGCGAGCGCATTCGGCGGATGCACCAAGCTCTCTTCCATCGAGATTCCCGAATCGGTCAAAGCTCTCGGAGCACGCGCGTTCTCCGGATGCACCTCTCTCGAATCCGTAAACATAGGAAACTCCGTGACATGCATAACCGGCTTCCTGTTCTACGGATGCAGGTCGCTGACGTCCATGGAGATCCCGGACTCGGTCACCTCCATCGAGCGCTATGCGTTCAAGGGATGCACGTCGTTCGAGTCCGTGGTCATGCCCGACTCGATCGCCAGCATCGGAGAATATGCATTCGATGGAGTCACGTTCCTGGACGAGTACGGGAATCGCCTTGCTGTCGATGCGTCCAGCTTGAGAGGATTCGCCTACGAAGGCGAGAACAGCGTTCTGAAGCGTGTCGTAAGCGACATGACGTTCGTCTCGGACGGCCTCGTCTACGAAAAGAACGGGCCCTGCACGGTCTCGCTCATCGGATATTCGGAGCCTGTGGCAGAGCTCTTGGTCCCGGAGACCGTCGATCAGGACGGATGCTCGTACGAGGTGAACGCGATCGGACCAAAAGCGTTCTTCGGATGCGACAGCCTCGTCACCGCATATCTCGGGATCACCGCCAAGATAGGGGTGAAAGCCTTCGCGTACTGCGACAGCCTGGAGAGCATGGATACCGGGGAGTCGATGCGTAAGATCGGCCCCTACGCGTTCTTCGGATGCAGATCGCTGACCTCCGTGGAGCTCTCGGAATCCGTCGAGCTCGTATGCGACAGCGCTTTCTCCGGATGCAAGTCCCTGAAGACCGTGTCCATAGGAGACTGCGTGAAGGCCATAGGCAAGAACGCGTTCTATCTCTGCTGGTCGCTGGAGCACGTGGACATCGGAGATTCGGTGAAGTCCATAGGGACGAATGCGTTCTACGGGATCACCTTCCTGGATGCGGACGGGAACAAGCTCCCTCGGACGGCCCAAGCCCTTCGCGGCCACGCCTTCGTGGGATCCGACCGTATCCTCCGGGCCGTGTCCTGAGCTTAAACGGGGCTCCGGCCCCACTTTCTATTTCAAATATATAAATAAAATAATACGCCGAAGAGAACAGGATAGACCTCGTGGGCCCTGAGAAGATGCTCGAGGCATGCCGCAGGCTGCGAGGCCGGGCGAAGTCAGGAATCGGATCTGTCGCCGGCGAAGAAGTCGAACACGTCCTTGAACCTCGGGACGATGCCTTCCGCGTATATCCTCTTGAAGTCGTCCTTCATTGATATGACGCCCCAGCCCATCTTCTCCGCGTACTCCTTGAACTGGACGGTGCGCTCCGCATTTCCGTAGTCCCTTACGGGGTCGTCGGCACATAGGATGAACGACATGCTGTCGTGGTGCGGGTTCTCGGAGACGTACGTGAGCATGCTGTAGTCTCCCGAGCCGTTCCCGAAGGAGAGTATCGGGCGCTTCCCGACCACCTGCACGATCCTCGCGACCTTGTT
The DNA here is from genome assembly GCA_017540825.1 of Candidatus Methanomethylophilaceae archaeon. Classification (GTDB taxonomy): domain Archaea; phylum Thermoplasmatota; class Thermoplasmata; order Methanomassiliicoccales; family Methanomethylophilaceae; genus Methanoprimaticola. The sequence goes on along the minus strand of JAFYAH010000025.1, from coordinate 66,621 downwards.
CATCCCGGATGCCACGGTTATCGTCCTGCCGGAGTACACCAGGTCCTCGTCGGGGCCCATGACGTACCCTATGCTGTCGGCTCCATTCTGCCTGGTGGCCTCCAGCTCGTACTCGGTGGCGATGGCGCTGCCCGGGGTGACTCCAGGAAGGCCCGCGATGGTCCTCCTGACGTTCATGGTCTCGGTCGCGGAGCACACGAAGACAGAGAATCCTTTCCTGCTGAGGAGGTCCATCAGCTGCAGCATCGGAGCGTAGAACAGGTCCCTGCGCCTCGCGTTGCGATAGGTCCCCGACTCCTCCTCGAGATACCTGTCGACGTACGCCTCGTAGCCGTCCAGAGTCATCCCGCGGAACGCGGCCGCGTTGCATTCGTTCTTCCGCTCGGTGAATCCGGGCTTCTTGATTCCCGTGCGTATGACCTCGATCATCTCCTCGGCCAGGGCCTTCTGCCTCTCGTCCGGGACGTATCCGGGGTCGTGCATCACGCGGCGGAGGTACATGGCCCACTCCAGGTCGCCCGGATGGTTCTCCGAGAGGATCGTGCCGTCCATGTCGAAGACCGCCACCCTGTCCTCCTCGGGGACGAAGCTCTCCGACGCGGGATCTGTGACGCGGGAGACGAAGTCCAGAAGAGCCTTCACAGGCTTCGATCCTTCGGTCCAGGCGTCCAGCGCTCCTTCTCCGGGCATAAAGATGTCGGTCATCTGCCTGGAGTATGGCGGACATGGGTTAAAGGTATCGTTCCAGGGATTCACGGAGAAGACGCCATGCGCGGTGAAGGGCCCATCATGTCTGCTAGCTCTTTCGAGCGAGCCTTCTTCACAATGCTGCGATCGGATGGCGCTGAATCGACTTTCATCGTTCATTTACGTTCAGGTACGTGCCCACACCGAGATGAAGCGCAAGAAGATCGCCTCTTTCCCCTGTCCCTTCCTATCAGAGTCACCGACAGCCCGCCAATCTCCTCGTCGTATTCGACCCTCGCCCTCATGCCGAACACCCTCCCTATCATGTCTGGCGTGACCACCTCTTCGGGAGCGCCCATGGACTCTATCCTGCCGTCCTTCATCACTATGATGCGGTCGCAGTACCTGGCTGCCAGCTGCAGGTCGTGGGTCACGACGGCCACGAGCATCCCGCGCTCGGACGCTATCTCCCTGCAGAGGTCCATCAGGTCGAACTGGTGGTTGATGTCCAGATGGAGCGTCGGCTCGTCCAGCAGCAGTATCTCCGGCTCCTGGGCGAGGGCCTGGGCGATCATGACCCTGCGCCATTCCCCTCCAGAGAGCTCGTCCACGTCGCGGTCGCTGAACTCCAGGACCCCTGTGGACTCCATCGCCGCGCACACGGCCTCCGTCTCGGCCTCCGAGCCTTCGTCCAGGATCCCTGCGCGAGAGTACCTGCCCATCCTGACGACCTCCATGACCGTGAACGGGAAGTTCATGGAAGAGTTCTGCTCCACTATGGCCATCACCTGGGAGCGCTCGTGCTCGGACAAGTCGCGGACGTCGACGGAGCCCATGAACCCGACCACGTCCTGGGACAGGTCCACGAGCGTCACCTTTCCTCTCTCCGGACGGTACTCCGCCCTTATGCAGTTGAGAAGGGTGGTCTTCCCGGAGCCGTTCTGCCCCAGTATCCCCAGGACCTCCCCCTTGAACGCGTCGAAGGATATGCCGTCCAGTATCCTCCTCCTGCCGTGGGAGAAGCATACGCCGTCGACTTCAAGCCCAGCCATGTCAGCTCCTCCATACCTCGTTCTTCCTCGAACGGAGTATCCACAGGAAGAACGGCGCGCCTATGACGGAGGTCACCGTCCCCACCGGGAGCTCGTACGGCGGCAGGGCGCCGCGCGCGAAGGTGTCCACCAGCATGAGGAAGACCGCCCCTCCGAGGGCGCAGATGGGCACCAGCCTCTTGTGGTCGGGACCGACCAGCGTCCTGAAGATGTGCGGGACTATCAGCCCCACGAACCCTATGACCCCGCAGAAGGAGACGCATGTGGCCACCATGACGGAGGAGCCTATCAGGACCATCAGGCGCACCCTGCGGACGTTGACGCCGAGCGCCTTTGCCTTGGACTCTCCTGCTGTCATGAGGTTGAGCGCGCGGGCGTTTACGGCTACCAGCGCGGCGCCGAGTGCGATCGGGGCGGCCATCATGAAGAAGTCGCTCCAGCTCCTGCCGTCGAAGCTCCCCAGCATCCAGAAGACTATCGAAGTGACGGTGTCGGCGTCGGAGAAGAACTCCACCATCGAGGTGAACCCGCTGAAAAGGGCGCTGACGGCCATCCCTGCCAGGAGGAGCATGGTCGTCTGCACGCCTCCGGCCCGTTTGTAAGCCAGGCCGTACACCAGCAGCATGGTCGCCATGGCCATGCCGAAGGCGCAGAGCATGGTCCCGTAGGACGACATCAGGATGGCCGACCCGTAGGCGATGTAGAAGGCCGCCCCGAACGACGCCCCGGAGGATATCCCGAGCACCGACGGGGAGGCCATCGGGTTGCGGAACAGCGCCTGCATCGCGAGACCGCTTATCGACAGCGCGGCGCCGACGAGAGCGGCGCAGGCCACCCTCGGGGCGCGGATGTCGCATACGATCATCTCGTCGGCCCAGTTCGCGTTCCCGGTGAGGGCGGCCCACACGTCCTCCAGGGGCATGCGGACCGACCCTATGGTTATGCACAGGACGTACCCCAGGGCGAGGGAGACGGCCAGAGCCAGGACCGCGACCACGGACCTGCGCCGCCTGGTCCTGTCGAGCCTGATCGCCCTCTCCCTAGGGCTCTCGTCCATTCTTGCCACCTCAGGCGGCTCTCATCTTCTGGTCCATGGACCTGCTGTCGGCCTTGTAGAACCCGATCACCTGCGGCTGGGCCTTTATCACGTCCTCGTCGGACATCTTGCTGCCCATCAGGCTCCCGTCGAAGACGTTGTCCATCTTCAGCACGGATGCGAATATGCCGCCCATCAGGGTGTTGGATCCCACGGAGTTCCCGTTGGCCATCTCGACGAAGAACGTCTTGTGCTTTCCGGATGCGTCGATCGCCTTCTGCATGACGTATATCTTCGCGAGTATGCCGGTCATCATGGAGTCGGTGCTCTCGTATCCTATGACCTTGCCGAGCATCTCGATGGTGGAGAGGACCATGGCAGGGGAGTTCGAGAGGAGATAGACGAACTGGATGTTGCTCGCCTTGGACTCGATGGCGGTGTTGGTCGCCCACCAGGAGGATGAGTTGGTGGACCTTATGTTGTACTCGGACATGAACACGATCAGCTTCTCGCTGGAGGGGAAGCTCCCGCAGTATCCCAGCAGGTCCTCCTGTCCGGTCCCGATGACCTTGACGCTGTCGGGGACGGCCAGGCCGTACTTGCTCGTGAGCCCGCTCTTGACGGAGCTGGGGATCGCGTCCACGAGGCTCCACAGGGCGGCCTCCGCCTTGGGCGTGCTTCCGGAGTGGGCGACCTCGCCGTAGTAGTCGCAAAGGATCATGTAGATCGTGTCGACGTACGCGTCGGTGTAGCACAGCACCTTGGTGGGCGTGAACCTGATGACCTTGTCGGCGTAGGCTTCGCTGGTCCCGACGCTGGTGTTGTCGAAGGTCTTCACGGTGAGGGTCCCGTCGCCGTTCTTGGTCACGTACGAGTTGTAGGGATACAGGTACTTGGCAGGTATGGACTCGCGGGTTATGCCGGAGTAGTCGGGCATCTTCCCGTAGACCTCCTCGTAGACGCCCTGGGCGATGTCCATGAAGGCCGGGGTGCAGTTGGAATAGTTCCCGTCGACGGTGACGACCGTGGGGTTCCACTTGTAGAATCCCTTCTTGTCGATCTTCTCGCCGAACTGGGTCTGGTACTTGTCTCCGGTGTAGTAGTACCCTCCCTGCTTGGTGACGTCGACGTCGCATACGGTGAAGTTGTCGTACCAGTACTGGAGGGAATCCTGCCCCTGCTTGAGGGTGAAGTACTCGGGATAGATCATGTGCGCGGACATCATGAGGGACGCGAACCCGGAGTATCCGTCGAATATGTACGACGAGCTGAGGACTCCGCCGTCGTCGTACGCCCTGGTCCCTTTGAAGTACTGCACGCTGTTCTCGAAGCGCTTGTTGTACTCGCCCTGGGTGTAGAACTTCTCCCCGGGAATGGACGAGGTCTGGAATCCGGTGTAAACCTCCATGTCGAAGATCAGGTCGAAGTCCTGCGACAGGATCCACTCCTGGGTCCTGTTGGGGGTGGTCCCCTTCTCGCTGTTGTCGGTGTACAGGTCGGCGAACATCGAGAGCAGCTGGTAGCTTCCGTCGGTGTTGGCGCAGTTGACGAGGATGCCTCCGTAGCGGGAGATGTATCCGTCGTTGTCCTCGTACATCCTGCACACGAGCATCTTGGGCTTGTCCGAGTTGTTGACCTTCTCCAGGCCCTTCTTCACGGTGTCGACGATGCCGACGACGTACTCCTCGTACTTCTGGGCCCTGTCCTCCGCGTCCATCAGGATTCCGAGGGTCAGGGCGGAGGACACGCAGGACGAGCCTCCGATCCCGAGGGTGATGACGGGGACTCCGGGGAGGTAGGTGTTGGCCACCTCGGTGACGGTCGCCTTGTACGGGGAGCCGATGATGAGGTCGACCCCGGCGTTGAGGTATCCCTCGCAGAACTCCTCGGTGAGCTTGCTGCTCCCGGTGGTGCCGTAGCTGTAGACGACGTTCGAGAGGTCGTACTGGTTGGACCTCGCCTGGGAGACTGACGCGTTGGCCGCGACGACGTCGCTCCAGTGGCCGACGAGGTCGACGAGCTGGGCCTGCTGCCAGTAGGTGACTCCGATCTTCTTCCCGGTGACGGGGAAGTCTATCTTCTGGACCTCTCCGTAGTAGTTCTCGTACCAGACGATCCCCTTCTTCTTGTCGATGATCATCTGGATCTGGTCGATGTCCTTGCTGTCGACCTTACCGTCGTTGTTGGCGTCGACGTAAGGGTTCCTGGACTTGTCGTAGCTGATGGTCTTGTCGATGACTCCCTGGACGTATTTGATGTCCTGGCTGTCTATGCGGTCGTCGTTGTTGGCGTTTCCGAAGACCCTGGCCACGGTGTCGACCTCGAACACGTACCCCTCGTTGAGGACCTTGTCGTCGGTGGCCTTGTAGACGCTGACCACGCAGGTGGACTTGAACCCGCCGTCCTCCGACGTGGCGGTGATCACGGCCACTCCCTCTGCTACGGCGGTTATCGCCCCGTTGCTGACGGTGGCCACGGACTTGTTCTCGCTCGCCCACAGGACGTTCTTGTTGGTGGCGTTGGACGGCGCCACGGTTGCGGTCAGGGACGCGGTCTCCCCTGCCTTCATGGAGAGAGTGCCTTGGTTGAGGGTCAGGCCGGTGACGTTCACGACGTTCGCCGGGACGGTCACGTTGCAGGAGGCGGTCTTCCCGCCGTCCGCCGTCTTGACCACTATCTTGGTGCTGCCGACGGATACGGCCGTCACCCTCCCGTTCTCGTCGACCACGGCGATGGCGGGGTTGTCGGACGACCATGTGACCGACTTGTTGGTCGCATTCGTAGGCCTCAAGGTGTAGCTCAAGGTGGTGCTCTTGCCGACCCCGAGGGAGACGTCGGTCCTGTCGAGGCCGATGCTCTTCACGCTGACGACGTCGCTGCTGCCGTTGTCCTTGCTGCCGTTGTCGTTCTGGGTAAGGACGAAAGCGGCGGCCAGCAGCGCTATGATCAGCACTGCGGCGACAGCGATTATCGCGATGTTCCTTTTCTCCATCTTATCACTTGGATAAAGTATCCGGGCATAGCATGAACTAACGACTATTTAAACTGCGGATTAACAATCTTCGAGGATAGATTATTCAATCGGATATGGCATCCATTGAATGCATGACGTCGAAAGCGATGGCCGACATAGAGGCGTCGGTGGACAGATGGATCTCTAGGAGAGAGTCTGTGGACGCCGACCAGAAGATGGCCGAATACAGCCGCTACATCGGGCGGAAGGTCCTGTTCATCCTCGCATGCATCGTGGCGGCCTTCTTCGCCGCAGGGTACGACCTGACCATCGGCCCGTACGACATCAGCATCTGGGAGACCTACGAGGTCATCTGGAACCACATAATGGGGCTTCCCTTGGACTACAGGGACGACCTGGTCATCTGGACCATGAGGCTGCCCCGCATCGTGACCGGGGTGATAGCGGGGTTCGGGCTGGCCATAGCCGGCGTGGTGATGCAGACCATCCTCCGCAACCCGCTGGCCGACCCGTATACCACGGGAGTCTCGTCGGGAGCCTCCTTCGGGGCGTCCCTCGCCATAGGGTTCGGGCTGAGCGTGGCGGGAGCCGGAGGTCTCGGGATAGTGGTGAACGCCTTCTTCTTCTCGCTCATACCCATGGCGGTCATCGTCTTCGTGTCCAAGATGCGCGGAGCGTCCCCAGCGACGATGGTCATGGCCGGGATCGCGGTCATGTACATCTTCAACGCCATGACCACCATGATCAAGCTCTGGGTCGATGCGGACACCTTGGCCAACATTTTCGCCTGGAGCGTGGGGACCCTGGACGTCAAGGGGTGGGACCACATAGCGACGATGTTCGCGTTCACCCTGGCGTCAGGGATCGTCCTGATGGTGATGTCCAGGAGGCTCAACGTCCTCTCAACCGGGGACGAGTCGGCCCGCTCCATAGGGATAAACGCCAACCGCCTCAGGATATTCTCGCTGTTCGTGGTGTCGATGCTCACCGCCGGGATCGTGAGCTTCACCGGCCTGATCGGGTTCGTGGGGCTCGTCTGCCCGCACATCGCCAGGATGATAGTTGGCTCCGACGTCAAGTACCTGCTGCCGGCCTCGGGGTTCTTCGGCTCGGCGCTCCTCATAGTGGCGGACATAGTCGGAAGGAGCGTGTTCGAAGGCTCGGCGCTCCAGGTGGGGGTGGTTACAGCCTTCATCGGAGGCCCGATGTTCCTGTGGCTGATAATCAGGCAGAAGAAGGAGTCGTGGTGAGATGGGAGAGAGCATCATAGACGTCGAAGGCCTCTCGTTCGGATACGACGAGCGCACCATACTCCATGACATTACCTTCCGCATAGACGAGCCGGGGTTCTACTGCATAATCGGCCCCAACGGGGTGGGGAAGTCCACCCTCATCAAGTGCATAACCGGGCACATAAAGCCGGGCTCGGGGAAGGTGTCGATATACGGCAGGGACGTCAGGGACTACCGCTTGGACGAGCTGGCCAAGGTCGTCGGGTACGTCCCGGTGATGAACGCCGACTTCAACGTCCTCACGGTCCTGGACACCGTCCTGATAGGGAGGTACTCGCATCAGAAGTGGAGGACCACCCCTGAGGACCTGGCGATAGCCCACGGTGCGCTGGAGAGCATGGAGATAGGGGACCTGGCCATGAGGTACTTCAGCGAGCTCTCCGCAGGGCAGAGGCAGAAGGTGTCGCTGGCCAGGGGCCTGGTCCAGGAGCCCAGGATACTGATACTGGACGAGCCCACGTCGAACCTGGACGTCCGCCACCAGATGTACGTTTCCGCGTTCCTGAAGACGCTGTGCGAGAAGACCGGCATGACCGTCCTCATGATAAGCCACGACCTGAACCTGGCCGCCAAGTTCTCCGACGAGGTCCTGGTGATGGCTCCGCCCGGGAAGCTGTACGGGATAGGGCCTCCGGGGCAGATCGTCACGGAGCGCATGATCGAGGAGGTGTACGAGGTCCCGTGCGAGATCATAGACGACCACGGGTCCCCGCACGTCATCCTCCAGCTTCGAGGTCCCCCGCATAGAACCTCCTGACCAGCCAGACGCACGCCACGGCCGACAGGATCCCGACGACGGCCCCTGCCAGGACGTCCGTGGGCCAATGCAGGCACAGGTACACCCTGGATACCCCCACGAGGCATGCCAGGGCCATCGCCACCAGACCCCATCTCCTCTCATAGAAAAGAAGCGCCGTCGCGGCGGCGAAGGAATACGCCGTATGTCCGGAAGGGAACGAATAAGACGACGGGGCCGAGACTATAAGCTCCAGGTCCGCCACGTCGAACGGCCTGGGGCGGCAAATGGCCGGCTTCATTATCACGTCCACGACCACGAAAGACACCGCGACGGCCGCCAGGACCGCTATTCCGGCCTCCCTCCTCTCAGGGAAGCAGGTGAGGACGAAGGCCAGCAGCAGCCATGCGGCCCCGTACGTGGCTGCGGCGGACGCCCCGACCATCAGGCCGTCCAGGGCGGGGGACGCGCCTTGGATCCAATATATGATGTCCAGCTCTTCCATGTGCTGACCGGAAGGGCGATAGCGTCGCTCCCCTATTGCGCTATCGGTAAATACCGAACGTTCGGATGCGGATGCGTGGCGCTGTTCGGATACAAGAAGGCCTGCTCGGCCGTCCCGAAGACGAGGGGTTGCGACGAATGCGCGGAAGCCGTGAGGGAGGACTTCTCGAAGGCGTTCTCGGAAAGCGACGTCTAGGACCTGGTCCGCCTGAAGGACGGCCTCGCATGGATTTACATAGACGGAGGCAGGACGATGGCCTACTGCATCGGCGGGTCCCGCGTGACCGGGCGCAACCCGAGCGTAGGCGAGCGCTTCGACCTGGGAATACCTGGGCCGAGCATCTTCAGGGAGATCGCCAGGGATGCGGTGGAGCTGTCCGCAGTGGACGCTGGCATGGACGGCAGCTCGTTCGGCCCGGAGTTCTCCGTGAGCTTCGACGACGTGAACGTGATAATCGCGAACAAGAACGCGGAGTCCGTCAGGTTCGGAAGGACGGAGAAGACAACCGTGACGATGAGGGTCCCGGCGTGTTTCGTTGACGACGTGGCCGAATGCCTGCGCTCCGCATGCCTGGGCGCGACCGGGCTCCGATCGCCTGCGCACGATGATGCAGAGGATGTCCTCGTCCTCGACCTTGTGGTCCATCCCGACCGTCTGGCCGGGGAACTTGGCGCTCTTCCCCCAGACCATGGCATAACGGAAGTTGTTCTTGAAGTCCCTGTGGATGAGCTCGCAGACGTCCCCGACGGTGTTCCCGCGCTTGACGATCAGCGGGATGTCCATGTCCGCCTCCTGGCCCTGGGGCTTCAGGTAGATGCGGATCATGTCTATGGTGTCGTAGATGGCCTGCTTGAGCTCCTCCATGCCGTATCCTGTGGCGGCGGAGACGGGGACGTTGAGGTACTGCTTGTGCATCTCCCTCACCGCCTCCAGCTGCCCGGGCTTGGCGAGGTCGACCTTGTTGATGGCCATTACCGCCTTGATGTAGACCCTGTTCCCGGCCAGGACGTCCAGCATCTGCTCCACGTCTATGTCCTCGCGGACGACTATGGTGGCGTTGATGTGCCCGTAGGCCGCGGCCATATCCCTGATGGTGTCCACGGTTATCTTGGTGAGCTTGACGGTGGGCTTCACCAGGAGACCTCCGTGGTCCCCCTGCGTGATGACTACATCGGGCCTCTTCTGGTTGAGGCGGATTGCCGCGTTGTAGAGCTCCTTGAACAGGACGTTCATGTTGGGGTTGAATATGTCCACCACCAGCAGGATGACGTCCGCGGACCTGGCGGCGGCGATCACCTCCCTCCCCCTCCCCTTGCCGCGGGAGGCGTCCTTTATCAGGCCGGGCATGTCCAGGATCTGGATCTTTGCGTGGTTGTACTCCATAACGCCGGGGACTACGTCCAGCGTCGTGAAATGGTAAGCCCCCACCTCCGACTTCGCTCCGGTGAGCTGGTTCAGCAGGGTGGACTTACCGACCGAGGGGAATCCGACCAGGGCGACGGTGGCGTTCCCGGCCTTCTTGACGTAGAACCCCTTGGTGTTCCCGCCCTTGGAGGCGCGCCTCTTCTCCTCCTCCTCGTTCAGGCGAGCGATCTTGGCCTTCAGCTTGCCTATGTGCGCCTCTGTGGCCTTGTTGTACTTGGTCTTGGAGATCTGCTCCTCCAATTCCTTGATCTGCTCCTCGATCGTCGCCATTTCCGGTCCCTGCGGTTTCTCCCCATGTTGCAGGCATATTTATTATTAGGGCAGATGCGGGAGGCGCGGGCCTGGGTTCTTCGCCGCGACCTTTCGGAAAGCCGCTCGGCGCCGTTCGTCCCGACGGCCGACAGACGGAAGCAGACAGGCTCGCTGGCCGCCGATCCACGATGACGCTCCAGTTCCCGCATGTTCTTCCGATGCACCCCATGCCGCTGTCGCTTCCATACAGCAGACAGCGCGCATAGCACTGCACCGTCCCGCCAGTCTGGAACGGACGCCCTGGCCGACCGGCATGCATTGTATCGCCTCGATATGATGATCATACCGATCATATCATGCCAGCATCCGAGGGTTTTCACAGGGGAGACCCGAGGACCACCACCGGACGGCCCCCGACGTCCATGACCTGGCAGTCCACTCCGTAGACCTCCCTGACCATGTCCTGGGTCACCACATCCTCTGGAGGACCGGACGAATGCACCGTGCCGCCCGCCATGACCACCACTTTGTCAGCGTATTTCGATGCTATGTTGAGGTCGTGGCTGATCATTATGACCAGCTTGTCGGTCTCCTTGGCTATGCCCCTGAGCATCTCCGTTATGTACACCTGATGGCGGACGTCCAGGTTGGAGGTGGGCTCGTCCAGGATGAGCACGGGGGTCTCCATGGCCAGCCCTCTGGCGATCGCGACCTTCTGATGCTGCCCGGACGAAAGGCTGTTGAAGTCCCTCATGGCCAGGTCCTCGATGTCCAGAAGCTTCAGGATTGCGTAGGTGCGGTCCAGGTCCTCCTGGGTGTTCCTCCACCCCTGGAGGTTGTGCCGGCCTATCATGATGGCGTCCAGAACTGGAACCGAGAACATGTCGCGGGAGGTGGGTGGCACGTAGCCGATCTTCATGGCTATGTCGCGGCGGCTCAGCGTGCTTATGTCCACGCCATCCAGGAGGACCTTCCCGGTGTCCGGGACCAGGAGCCTGTTGAGGCACTTGACGAAGGTGGACTTGCCCACCCCGTTGGGGCCGATGATGCACACCAGGCTCGAGGACTCGAACTCGGCGCTGATCCCATGCAGGATCTTTGCACCCGACCCGTAACCGTAGGAAAGGTCCGATATGTCCATCCTCATTCCCACACCTCCGAGTTCCTCCTCAGGAGGAGCCAAAGGAACACGGGCCCTCCGAGGAACGATGTCAGGACGCCCACCGGGATCACAGCGGGCGACAGCAGGACCTTTCCTGCTATCTCGGCGGCCAGGAGGATGACGGCCCCCAGGACGGCCGATATCGGCACCAGGTATCTGTTGTCGGCGCCTATGATTATCCTGACCATGTGCGGAGCTATCAGGCCGACGAACCCGATCAGGCCGGTGAAGCTCACTATGGTGGCAGCGAGAAGGGCCACCACCAGCATTATCGCCATGCGGAGGCGGTTCACGTCTATCCCGAGGGCCTTCGCCCCGTCGTCTCCCGCCGAGAGGACGTTGAGCTTCCTGGACAGCAGCTGTATCGCGGCCACCCCTGCCACCGTCGCGACGAACATCAGAGGGATGCCGCTCCATCTGATCCCGCCGATGGAGCCGACCTGCCATTCCAGTATCGCGGCGAGGGAGTTCGGGTCCCCCCAGAGCTTCATCAGGGTGGAGGCGGCGTTGAAGACGTACATCACCGCTACCCCGGCCATTATCATCGTGGTCGGCGACGCGCCCCTAAGCTTGGTTATCAGCATGATGACCGCCGTCGGGATCAGGGAGAACAGGAAGGCGTTGGCGACTATCGCGTACTCGCTGTCGGCTATGGTGGCTCCGGCGACTATCGCCAGCGTGGCGCCGAACCCTGCGCCGGAGGACACTCCCGTCGTGTACGGGTCTGCCAAGGGATTCTTCAGGATGCTCTGCATCGCCACCCCGCAGACGGAGAGCGCCGCTCCGGCGATTATCCCCACGACGACCGTGGGGAGCCTCAGCTCCCAGATCACGTAGTCGACGAGCCTCTCCTGCGGGGTAGTCCCGACCTCGCCCCTGATATGGATCCAGACGGCTTCGAAGCAGTCGAGGAACCCTATATGGTAGTCGCCGATCGTCAGGGCGTACCCCGACAGCACCATCACGACCAGGACGAGGGCGGCGAGGAGGAGCCACTTCCTCTTGTAGAACCTGTGGTACCTCTCCAGGACCTCTTCCCTTCCTTCTGCTCCTCCGCCTTTCGCCCATTCGAGCACGGAGCGCTTGACAACATTCCCGATCAGAGGGTCGTCTTCTATCATGGGGATCAATCCGTAAGATGGGGGTCTCCCCCCGTTTGATCAGGCGGCTTCGCCGATGCGGTAGACCCTCTCTGAAGCTATGTCTCCGAAGTCGTGGAGGGTGTAGCCGTACCATTGGTCGAGCGCCTTCTGGCCGAGCTCCTTGTCTATCTGGGGGTAGATCTCGGAGAGGACGTTGAGCGACACCAGGGGGTTGGAATAGCCGTTCAGCATCCCGTTGCTGCAGCAGATTATGTTGCCGTTCTTGAAGGCGTTCGTCTCTCCGAACACCTCCTTGCACTTGTCGTAATAGATCTTCTGGCACTCGGCCTGGGTCTTGTCGGCTCCCATGCCCATGGACGAGCCTACGAGGACGATGTAGTCAGGCTGCTTCTCGATGAACCACTCCGACGACACGTACGTCCCGTACGAGGGTATGTCGGGCATCACCTGGTTGACGTTGGGAACGGAGTGTATGAGCCTGGAGAGGTTGTGGGTGTTCTTGGTGGTGTCGTAGTTGTACCCCAGGACGCGGATCTTCTCGGTGGTCGCGGTCCCGTACAGCATCACGCATGCCACGGTGGGCTGCTCGGAGGACGGCACAGGGGTCATGGACTCGATGATGCTCTCGGAGCACTCGTCCGCGGTGGCGAGATACTTGTCGGTGATGTCCGTCTTGTCGAACAGGAACCCGTAGGAGCAGACGCATTTCAGCAGGTGCTCGTGGTTGATGCAGAGGACGTTCAGGTCTATCCCCGTCCTCTCGACGAGCTCCACCATCTGAGAAGCGGTCGTATCGGTCTGGGTGTAGCAGATCACTGTGTGGACTCCGGAATCGACGACCGTCTGCGGATCGACGTTGTATCCGGGGCCGTAGGAGTACTTGGACTCCCATCCTGGAGAGGAGATGTTGTTGAGGGACCCGCTGCCGCATGCGGTGACGTTGTCCCACAAGCCCAGCATCTGGGCCATGGAGGCCGCCTGATAGTAGGTGGTCCCTATCTTGTCGGTAGGCAAGGGGTATGTGACCTCTGTAGGATGGTTCTTGTAGTTGAGGTACTTGACCTTGCAGGTCTCCTTGGAAACGATCTTCTTCACGAGGTCGACGTCGCTCTGGTCGATCTTCCCGTCGGCGTTGGCGTCGGCGAAAGGAGCGAGGCTCTTGGACCAGGTGCTGGTCCCGGCGGCGTAGGACTGGATGATGGCCAGGTCCCTTTCGTCGATGGTGTCGTCGTTGTTCGCGTTCCCGTAGACGACGAGCCTGTTGCTGTTGACGTCGTAGACGGTCATGTCGTGCGCTATAGGCTTCTCTTCGGCTACGACGACCTTGCATGATGCGGCATAGCCCCCGTCGTTGGTGGTTGCGGTGATCACAGCGCTTCCCGCCGCGACCGCCTTGACCACGCCGTCCGTCACGGTGGCTACGGACACGTCGGAGGAAGCCCACTTGACGTTCTTGTCGCTGGCGCCGGCGGGGGATACCGTGCACGCCACCGTGGCCGATCCGCCTATGTCCAGGGACAGCTCCGCCTTGTTCAGGTATATCCCGGAGACGGCGACCGTCTTGTCGTTGTCGCCTTTGTCGTTGCTGCCGTTGCTCATGAAGGCATAGGCGGCCGCGATGACCGCTATTGCCGCCACGACCACGGCAACGACGGCGATCAGAGTCTTTTGGTCCATTTTATCACTCGATATTGGACTTTACATCCAATTACCCTTTCACTAAAGTATTCATTACATAAAGGTTGCTCTGAAAGCGATTTATCAATCAATTTTTTTTGATGTTATGTTCTGCTGCTTCGAAACATATATGATGAAAACGCCTGTTATTCAAATCATGGGCAACGGTCCCCTGAATTTGCCAGAAAAAGAGGTCTGCGAGCCCCTCCAGAAGGAGGTCACCGAGTTCTGGAGCGGCTGCGCCAGAGGATACGGGCTGTTCACCAGAATTATCTTGAAGAACAGCAGCCAAGTCGCTTCGGAGCTGGAGCGCTGCATCCCCGGAGGCCGCAGGCTGAAGGTGCTCGACGCCGGAACCGGAGCAGGGTTCGTGGCCATCCTCCTGGCAAAGGCGGGGCACGAGGCCGTGGGCCTGGACGTGAGCGAGAGCATGCTGGAGGAAGCGAGATGGAACGCCGCCCAGTCCGGGCTGGACATAGAGTTCGTAAGGGGGGACGCGGCCTCTACCGGCTTCCAGGACGGATGTTTCGACGCCGTGGTCGCCAGGAACCTCGTGTTCACCCTCCCGAACCCCGGCATGGCCTACCGCGAATGGATAAGGATCCTCCGTCCCGGCGGAAGGGTAGTAGTCATGGACGGGAGCTACTACTTCCAGACGAAGAAGGAGGAGTATGCGAAGAGGGACAGGTACATGCGCCTCAAGTACGGCGCCGAAGAGATAGCCTTCCGCGCGGAGATGGGGAACGTCGACTACGCCCGCCTTGGGGAGATAGCCATGAAGCTCTATCCGAACCGCGTCAGAAGACCCTCGTGGGACCTCTGGATGATGACGTACTCCGGCATGAACGACGTCAGCTTCAGGTGCACCGACCCGGAAGACTACAACACCTACACGGAGGACGGCCCTGCGAGGATTCCCGTCAGATACACCATGTGCGCCAGGAAGCCTTTCTCCGGAAATATTCTGGACGAAGGGAGCAGTCTGACCCCGGCCGTCGAATCCGAAGCCGCCCCCCAGTCTCTGGAGGCGATAGCGAACCCGTTCCGCTACAGGATCCTAAGGCTGCTCATGCGCGGACCTATGAACAACTCGGCGCTATGCGAGGCGACCGGCCTGAGGGAGAACCTCCTCACGTACCACACCAGCATCCTGAGAGGCTCCGGCGTCATCGTCAGCGCGAAAAATGGCCGTAGCACGTTCTACAGCATTGCCGACAGGGAAGCCCTGGAGGCGATAATCAACGCCGCCGAGCTCATCTGCCCCGAGGAGAGGCGCCCTGGCAGGAAAAACGCTGGAGCTGCGCCTCAGGCCGATTCTCAAGATCCGGGGATTGCGGAAGACAGCGTCCGATGCCTGTTCCGCAAGGGAGACGGCCGACGGTCAACTTATTAATAGAAACCTACGGATAGGCCCCCGATGACAGAAACGGCGGAAGGCAGGAAGAGCCTCAGAGAGGAGTTCTCCGCCCTCAGTACCAAGCAGCTCGTAGCCATAATCGGCGCGATCGCCATCGCTCTCGTCCTGGAGGCGCTGGGATTCGCTTCGATGTGCATCGGCTTCCTGATAGTCGCTGTCCTGCTGTACATGATACCCCACCTCCTCGGCGTCACCTCCGTGAGGATGAAGGCGATCATCGGGGTGGTGTTCATCGTCCTGTCCATAGCTCTGGGGACGTTCGGATACATGGGGATCAACCATGACATGGCGGACATGATCAACAAGGACGGCAAGTGCGTCCAGGACGTCTCGTACGACGAGGCCACAGGCGTCCTGACGATGACCCTGGTCCCTGCCGAAGGCAAGGAGTTCAAGCCTGTCGCCAAGTACGGGACGGTCAGCGGGATCGCCTTCGGGGCAGTCCGGTCCACGGATTCCAAGACGATAGACATCCCTTACGCCGAGAAATCGCCGACCAGCTACAGAGGAACGGTCGAGCTGAACCTTCCAGCAGGGAAGCTGTGCCTCGTCAGCGTGTTCGTCGACGGCGACATGAAGAACGGGATGTCGTTCACCATAGACACGGGCATATCCGACGGCGACATGATGTCGATATGCTTCGTCGGGTCCGCGTACATCACGGCGTACATCGCAGCCATGTACTTCATCATCCTGATATTCTCTGCTCTGATGAGGAGGAGCCTCGGCAAGACCCGCGAGAAGATGGAGAAGGAGGGTCGCCTGTACCCTCGGGGATACGGCAGGTGCAAGAAGTGCGGAGCGATTGTCCTTCCCGGCGAGGTCAACTGCAGGAAATGCGGAGAGTACATCGACGTCCCGGAGGAGCTGAAGCCCAAGAAGAAGGACAAGTTCGTCTGCTCCGAGTGCGGATGCGAGATAACCGAGGACGCTACCGTTTGCCCCAAGTGCGGCAAGAGCTTCGACGACGGCTTCGAGAGCGAGATTCGCCACGCCGACGGGAGCGTCGACACCAGCACAGAAGTTTTCGAATGCACCGAATGCGGAGCCAGGGTCCCGGCTAACGCCAAGAGGTGCCCCAAGTGCGGCGCCGTGTTCGACGAGGACGACGAATGAAACCATGGGCGTCCCCCAAAGGGCGCCCTCTTCCAAACCATAGGGTTCGCATTTCCGAACCCTTCTGCGACCATTTTAGGACGGCAGCTTCAGGTCCAGCGCCTTATAGCATCGATGACGGCGGAGCAATGATGTTATATCCTGGAGCGAGGATGAAGATCCGAACCTCGATGCCGGCCACTAAAGGCCGTAAGGGGTTTGTCGCCTTCAAGCGAGGGCCCATCTCAGCAGCTCGGACAAGGGCCGGGCCGCCTCGAGGACCAGGGACAGTTTTGCATGGCCGCCCTGGTCCTTTTCCTCACTCAGGATTTCACCTCCCTCATGGCACTCAGGACAGAGGCCGGCGCTGGAGATGCCCTGCACATTGCTCCCAATGGTAGAATTCGTTCTGCGCCCACGGCATTGCCGTTCACCTATGGCGGCATTCCCTGCATAAATCACTCTTTCGTCAGCGCTACTGATTGCTGGATTGACTCATACATGCATTTCCCAATTGACGCCGTGCGATGGCATTAAATCCTGGGACGAGAATTAAGTCTTGAACTTCGATGCCGGCCCCGAAGGGCCGTAAGAGGTTTGTTGCCTTCAAGTGAAGGCCCATCTCAGCAGCTCGGACAAGAGCCGAGCCGCCTCGAGGACCAGGGACAATTTTGCAGTGTGGCCCTGGTCCTTTTCCTCACTCAGGATTTCACCTCCCTCATGGCTACTCAGGACAGAGGCCGGCGCAAAGGGAAGTCCTGCGCGCCGGACTCCCACCCTGGCGATTTCCAATCCCGGCCCTCAGCATATAATGGTTATGCGTGCAATTCACTGCTTGACCGATGATCTCGTGTTTCGAAGATACAAGCCTGCCGAGAACATTACGATTTTTGGTGACCGCACCCGCATCTTCGATGACAAAAGGCTGAATATACGACTCTGCGTCCAAATACGCTATCCTGATAGAATCTGCGACAAATGTTAAGAAACACGATTCTATTGCAGGCCCGGATGCCCTCAGACAGCGAGAACAAGAAGCCGGCCTCCACCACCAAGAAGAAGGCCCCGACGGCGGAACAGATGGCCGCCAAGCAGCAGGAGATCTCCGTGACGGAGTTCTTCGAGAAGAACAAGCAGATCCTCGGATTCGATTCCCGCTCTAAATCCCTGCTTATGGGGATAAAGGAAGCCGTGGACAACTCCCTCGACGCATGCGAGGAGGCCAACATCCTCCCGGACATAGAGGTGCGCATAGACAAGATCGACGACGAGGACTACCACATATCCATAGAGGACAACGGCCCCGGGATCGTATACAGGATGATACCCAACGTGTTCGGGCGCCTGCTCTACGGGTCCAGGTTCCATGCGCTGAGGCAGTCCAGAGGGCAGCAGGGGATAGGCATATCCGCCACGGTCATGTACGGGAACATAACGACCGGCAAGCCCGCCCATGTGGTCTCCAAGATAGAGGGCGAGTTCGAGATGGCCAACGAGATGGACATCGTAATCGACACCAAGAAGAACCGTCCGATAACATCCAACGAGAACGTGTTCAAATGGGAAGGGAAGGACCACGGCACCAGGATAGAGTACACCATAAAGGGAAGGTACATCACCGGGAAGCAATCAGTTTTCGAGTACCTGAAGAACACCGCCATAGTGAACCCCCATGCCCAGATCACGTTCCACGACCCGGAGGGCAAGAAGTACGTGTTCGAGAGGGCGACCGACATCATGCCCCCGAGGCCGAAGGAGATCAAGCCCCACCCGGAAGGCATGGAAATCGGGGACCTGCTGAAGTATTCCAGCAACTCGGCCCAGAAGACGGTGGCGGCGTTCCTGAAGAACGACTTCTCGAGGATAACGGACAGGCTGACCAAGGAGATCCTGGACATATCCAAGGTCGACGGCTCCAAGAGCCCCGGCAAGCTGACGCGCGAGGAGGCCATCGCCATCCTGGACGCAATAAAGCAGGTGAAGATAATGGCCCCTCCGACCGACTGCCTGTCGCCGATAGGGGACACCCTCATCAAGAAGGGCCTGATGCACGTCCTCGACGGCCTCCGCCCCGAGTACTACGCCACCCCGGTCACCCGCTCCCCGAAGGCCGTGAACGGCAACCCGTTCGTCGTCGAGGCGGGAATCGTCTACGGCGGGGACATACCCTCCGACAGCCAGGTCCAGATACTCAGGTTCGCCAACCGCGTGCCGCTCCTGTACCAGCAGGGCGCCTGCGCCATAACTAAGGCCATATCGGAGATGGACTGGAGGAGGTACGGCCTGGAGCAGAGGGGAGGGAAAGGCATACCTTTCGGGCCCGCGATAATACTCGTCCACGTGGCCTCCACCAAGGTCCCGTTCACCTCTGAAGGGAAGGAGGCGGTAGCAGGGTTCCCCGAGCTGCAGAGCGAGATAGGGCTCGCCCTGAGGCTCTGCGCCAGGAACCTGAAGAGCCACCTGAACAAGATGGAGCGCAAAAACAAGACGCACGCGAAGTTCGAGATCGTTCAGGAGATCCTCCCGGACATGGCGAAGAAGGCGGCCGAGCACCTCGGAAGGCCCGTCCCGAACCTCGACAGGACCATCACCCGCATCATGAACGTCGTGTGGATCGAGCCTTCCGTCAAGAAGGACGGGAAGTCCAAGCGCACCGTCACCTACACGGTCTACAACTACACCAGCACCGTCCGCACCTTCAGGCTCCACGCCCAGCTCCCCAAGGAGTGCCTGAAGGACCTGTCGGTGTACTCGTCCCCCTACTTCCTGGACATCAACGACGAAGGGAAGGCCAACTGGGAGATCAAGGACATCCAGCCGTCCACGAACGTCTCCATAACCTTCGACCTCACGGGGGACATGGCCGACACCTTCGACGCGGACGACATCTACTTCTCCGGCCTCAACCCGGTGATGGTGATGGGCGCCGAGATGCTCCCCGGCGACTGGGGGATAAAGGGAATGGAGATAGTAGAGTCCGCGGACGACTACGTGGCGGACGACGACGAGAAGGAAGAGGAGGAGGATGAGGACCTTGACGATGAATGAAAGACAGCAGAAAGCGCTCGACAGCCTCACCGGAGTCGTCGAGGGGATCTACGACCAGCTCGACGGAGGGGACATACCCGCCATGGAGCTGCCCCTGAGGTCCAAGAAGAACATCGAGTTCGACAGCCGCCACAGCGTCTGGACCTACGGGGACCTGAAGACGTCGCGCACGGCGAAGACGGTCAACGGAGCGGTGATGATGCTCAGGACGGTGTACACGTCCGACTTCATCAACGACATGATCCGCGACAGCAAGTCGTCCACCTTAAGGGAGATGTACTACATATCCGAGGGATGGAACAACGCCAAGTTCCACTCCCAGGACGAGAGCAACCTCCTCGCCGAGGATCTGGAGACCATCACCGGGTGCATGAGGGAGGACTTCAAGCTCCGCCCGGAGGAGTCAGGGGCCCACGTCTACGGCGATCTGAACTTCACCACCATGACCAAGAAGGGCATGAAGACCATGAACTGCATCGACGACGTGTCCGAGGCGGGATTCGCCGTCCCGTACAAGGTGGAGGAGGACACGTTCCAGATCGATCCCGGCAACACGAAGTTCATCATGGCGATAGAGACAGGAGGTATGTACGCCAGGCTGATCGAGAACGGGTTCCCCGAGAAGTACGACTGCGCGCTGGTCCATCTGAGCGGGCAGCCAGCGAGGTCGACAAGGCGCCTGATCAAGAGGCTGAACGAGGAGTACGACCTCCCTGTGACCGTTTTCACCGACGGCGACCCCTGGTCGTTCAGGATATTCGCGTCGGTGGCCTACGGGGCCATCAAGACCGCGCACATCTCCGAGTACCTGGCGACTCCCACTGCCCAGTTCATCGGCGTCACGGCTTCCGACATCCTGAACTACAGCCTGCCCACGGACAAGCTGAACGACAAGGACATCGGCGCGCTCAACGCGGAGCTCAGCGACCCCAGGTTCGCGGACGAGTTCTGGGTAACCGAGATACAGACCATGCTGGAGATGAAGAAGAAGTCAGAGCAGCAGGCGCTGGCCAAGTACGGCCTGGACTACGTGACGGACACGTACCTCCCGGAGAAGCTCACGGACATGGGCGTGCTGTGATCTGCCCTCGAGGCGGCACCACGCAAACTCCTTCCGGGCGCCAGCACGAGGCGTCCGATGCCCCGCATAGCTCATATGAAGATGCGGGGAGCCTTTCTTTAATATGGGACGGGCCCGTCGCATCGCCGCGGCTTAAGCCTGAAGTTCAAGGGAGCCTCCCTGTCCGCCTCCGAGGCATATGGGATCCCGACCCTGGGGCCGGACTCGACCTCCGAACGGAAGCCGTCGTCCTCCAGCCACAGCCCGTGCTCCTCGTCCAGAGGGTCCCCGTACATGTCCTTGCGGAAGCCCATCAGCTCGGAGGCGCGGCCTGGACCTTCGGCCCCCTCCACGCCCCTTATCAGGACGCATTGCGGGTCGCCTTCCCCGCCCGCGGTCAGGTTCAGCAGCCAGAACATGTAGCAGCGGTAGACGTACGCCCTGCCGCCGTCCTCGTACAGCACCCTGTTCCTGCCGGTGCGGCCGAAGCGGGCGTGGGCGGCGGTGTCGTCCTCCCCCGTGTACGCCTCCGTCTCGGTTATGCGCCTCCTCAGGACCTCGCCGTCCGGCATCCTGCGGCACAGGATCATGCCGACGGCTGCTCTGGCTACGGCTACAGCGTCCCTTTCCTGGAAGAACCCGACCGGCACGACGGTTCGCCTGCCCGGTATGGCCATGTCCAGGCCCAGCCTGCGCTCCGCCTCCATCGCCCTGGAGTACAGGCCCTTGAAATCCACGAGGTCGGCCCTGATCCTGTCGTCCGAGGGAAGATCGCCCACGTCGTACCTCCGGCTGCATATGCACCCGGTCTCGAGGAACCTCCCGACGCTGCTGGTGGCCTTCAGGTCTATGCGGCCGGTGTCGAAGCCCTCGGTGTCCAGGTCCCCCAGCAGCGCAGCCGCGTTCTCCTCCAGATGCCTGTTTGTCTCCGCCCTGCCGTGCGAGTCGAAAAAGGTGACGCTGCCTTGGTTCAGACAAAGGAACAGGGATCCCATGTCGGCGGAATAGACGAAGAGGACGAAGAGCCCATGATGCAGAGTGTCGGTCTCATCTAGATCGAACACGGCCGCCCAGGGTATCTCAGCCCAGCCTCCCTTCCCGACGCTTCCGCGAACCATGTAGCCGTCTCCGAACACCCCGGTGGCGGAGATGCCGCCTGCGATGCCCTTCCTCATGAGGTCGGCCACAGGATGGCCTCTCAGGCTCTCCTTTCTGGCGGAGGGATAGCGGGAGGCGAATTCGACGAACAGGTCGCATAGGCTGCTCATATCCGGGAATCCTCTGGTCCAAATTTATCCGTTCCGCTTTCGATGGTTCCCATCGCCATTGAGGGGAGCGATCGCCTCCCTCTGCCAGGCTGCGAACCAGATTCGGCGCTGGCCGCAAAGACAAGTAATAAACCCATAGGCCGATAACAAACCAACAACATCCATACGATGATGAAAATGAGCACGACAGGCAATAACGACAACCAGTCTCTCCGTCACAGGACCTCCTGCGTCTGGAGGACGACGGCCCTGCTGGCTCTGGCGGTTTGCGTCCTGGCCCTGATCCCTGCGACATCGGAGCAGTCCGATGCGGCGCCAGGGAAATGCGGAGACAGCGTGAGCTACGAGATAGTGGGGTTCGAGACCCTGAGGATCACAGGGAGCGGCGCCATGTACGACTACAGCGGCGCGGACGCCCCATGGGCAGGCATGTTCACCATCAGCGAGGTGACGATCGGATACGGCGTCACGCACATAGGCGACAACGCGTTCCGCAACAGCTGGATAAGCTCCGTGAGCATCCCCGGCAGCGTCACGAGCATAGGCGAGAAGGCGTTCTACGGATGCTCCAGCCTGGGAAGCGTGGCGCTGCCCTCGTCGGTCAGATCCATAGGCGAGGAGGCTTTCTGCAAGTGCCTCGGCCTCAAGTCGATCAGCATCCCGAGCGGAGTGGCTGCGATCGAGAAGGGGACGTTCAGCGGATGCATGTCCCTGGGCGCCGTGTCGATCCCCACCACAGTCAAGAGGATAGGTGACGAGGCGTTCATGGGGTGCACGAGCCTGAGCTACGTGACCATCCCGGCATCCGTGACCGCTATCGGCGCGGAAGCCTTCAGCGCGAGCGGCCTCAGATCCGTGACCGTGCCAGACGGCGTAGGCAGCCTGGGCAGGGGAGCATTCAGCGGCTGCGGCTCCCTCGCTTCGGTCGTTATCAGCGGCTCGGTCAAGGCCGTATCGGACGAGTTGCTCTACGGATGCCAGAGCCTCACCTCCGTGAAGCTCGGAAGCTCCGTGACTACTATCGGGAAGAAGGCCTTCTACTGGTGCTCCGCCCTGGAGTCCGTAAGCATCCCTAGCACCGTCGCTTCCATCGGGGACATGGCGTTCTACGGGTGCATGTCCCTGTCCAGCGCCGGCTCCCTCGGCTCGGTGAAGAGCTTCGGAGAGGGTTCCTTCTGCGGATGCCCCGTGTCCGCCTCCGTCCCCGCCAAGGCCAGGACGGTCACGACCCTGGAATACGACGGGCTTCCTGGCTACAGCGACCTGAGCGCGGTGGAGAAGAGGCTGTACGACGCCGTGGCCGCCGCCATAACCAAAGGGACCGAATCTTCGGTGAAGCTGCCTTCTGGCATGTCCGAGGACGACCTCGTGGAGTACGCCATCACCGTCATGGAGAAGGTCCAGAGATCCTTGAAGAAGGACTACCGCCAGGTATGGGACGAGGAGGACGGGTACGACTTCATGTCGAACGTGGACGTGGACCCGTCGACCGGCACCATCAAAGTACTGAAGGGAACGGGCTTCGACAGGAGCAGCTACGACAGGACCGTCTCCGCCCTCCGCGGCGTGAAGGTCGACGGCTCGTCCAGATACGCCCAGGTGAAATCCATCCACGACTACGTCTGCGACCTCATCACGTACAGCTACGAGGACACGGTCACCCACAGGTACCACTGCATCTACAACGCCGTCCTCGGAGACCACAAGGGGGTGTGCGAGACGTACGCCGCCGCCTTCAAGATGCTCTGCGACATCCACGGCATCCCCTGCGTCTACGTGGCCGGGCTGGCGCATGCGGGGGACGAGGAAGGCCATACATGGAACTTCGTCCAGATGGAGGACGGCAACTGGTACTTCGTCGACGCCACATGGGACGACACCGGCAGCACGTACAGCTATTTCCTCAGGGGCAGCGCGGCCATGAAGGGACGCGTGGTGACCGACATCGTCTATCCGTCAGTGTACTACGCAGACTACAAGGCCCCCTCGACCGGCGTCCCGGTGACCGGAGTCGACATAGACAGAAGCTCTGTGAGCCTGAGCAAAGGCGAGAGCCTCTCGCTGACCGCGACGGTGAGGCCTGCCGACGCGACAGACAAGACGGTGACCTGGACCAGCAGCAACATCGGCGTGGCCACCGTCAGCAACGGGACCGTGAAGGCGGTCGGAACAGGAAGCGCTACCATAACCGTCAGGACCATCGACGGAGGGTACACGGAC
This sequence comes from Candidatus Methanomethylophilaceae archaeon, assembly GCA_017540825.1. Lineage (GTDB taxonomy): Archaea > Thermoplasmatota > Thermoplasmata > Methanomassiliicoccales > Methanomethylophilaceae > Methanoprimaticola. Next base: position 42,612 of record JAFYAH010000025.1, on the reverse strand, counting down.
ACCTGCTCCATAACAGTGGCAGGGCCTTCTTCCGTGCCGGTATCGAGCGTGTCGCTGGACAGGACCTATCTGGAGATGCATGCTGGCGGCACATACAGGCTGACCGCCACCATATCGCCGTCCGACGCCACCGACAAATCCGTGTCCTGGGCATCCAGCAACCCATCGGCGGCCGCAGTCGACCAGGACGGGAACGTAAAAGCCGTCTCCGCAGGGAGCGCTACCATAACCGTGACGACCCATGACGGGTCCAAGACCGCATCCTGCAGCGTCAGCGTCTTCTCGGACTCGATACCTGCGAAGGGAATAAAGCTCAACCGTGCATCGGCTTCCTTGTACGAAGGGGGTTCGATCCAGCTCATAGCCACCCTGACCCCTTCCGATTCCACCGACGCTGTGGCATGGAAGTCGAGCAACGCCAATGTAGCTACAGTCGACCAGAGCGGAAACGTGACGGCCGTTTCCAAAGGGACAGCCACGATCACGGCTTCCTCTGGCGGAGGATTCGTGGTCGCGAGCTGCATGGTGACCGTGAGCCAGGCCGACAAGCATGTCACGGGCATCTCCCTGAGCAAAGACACCTTGTCCATGGGCATAGGAGACAAAGCCGTGCTGACTGCTACGCTGTACCCGGCAGACGCGAGCCTGAGAGAAGTGGACTGGTCGTCCGACAACAGCAGCGTCGCGACCGTCGACCAGGACGGGAACGTTAGGGCGGTCTCGCCCGGGAAGGCCAAGATAACCGCAATATCCGTAGACGGCGCCTACAAGGCCTATTGCGAGGTGACAGTCCAGGAAGACGACGTGCCTGTCTCCGGCATTACCCTGGACAAGGCCAGGATCAGCCTGAAGGAAGGAAGCTCGCAGAAGCTCACGGCCACCATCGCCCCGGCCAACGCCAGCCTCAAGGAGGTCGACTGGATGACCAGCGATGCGAGCGTCGCGACCGTCGACCAGGACGGGAACGTGAAGGCCGTATCTCCCGGGAAGGCCACCATCACCGCCATATCCGTCGACAAGGCCCTCAAGGCCTATTGCGAGGTTACCGTAGAGGAGCAGCCCCAAGGAGGCGCGTCCGGCAACCTGCTCCTATACGCTGGGGCAGGTATCGTCGCCATCGTCGCCATACTGGGCGCCGCCCTGTTCCTCCGCGGAAAGAGCAAGTGAAAAGCGGCGGACGGGGTTTCCCTTCCGCCCTTCAAACCCCTTCCATCAATACCGCCCGACCAGATTAGAACTATAGTCTTATGATGAGCTCGAACCATCTGGGCTGTATAAGCACTTCGATAGTCCACATCCTTTATAAGTGTCCACCGAGTGTTTACCACTATGGTCTTATTACCTCGGCTCGACAGCCAGAGCAATACATGCGCAATAAGGAATGCTATGAAAAGTAAGGACGTTTGCCTGGCCGGGGCTTCATCGCCTCGGCCCTGTTCCATATCAGCCCCGAAAGGCCGTCGCGTCACATCCTGGGTCCGAACCTGGGTCCGCATCCGTGCCAGCGGGGCACAGGTCCGAATCCGTTCCATCCGGGCATCGGCCCGCATCCTGGCTTCCATCCGCAGGCCCTCTCGCGCATGAAGGCCTTGCGCTCCTCGGGATCCTCGGGGACTCCCAGCTCCTTCTCGAATCCGGCGTTCAGCTTGTCCAGTATCGCCGCGAGCTGTCCGCGCTCTTCCTCGGAAAGGGTGCCGAACACCTTCGACGCCCTCCCCTCGGGCCTCTTCCCAGGCTGGAGCCCCTTCTCGGTGAGCCTCACCTTGTCGAGCCACCTCTTCTCGCCCTGCTCGCGAGCCACGAATCCGTCCTCTTCGAGCATAGCGAGGGTCTTCTCCAGGGAATGGGGCCTCACTTCGAGTATCATGGTCATGTCTCCTACAGAGACCTCCTCGGCGAGCCTGAGGAACGCGAGCACGCGTCCGGGCGAGGCGCGGGGATCGGTATCCCTCATCTTCTCCTCGTGGAGCATGCGCATCATGTGGGAGAGATGCATGGCTTTCATGGACAGTGCCTTAGAGCTAGTGTTTTCGCACATTTCTTTTACCTCCAGAAAGTATAACAGGTAACTGATATAAAAATATTACAGTTACCTGTTGATTATATTTCCAGAAGAACAAGCTACTGTCAGGAACCCTGATACGCACCGAACCTAAGGAGCGCTATGTCGGAAAACCCTGCGCGGCAGCGCCTCCGGTGCCATTTTCGTCGTACCGTCAATTCATTTTATATACCGATTATAACTGGGAAGGGCGATAGCATGCCTGCCGTCCAGAAGCATAAGGCCCGGAACGAGGACGACGACCCCATCGTCGTGAGGGGCCACGCCCTGGACAGGCAGCAGGCGTCGGTGGTCAGGGACGAATCGTTCACCCAGCTCGTGGTCGCAGGCGCGGGGACGGGGAAGACCACCACCCTCATCGGCAAGGTGAAGCATCTGGTTGAGCACGACCATGTGGAGCCGAAGCGGATGCTGATGATCTCGCTCACCAACAACTCCGTCGCAGACCTGAAGAAAGCCGTCATGGCGGAGTTCGGAGACGGGTTCGGCGCCGACATAATGACCATCCATGCCCTCGGGAACCGCATCCTGCGCAAGAAGCCGTGCATCGGGTCGCAGAGGTCGAAGCTGATAGGGCGCATATGCGACGAGCTAGTGCAGACCGATAGGAGATCCGCCGAGCACATGATGACCTATATCGACGGGCTCCGCCAGACCTCGTTCTCGTACCTCTCCTACAACGGCAAGAGCATAGGGAACAGGGGGCTCAGAGCGGTCGCGGACGCGCTGTTCCAATGCGGGATCGCGTGCGAGTACACCCGTCCCGTCTACTCCGAGACGGGGAGCAAGCCGGGCTTCCTGACGGTGGACGACAAGAAGGGACTGTCGTTCAAGATCTATTCCGACGATTCCAAGGTGGCGGAAGCGGGGCGCGACCCGGAGGAGGCCTGGAGCATCCTGAGGTCGAAGAAGGTCCCACTGAAGAAGGTCAACGTCAACGACCTGGCGTCCAACATAATCCAGGCATGGGGGGAGAGGATACCGGAGTCCCTGGGGGCGCTGATATCCAGATGCAAATGCACCGGGATGAGCATCCGCGACCTTCTCAGAGCCAACGGGCGCAACCCCACGTCCGCCCGCGGGGACGCGGAGGCCAAGATCAAGCTCCTGGACAGGGTCTGGGACATGTATTCCATGGAATGCGCCCAGAACGACCTCGCGGACTACGAGGACATGGTCATCCAGTCCACAGGGATGGTCAGCAGGGGAGGGTTCCCGGGGAAGCGCTACGACGTCGTCCTCATAGACGAGTACCAGGACGTCTCCAGGATACTCGTGGAGCTGGTCAAGGCGCTACGCGGGGTCATGAGGTTCAGGCTTTTCTGCGTCGGCGACGACTGGCAGAGCATATACTCGTTCAGCGGAGGGGACGTCTGGCAGATGTTCGAGTTCGAGAGGATATGGGCGGGATGGGGCACCATGAAGGTCTCGAGGATCGAGAAGACCTACAGGTCGCCCAAGCAGATCGTCGAGATGACCAACCGCTTCATATCCAAGAACCCGGCGCAGATAAAGAAGGCTATAAGAGGCCTCCCGGCGTCCAGGGTCCCTCCTGTCCAGCTGCTCCCGGTGTCCGGGGACAAGGACATCGCGGAGATGATAGCCAACCGCCTGGAGAGGGTGGAACCGGAGGCGTCGGTGTTCGTCATAGGCCGCACCCGCAAGGACCTCTACGTCCTGGGATACGGGAACGGCCCCTTCGCGTTCAGCGGGAACGGGCTGGAGTCCGGCTCCATGGACATCGTATACAGGGAGTACGACGAGACCACGAAGGAATGGACGGCGGTGAGGACCCTCAGATACCTCACTGCTCACTCGTCGAAGGGCCTGGAGGCGGACTACGTGTTCCTTATCGCCGACAGGGAGCGCGGAGGGTTCCCGAACGACGTGGAGGACGACATCAGCGTGCTGTTCGCCGGCCGCGGGGAAGGGATAGAGTACGCCGAGGAGCGCAGGGTGTTCTACGTGGCGATGACCCGGGCCAGGAAGAGGCTGTTCCTGATAAACAGGATCGGCTCTGAAGGCATTGCGCTCTCGTCCGACTCGCCGTTCATGAGCGAGATAATAGCCGACAACGAGGCGATGCTGGAGAGGTCCACCCCGGTGTGCCCCGTCTGCGACGGCCCGATGGTCATACGGGAGTCCGCGAAGAAGACGTTCTACGGATGCCGCGACTACCCCGCATGCAGAGGCACCAGGCCGTTCAAGGGCCTCCGATCCTGCCTTCGCCGTCCGGCCGTCCAGCGGCGGATGCTTGTGGAAGAGGCGCATGCTTTCCGGATCATTAGTCTATAATGACATAAAAAATTGAAAATAATAATATTATTTTATAAATTATATGGATTATTATTAACATAAATAACAAAGTAAATAATACAAAGCAATCAGAGGCGCATGGCCGGAGGGAAGGTGATGACGCGCGACCTGGCGCTGGCGACGTGCATCAACGCGTTCATGTCCCTCAACTACTACAGCCTGCTGATCATCATCGTCCAGTATTCTTCGGAGTTCGGGGCAAGCTCCGCGGAGTCCGGGATCGCCGCAGGGCTGTACGTCATCGGAGGAATAGCCTCCAAACTCCTCTTCGGAAAGTACATCGAGCTGTTCGGAAGGAAGAGGATGCTCGTGACCGCCGTCGCGGCTGGCACATGCGTCAGCCTTCTGTACCTGTTCGCCGTCTCCATGCCTGTGCTCTATGCCGTGAGGCTGATCCACGGGCTCTCGTACGGAATCATCGGAGTGTGCACCAGCGACATAGCCGCCAAGCTAGTGCCCAAGGAGAACAAAGGGGAAGGGCTCGGGTACTACTACCTCAGCAGCACCGTCTCCACCGCCCTGGGGCCTTTCATCGGGCTGACCCTGGGAAGCTCGGGCATGTACGACCTGGTCTTCTTGACGGGAACTTCGTTCTACATAGCCTCTCTGGCCCTGGCGCTGCTGATCCGCGTCCCCGAGGAGGCGTTGACCGAGGAACAGGTAAAAGAGGCCAAATGCCGCGGGCTGAGGAGCGCCATCTATTCTCCGGCGATTCCGCTAGGGCTCACCAGCATGGTGTTCTACCTGTCGTATTCCGGGGTGCTGTCCTTCATCTCCCCATATTCCATGGAGATCGGCGTGTCGGATGCTGCCGCCTTCTTCTATCTAGCGATATCGGCCGGAACGCTTTTATCGAGGCTCACCTCGGGAAGGCGCTACGACCGCCACGGCGCGAACCGCGTCATGATACCGGGATTCGTCGCGTTCATGGCCGGGATGGCGGTGTTCTCCCAGACCTCGAGCCCCGCTGTGTTCCTCCTCACGGGGTTCTTCATAGGGTACGGGTCGTCGATCGTCTATGCCATCTGCCTGACGATAGTGCTGTCCAGATCCCCCGAGCACAAGTACGGGGTCACCATGTCCACGTTCTCTATCCTGTCCGACACCGGCACGGGGGTCGGCCCCTCCGTGATGGGCGCCGTGGTATCGCTAGTCGGGTACAGGGACATGTACGCCTTCAGCATCCTCGTCTGCATGGCCAGCCTGATGCTGTACATGTCGTCCCACGGGCTGCGCGAGGCGAGGCGTCACGGAGCTTCCGGAACATGATGGCACGATCGGACGGGCCAATCGTAAACTCTAACAATAAACTATTTATAATATGTCTGTTAGTACTTCGTCTATAGCCGCCAAGCGGAAAGAAGGATGGAAAATGGCGAAGAAACAGTTCAAAGCGGAATCCAAACAGCTTCTAAACCTGATGATCAACTCTATCTACACCCACAAGGAGATTTTCCTGAGGGAGATCATATCCAACGCATCCGACGCCATCGACAAGCTCCATTACAGATCCATAACCGAGAACCTCCCCGTCTCCAGGGAGGACTTCAAGATCACCGTCTCGTGGGACGAGGACGCCCGCACCATAACCGTGGCCGACAACGGCATAGGGATGAACAAGGAGAGCATGGAGTCGAACCTGGGAGTCATCGCGCACAGCGGGTCCCTGGACTTCAAGAAGACCATGGAGGAGAACCCCGACGTGGACATAATCGGACAGTTCGGGGTCGGGTTCTACTCCGCCTTCCTCGTATCGGACAAGGTCACCGTCAGGTCCAAGGCCTACGGGGAGGACACCGCCTGGTGCTGGACCAGCGAGGGCGCTGACGGGTACACCATAAAGGAGTGCGACAAGCCCGACTACGGCACCGAGGTCGAGATGCACATCAAGCCCGACGAGGACGGGGAGGACTACAGCGACTTCGTGGACGAGTACAGGCTCAAGGAGCTCGTGAAGAAGTACTCCGACTACGTCAGGTGGCCGATCCACATGATGCTCGAGAAGGGCGCCATGGAGGAGACCGGCGAGAAGGACGAGGAGGGGAACCCCAAGAAGGAATGGAAGACCCACCTCGAGGACACCGTGGTCAACAGCATGGTCCCGATCTGGCAGCGCTCCAAGGAGGACGCCTCGGACGAGGACTGCATGAAGTTCTACAGGGAGAAGTTCCGCGACTTCGAGGACCCCGTCTCCATAATAAGGGTCAACGCCGAGGGTGCCGTGAGCTACAAGGCCATGCTCTTCATCCCGAAGGTCGCGCCGTACAACTTCTACAGCCGCGACTTCGAGCCGGGCCTCCAGCTCTACTCCTCCGGGGTCATGATCATGGACAAGTGCAAGGACGTCCTGCCCGACTGCTTCAGGTTCGTCAGAGGGGTCGTGGACTCCCCGGACCTGTCGCTCAACATATCCAGGGAGATGCTCCAGCACGACCGCCAGCTGAGCACCATCAAGAGCAACATAGAGAAGAAGATCAAGAACGAGCTGGCCCGTCTGCTGGCCGACGAGCGCGACAAGTACCTGGAGTTCTACAAGAGCTTCGGGACCCAGCTCAAATACGGCATAGTCGACGGGTACGGGGCGAAGGCCGACCTCGTCAAGGACCTGGTCCTCTTCCACTCCATGTCCCAGGACAGGCTCGTGACCCTGAAGGAGTACGTCGAGGCCATGCCGGAAGGCCAGAGCAGGATATACTACGCCTCGGCCGAGAGCGTGGCCCGCGCCAAGCAGCTGCCTCAGACGGAGCAGGTCAGGGACAAGGGCTACGACATCATATGCCTGACCGAGGACGTGGACGAGTTCGCGGTCCGCACCCTCAGGCAGTACGACGAGAAGGACTTCTGCGACATAGCCGGCAACGACCTGGGGATCGAGACCGAGGAGGAGAAGAAGGAGGCGGACGCCAAGGAAGAGGAGGAGAAGGAGATCCTCGACTTCGTGAAGGAGACCGTCGGGGACAAGGTCTCGTCCGTGAAGCTGTCCCGCAAGCTCAAGACCCATGCGGTCTGCCTCAGCACGGAGGGGGAGGTCTCCCTCGAGATGGAGAAGTACTTCGCCAGCATCCCAGGGGCGCCCGAGATGAACCAGGTGAAGGCCCAGCGCGTGCTGGAGATCAACGGCTCCCACCCTGCGTTCGAGGCCCTCAAGAAGGCCTACGCCGAGGACAAGGGCAAGGCCGCCGACATGGCCAAGATCATGTACGTTCAGGCCCTCCTCATCGCCGGCATGCCCGTGGACGACATCATGGACTACTCCGACCTGGTCTTCAAGCTTTTCTGAAGGGAGCGGGCTGGGGATCTCCCCCGGCCTCTTCCGATGAGCGGCAGGCTCTCTCAAAAACAGTTATCCGCAGGGAGTTCAATGCCCCGAGGATGTCGGAGCCACCGCGCAAGCGCTACAGGAGCTGCGAGCCCAGCGACGAGTTCGAGTCCATGATGGCATGGTACAGGAACTACCCCGGGATCGAGCATCCTTTCGTGCCCTGCGACCTTCTGACTCCCGACTACTCCCTGCTGGAGAAGCCCCAGCTGTACTATTACCTCTGGTGGAGGCGGCGCCTTTCCGAGGGGGAGCTCCTGCGGGCCGAGAAGGGATACGTCTGGCTCCGCTTATGCGAGCTCGCCAACTCACCCGATTCCGCCCAGGGCCTCGGGGAGGTAGCCGTCCTGAAGGCTCATGCGGCCGAGATCGGCATGGTCCCGGAGGACCTGGACAGGATGGCCGCCGACCTGTGCATCGCGGGCGGCCTCCCCATCCCTGTGGCCGAGCATGCCGAGGACGACGTCGCAAGAAAGATGATGGTCTCCGAGTCCCTTTGGGACCCTTCCCGCATCGATGAGGCCCGCCTGGGCGCGCTAATAGGCCAGAGAAGGGCGGAGGAGGTCGCCGGCCGCCCCGGAGGCGTGAAGGAGTTCGCCGAGATGCTGGCCCGCGCATGGTCCGACGAGCACCTGCTGGGGTCCGAGACGGTCCTGAGGGACCTGTTCCCCGGATGCGCCGTGTTCGGGACGAGGACGTACCTGGTGACGTACGACGTCTTCGGCGACAGCGTGAACGGCCTGCTCGAAGACGTATACCTCTACGTCACCGGCAAGGGAGTGCCGTCCAGATCGTTCCTTCGTCGCATCTCCGACCCTTGTGTCAAAAGCGGCTCTGCCGCCAGGCGCACCGAGAACGGGTCCGTCCGCATGCCCGTGTCCAGAAGAGAGACCGACCTCATGAAGATAGGCACCGAGCTGTTCGGAGCTGACCCTCCCGTCGGAATGAAGAGGTCCGGAAGCGCGAGCGTCCATGGACCGGACGGCCCGATCCCGTCCTACGTCCCGTCGGGCAGCAGCCGCCCCGACTACAGGACGCTCTCCGACGCGCAGAGGAGGTTCTATGCTGCATGGTCGTCTGAAGCGGACTCGGGGAGGCACCACGACGCCGACACAGGGTACGTCTGGATGCGCCTGTGCAGCCTCGTGAACTCGGTGAACGACCCTCGCAGCGTCCTGGGCTGCCTCGCGGACATGCACCACGCCTACCGCGACAGCCCCTCATCCTCCCTGATACGCAGGACCTGCATGGACTTCGCGCTGAAGAACAGGCTGCCCATACCCGACCCGACGCTGGCCGACGGCGACGACGAGGCCTGCATGGTGATGCAGCAGTACCTGGGCGGATGCATGGAGGCCAAGCCAGACAAGGAGGTCCTCCTCCGCATAGCGGGCCTCCTCGGGACCGACGTCGACAGGGCGTTCGACCCGACCATGGAGGAGACTATGCGCAGGACCCTCATGAACGCAAGCTCGCTGATGCTCAGGAACACCGGCAAGGACGCGCCTTCGCTGTGCCGGAAGTCGGTTCACGAGAGGAGGCTGTACGAGGAGCTGGCCTACTACCGCTCCGACCGCGACAGCCTCGTTCTGGCGATAAAGTTCGCCGACTTCGCCAAGGACGAGGAGATGAGGCGGAGCTTCAGAGAGCTGGCCGAATACATCGTGGAGGAGTCCGAAAGGATAGCCCGCGGACAGCCGAGAGAACCCATAAAGGTGTTCGGCGTAGACGAGGAGAAGCTGGTGGAATACCTTCTCACAGGGAGCGTGGCGGACAGGAAGCCGGCGGGCAGGGCGCCAAAGAGGATAAAGCTGGACAAGGACGCGATCTCCCAGGCGGAGTCCGACCTGAGGGACGTCACCGCGATGATGGGCGTCGAGGAGGAGGATGAGCGCGAGACGCTCGCCGAGGAAGAGAAGACAGACTATAGTCCTTCCGACGATCCCTGGAAAGAGTTCGCCGCAGGCCTGGACAACGGCATGAGGGAGTACCTTTCGAAGTCCTCCTCTGGATGCGCCGCGGACCTCAGGGCGGAGAAGGCCATAAACTCCCTCGCCATGGACACCGTCGGCGACATCGTGGTGCAGGACGGGAGGATCGTAGAAGACTACATCAGCGACGTCCTCGAAGCGATAGGGAGGGGATCCGATTAACGCTAAAGATGGGGCGCCCTACGACGGCTTCACACCGGAGCAGAAGAGACGGATCGCGTCGCTCCCTCCGAACGAGGCGGCGGCCTTGGCCAGAATATACAGGATCCAGAACGAGGCCTCGAAGCCTGAGAAGAAGAGCCAAGGGAAGAAGGCCGAGAAGCGCGCCGGCAACCCTTTCCCACGCCGCTGGGACGAAGCGGCCCCGGCGCAGGAGCACGTCCCGATCGAGGACGCCGAGCTCGTCCGCTCCGAGGAGGGGTTCAAGGACAACCTGGCGAGCCCCGCGTCGATGGACGCGATCAACGCGCACTGGAGGTACGGCGGCGAGGAATGCGGCTACGTCAAGAGCCTCCTCCTCCATCCCCTGCACGACGACCTCAGATGGGGGCGCCTGCGCTACTTCCTCTACTGGAGGCGCAGGGTCTACGAAGGAGCATGCCTGGAGACGGACGCGGGATACGTATGGCTGCACGCGCTGGAGCTCCTGGTCGTGGACGACGACCCCGATGAGAACCACGACTGCCTCGTCAGGATGCGCGACGCGTACAGGGGGCAGAACAGGCGGGTAGACGGCATCCTGAGCAGCGCCTGCAGGTACTTCGAGCTCGTCCACGGGCTAGAGATCGAGGACGCGGAAGACCTCGACAGGCAGTACAGGACCATAAGGATCAACAGGATCCTGTCCTCGGACCGCTTCGTCCCCCTGTCCCCGGACGACCTCTCTTTCATCACCGGGCTCGCCAGGAGCAAATCTGCAGACCATGCCAGGATCGTCAGCGCCGCGCTCCACGAGATCGGCAGGGGGCTGGGAGGGAAGAGCGTGCTGGACATGTGCGACCGCCTCGTGGACATGAAGATAGCGATGCCGTTCAGGGAGGACATGCTGGGCTCCCTGATCCCTCCCGTCGTCCTGAGATGCCGCGACGTGAAAGGCTCCCGGATGTTCGCGGACCTGGCTAAGGGGCTGCATAAGGCGTGCGCGGCCAGGCTGGCCGGGAAGAGCGCGCCCATGACGGGGAGCATGTCCGGGTTCCAGGGAGTCCTGGACAGATGCGTGGAGGCGTGGAGGGACGGCAGGCTCGACGCCATGACGACGCCTTACAGGAAGAGCAAGCCCTCGATCGGCTTCGCCGGAAGCCCCGCCGTGCCGTTAGACGGAAGCGCGATACCCAGCCGGAGAGACGGGACCTGGCCGAGCTACCGCTTCGTGTCCAGGATGGCGGACTACAGGGACATCCCCATGCCGTACGCCCTCGGGAAGGCCGTGCCGAACAGCCGCACGCCGTGCTATTCCAGGATGACCTTGGACGAGTACTCCTTCTACCAGTCGTGGAAGGACTCGGTCCTGAGAGGCGAGCCCGCCGAGAGCATAGAGGGCTTCGTCTGGCTGCTAGCGAACGAAATAATACACGACGACTCGCTCGACCCTGTTTCCGCAATGGAGGCCCTGAGGCTGTGCAGGCTCGTCGCAGAGGGCGGCTCCCGCGCCATGGTCGAGTCCGTGATGGCGGACTGGTGCATATTCAACGGCCTGGAGGCGGACGTCTCCGAGCTGCTCTGCGACAGCGCCCGCGTCAACGTCCTGGCCACCGCGGCGCTGACCTCCGACCCGCCTGGGCGCCTGAGCAGCGGCCTCATCGCACGCCTGTGCATGGACGAGTGCTCGGACGTCGAGGCGGACCTGGTCAACGCGGCCGTAGGCGAGCTATACCGCCGCTACGGGAACTCCCTGGGGGAGCTATTCAGCGCGGCCGTCTCCGAATCCAACATCAAGGTCTTCGAGAGCTGCGCGTGCATGCCGGCGTCGGCCGCGGTCAGGACGCTCAAGGACATGGACGGCGCGATCGGGTTTCTCAGCGGCGTCCGCAACGTGGTGCGCTCCGTCCAGAAGAGCGGCGTCGCGCGCGGTTCCGCCGGCCTGGGAAGCAAAAACCGCGACATCGTGAAGGAGGCGGCGAGGGCCGCCCTGTACAAACGTTCAATAGCAGAGTCCTCCAAGAAGAGCGTAAAGCTGGACATGGAGGCCGTGAACGCAGCCGCCGAGGACCTGGAGGTCGTGACCAGCCTGATGAACGTCGCGGAGGAGACAGAAAAACCCGCCGGAACCTCCCCGGCGAAGCATTCTGAAGAAACCTCCGGCGGGGACCCGTGGAAGCACCTCGCGTCCAGGCTGTCCCCGGAGCAGATCCGGTACATTTCAGAATGCTTGGAAGGCAGGCGCCCGGACCTCAGGATGGAGAGGGCGGTGAACGAGGCGGCCATGGACACGGTGGGGGACGTCGTCGTGGAGGACGGACGCGCCGTCGAGGACTACGCCGACCGCCTCGAAGCCCTTGTGAAAAGCCTCTGAGAAAAGAATAATAACGGATGCGCGATTGCAGGACGATTGGCCCATGATACCGAAAAGAACCCTCTCCACGATGATGAACGCCCTCTCGTCGGGCGTTGTCCCCCGCAGCGGGCTGGAATACATAGCGGTAGGAAGGAGGAAGGAGACGGAGACCTTCGTGCACGACCTCGAGGACACCGCCGAGGGAGGCGGGGCGTTCAGGTTCATCTCCGGACGCTTCGGCAACGGGAAGAGCTTCATGATCCAGATGGTCCGCAACAAGGCGATGAAGGAGGGGTTCGTGGTCATGGACGCAGACCTCTCAATAGACCGCAGGCTCACGGGGTCAAAGAAGGAGGGGCTCAACACCTACATGGAGCTCGTCAAGAACATGTCGATATACACCCGCCCGGACAGCGGGGCGCTCGAGCCTCTGCTCCAGGAGTGGATAGAGTCCGCCAAGGACCGTGCGAAGTCCGGCACGGAGGATCCGAGCCCTTCCGCCGTCGAAGCGGAGCTCAAGAGGTCTGTGTCCGGGATGAACACCCTGCCCTTCTTCAACGACTTCCTCAAGGTGGTCATGCGGTACTACAGGGACCTGGAGGAGGGCGTCGACGACAGCCCTGCCCTGAGATGGCTCCGCGGGGAGATGGAGCTCAAAAGGGACGCCAGGTCGAAGCTGGGCGTGGACTCGACCGTGAACGACTCCAACTGGTACGGGTTCGTCAAGATCTGGGCGGAGTTCGCGGTCCGGATAGGGTACAAGGGACTGATCGTATTCCTAGACGAGGCCGTCGTCCTTTACAAGCTCCAGAACAGGGCGTCCAGGTCCAACAACTACGAGCGCCTCCTGACGATGTTCAACGACATAATGCAGGGGAAGTCGTCCCACCTCTCGATGTACGTGTGCGGGACCCCGGAGTTCATCGAGGACGCCAACCGCGGGCTCTACAGCTACGAGGCGCTGAGGTCCAGGCTGGTGCAGGGCAAGTACGAGAACGGCTACGACAACTACCTCGGCCCCGTCATCAACCTCAGGCCGCTCACGAACGAGGAGATATACGTCCTGCTGAGGACCATAAGGAACCTCCACGAGGAGAGGTACGGCTACAAGTCGAAGGTGGACGACGAGAAGCTCCAGGTGTACCTGGGTACGATCCTGTCGTCGGTGTCGTCGGAGATGCTCACCCCCAGGGAGATCACCAGGGACCTCATCAGCCTCCTGGACACCCTCCACCAGAACCCCGAGGCGGAGTTCGAAGACATGGTTTCCGGAAGGTCCCTCGCGGCGGACAGGAACCCCGACGACGACCTCATAGAGGACCTGGAGGTATGACCGACCGGTTCGGCAGCCTCCCCTGGTTCCTCAGGGAGTACATCCATTCCAACAGATGGGAAGGGTTCAGAGAGGTCCAGGAGCGCGCGTTCGACGTCCTCTTCGGGAAGGACAGCCATCTTCTCATCTCCTCGGGGACTTCCAGCGGAAAGACGGAGGCCGCCCTGTTCCCGGCCGTCTCCTCCGTGTACAGCAACCCCCCCAGGAGCGTCGGCGTCCTGTACGTCGGCCCGCTGAAGGCCCTCATCGACGACCAGTTCCAGAGGCTGGAGCCCATGCTGAAGGACTCGTACATAGAGGTCACCGGATGGCACGGGGACATAGGCGCGGACAGCAAGAGGAAGCTGCTGGACACCCCATCGGGCATACTTCAGATAACGCCGGAGTCGCTGCAGAACATCGTCGCGTCCCGCCCGGAGGACCTGGACAGGCTGTTCGGGGACCTCAGGTTCGTCATAATAGACGAGGTGCACGCGTTCATGGGCTCCGACAGGGGCCTGCAGCTGCTATGCTGCCTCGAAAGGCTGGAGACCCTGGCGGGATGCGAGCCCAGGCGCATCGGGCTCTCCGCGACCATAGCGGACACCGCTTCCGCGGCGGAATGGCTTTCGGCGGGGACCGGAAGGAGGACGGAGGTCGTGTCCGACCCCGGGATCGGAGAGAGGGACCTGGCCCTGCTGTTCTACCGCTTCCCCGCGGACGGCCCGGAGACGCACCAGGCCAGGGTGGCGGCCGCCAACGACTACTACCGCCGCCTCTACGACGAGGTCCGCGGGAAGAGCTGCATAGTGTTCACGAACAGCAGGGTGATAGCGGAGAAGACCGGGCGCTCCCTGTCCAAGATGGCAAAGGCCAGGAGGGAGGACACCCAGGTCTTCGTCCATCACGGGAGCATCTCCAAGGACCTCAGGAAGACGGCCGAGGAGAACCTGAAGGACGGCGCCAGGAAGACGGTGACCGTCTCCACCGTGACCCTGGAGCTGGGGATCGACGTGGGGTCGCTGGACGCCGTCGTGCAGATCGACACACCCTACACCTGCTCCAGCCTGGTGCAGAGGATGGGACGCTCGGGAAGGCGCGGCGGCGCCCAGACCATGAGGATGTTCTGCCGCGAGGACCTGACCGAATGGTGGACGTCGATAGAGGGCGTGTCCATAGACCTGGTCAAGGGGGTGGCGATGTCCACCCTGGTCCTCTGCGACGGATGGACCGAGCCCGCGAAGATCCCGGAGCTCCCCTACGGGCTCCTCTTCCACCAGACGATGGAGGGCATAAGGTGCGGCGCGGGGACCCGCTTCTCCGCGCTGGTCTCGGACGTCCTGTCCCTGTACCCGTTCCGGCGCATACCCAAGGAGGACTACGCCGAGATGGTCAAGGGCATGATATCCGGCGGGCTGCTGATGAAGATGGAGGACGGCACCCTCCTGCTAACGGACGCCAGCGAGAAGCTGGCCTCTGACAGGTCGTTCTGCTCGGTGTTCACCGTGAAGAAGGAGATAGAGGTCAGGAGCGAAGGGAAGCAGGTCGGCTCCATCCAGGAGATGCCGGAGGTCGGGGAGCTCATACAGCTCGCGGGGAGGATATGGACGGTCGTGGGAAGGGACCCCAAGTCCCTGGTGGTCGACGTGGAGGAGACGGAAGGGTCGGCGAACACGCTGTGGAAGTCGGGAGTCCCCGGGACCGACAACATGGTGATGCGGCGCATGAGGGAGGTCCTGGAGTCCGAGGAGGACTATAGTTTTCTAGAGGAGTCCGCCAGGCACGAGCTGAGGAGATGCAGGCAGGCCGCCAGGGAGTCCGGGATGCTGGACGGCGTCGTGGAGATCAACGGCTGGCTCAGGATATTTCCATGGGTAGGCACGTCGGCCTTCGACACCCTCTGCAGGGTCTTGAGGCTTGTATGCGACAAGGTCCTGGAGCGTCCTCCGTACTACGTCGACGTGCTCACGGAGCTGGACTGGGGGGAGCTCCAGGAGACGATAGAGCGCTATTCGGACCCCCGGTTCGCGTACGACCTCGTGGGCGACGACAGACTGGCCTTCGGGAAGTACGACAGGTACGTGCCCGAGAGCCTGCTCGTCAAGGCGTTCGGAACGGACCGCCTGGACTTCTCCTATCTGGACTCGATCCGCGATCTCCGAGGACGAAGCTCTCCCATCCGGACCTGCTCCCGTCGAGGCCTACGGTCCTGTACTTGAACCTGTGCCCCGGGACGAGGTCGTCTATCAGCACGAAGCCCCTGTCCTCTGCGATATGGTATGTTCCTATCACTATAGTCTCACCTGAGATATCGACCGCGACCTCCACGGACGGCTCCCTGGCCGGGTCGCGGAGGACTATCATCGCCCTGTCGCCTCCGGTCATGCACGCCGCTCTGCCGGATCCTTCCCCCCAACTGCCCCCTTCCGAACCGATGTCGTGCAGGTAGATGACCACGTCCTCCTCGTCCAGACGCCCGTTCTTCAGACAGAAGTCGAAGAATCTCCGGATCTTCGGAGGGATCTTGGACCTCTCGCCCCAGTCGTACAGGTCCGCATACCTGTAAAGGGTGGGACGGGAGATCCCCAGCCTGGAGGACACGTACGAGATTGAAGACGCGCTCTTCAGCGTCTCCAGAAGGATGGACCCTGATTCCATGCATGAGCAATAGGCTCCGGTATATAAAAATATTACAATTAATGTAAATATTGATGCTTAAGATTTCCATTAAATGTAAACTCTAAATATCTACTATGCTATTACCGGGCATGGACGAATCGCCACGGCCTACCCGTCTTCTGCATGTTTCCGACCTGCATCTTGGAAAGAGCCTCCATGGATATCCTCTAATGGAAGAGCAGAAGGACATGCTGGACCAGATCCTGTCGGCGATAGACAGGGAGCGCCCGGACGGGCTGATCATAGCGGGCGACGTGTACGACAAGAGCGTCCCCAGGGAAGACGCCGTGTCCATGTTCAGCGACTTCCTCTCGGAGGCGGAGTCCAGAGGATGCCCGGTCTTCATGATAGCCGGCAACCACGACTCCGGAAGGAGGCTGGACTTCGGAGACTCCATTCTCAGGAAGAGGAACATACACATCCTGGGGATGTTCAAGGGCGGGATGGAACGCATATCCCTCAGCGACGGGTTCGGGGACCTGAACATATACCTTCTGCCGTACGTCAAGCCTTCCTTGGTCAGGCCGTTCTTCGAGGAGGAGGTGGACGGCCCCGACGAGGCCCTCAGACTGATCCTGGAGAAGGCAGGGGTCGATCCGAGCTCCAGGAACGTCCTCGTCTCCCACCAGTTCTACCTGAACGCGGACGTCCTGCCGGAGCAGCGCGGGTCGGAAACCTCGCACGCCTGCGTCGGCGGCCTCGACTGCATGTCCGCCAAGCTCCTGGACCCCTTCGACTACGTTGCCCTCGGCCACATACATACCGCTCAGAAGGTCGGGAGGGAGACGATCAGGTACTGCGGATCGCCCTTGAAGTACTCCCTCTCGGAAGCCGAGGACGAGAAGAGCATCACTATAGTGAGCCTGTTCGAGAAGGGCAACGTCAGGATTGAAAGTATCCCTATAGTCCCGCTTAGAGAGGTCAGAAGGCTCAGAGGGACCATGGCGTCCATCCGCAAGGAAGCGGCCTCCGACCCCGGCCTCAGGGACGCGTATGTAGGCATAGTACTCACCGAGCACGTCTTCGAGCCTGAGAAGGACCTGAGATGCCTGTTCGACCGCATACTCAGCATCGAGTTCGACGTCCAGAACAGGAGGAGCGACTCCGGCCAGATAACCATAGACATAATCAACGACAAGCCTCCCCAGAAGCTGTTCGAGGAGTTCTACGGCAAGTACACCGGCCGCGACCTCACAGTGTACCAGAGGGAGGTAATAGACGACGTCATATCCGGAGAAGGAGGCAGGCTATGAAGCCGGTCAGGCTGGAGATGCAGGCCTTCGGACCGTACGACGAGAGGACGGTGATAGACTTCGGGCCTCTGAGCCAAGGGCTGTTCCTGGTCACAGGCGAGACGGGCTCCGGGAAGACGATGATCTTCGACGCCATGACGTACGCCCTCTTCGGAGAGACAACCGGCAACAGGAGGGGCGCGGATTCCCTGAAGAGCGACTTCACCGACAGCAAGCCGTACGTGCAGCTAGACTTCGTCCACGACGGCATCGGGTACACAGTCCGCAGGGAGCCTTCGTATTCGTACGTGACACGCAACGGGACCGAGTCCAAGAAGACCGCCACGTCCGAGCTGTGGATGGAAGGAGAATGCATCTGCAACAAGAACAAGAGCGTCAACGAGGCCGTCGAGGAAATCCTGGGAATCGGCTCCGACCAGTGGGGGCAGATCTCCATGATCGCTCAGGGAGAGTTCGTGAAGCTGCTGGACTCGGACAGCAACAAGCGCTCCGAGATACTCGGGAGGCTGTTCAGGACCGAGAGGTTCACCTGGATGATAGACGAGCTGAAGCGCAGGAGCAGAGAGAAGGACGAGGAGTACGAGAAAGCGGAGGACTCCCTCGGATGGATCGCTAGGACTGCGGTCTGGACGGACGATGCGGATGTGGACGACATGACGTTCGACGACGTCGCGAGCGCGCTGGAAGCGTCCAACGCGTCCGACTCTGCGGAGATGGCCTCCCTGAAAGAGGCCTGCGCAGAGGCCGAGAAGACGTATGTCGATGCCGTTCGCGCCAAGAGCGAGGCGGAGACCCTGTCCAAAGACTTCTCGAAGCTGGAGGAAGAGATAGGAAAAAGGCAGAAGCTGCAGGAGCTGAAAGGGACGATGGACGAGAAGAGGGGGACGCTGGCCCTTTCCAACAGGTCCGTGGCGATGGAGGCCGTGCGCAGGGACCGCGACTCCCACAAGAAGGCGGCAGAAGAATCGGCAAGCAGGAAGGCCGAGCTCATCTCCAGATACGATGCCGTCAAAGCCGTTCTGAACGACCTCGGGCCGCAGTACGATGGTCTGCCGGACCGCAAGAGGGAGCTCAAGGAGACGGAGTCGCGCATCGTATCCCTGAAGGCGAAGCTGGAGTCCTGCATCAACGCGTCCAACATCGGCAGGGACCTGGAGGCCCTCCAGAAGAAGATAGCAAGAATGCTGGATGAGTCCTGCCAGCTGAGGGCCGAGCAGGAGGGCCTGGAAAGATCCAAGTCCGAGGCTTCGGAAGCCATAGTGTCCCTTGCCTCCTCGCCCGCCGAGACTGACGCGTGCAGGCTCCGCCTCGGGAAGACCAGAGAAGAGATGGAGCAGGCGGAGGAGGACGAGAGGACGTTCGAAGAGCTCCTTCGCAAGAACGACGAGATCGAGAGGATCGGGAACGACCTCGCCATCAAATCCGAGGAGCTCGGAAGGCTGGAGGCCCAGAGGACGGAGATGAGCACCAGGTTCTTCCTCTCCCAGGCGGGGATCCTGGCCAAGAGCCTGGAGATCGGGAGGCCCTGCCCGGTGTGCGGGTCCTTGGAGCACCCCTCCCCTGCAGAGGCGCCGGAAGACGTGCCGACCGAAAGGTCGATAAAGGCCGTCGAGAGCAGAGTGTCCGGCGCCAGAGAGGGCAGGGACGCCGTCAAAGACGACCTCGCCAGAGCCGTCGGGGAGCGCAACAGCCTCATGGAGAAGCTGTCGAAGTACGGAGACTCCCTGGAAACCATTCCAAAAGCCATCTCCGACCGTCTGGCCGCGCTTAAGGAAGAGGAGTCGGCCATCAGAACGGAGCTGGAATCCAAAGAATCGGACGTGAAGAGGCTGGAGAAGGCCAAGGAGGACGAGAAGGCGGCGTCTTCCGAGATCGAGGCGCTGGCCGGCCGCTTGAAGTCATTGGACGAAAGGCTCTCCGACGAGAGGGGCAGCGAAGCCACGCTGAAGGAGAGGCTGAGGGCCGCCATCGAGGCCTGCGAGGGAGCCGACAAGGAGTCCATATCCTCCGAGCTGCGCTCCGCAGAAGCCGAATCAGCAAGGCTCTCCGGCGAGATCGAATCCGTCGAAGCCCGTATGACCGAGGCGACCAGGCAGGAGGCGTCCCTGGAAAGCTCGATTAAGGCCGAGGATGACGCCGAATCCAGGGAGAAGCAGGCTCTCGAGGAGAAGTCCGAGGAGCTGAAGGCCTTGATGGACTCGTCGGGCATAGACGAGGAGGGCCTCTCGAGGCTGTCCGGGATCGACAGGGATTCACTCGAATCGGAGATATCCCTGTACGACGACGCAGTAAGGTCCAACGACGCGCTCATAGGAGACCTGGAATCCAGGGTGGAAGGGAAAGAGAAGCCGGACCTGGAAGCCGCAGCGGCCAGCGTGGAGAGCTCCAAGGAGAGCCTGGAGGTCGAGCGCGGCAGGATGTCGATCGTCTCCGCTAGGCTGGAGCGCAACACGGACGCCCTGGGGAGGATCAAGGACATCCTCCCCAGATGGAGGATTCTCAAGACCGAGGCCGAGGACCTCAGGCTGCTCTCGGACGCCGCCAGCGGAAGGGTCCAGGGCGGGGCCAAGGTCCCCTTCGACCAGTACATACAGACGGTGTACTTCGACAGCATACTAGGCCTGGCCAACAGACGTCTCAAGAGCATGTCCGGCGGAAGGTACGAGCTGGTCCGCAAGACGGACGGAGACAACAGAGGCCAGCACGCCCTGGACATAGACGTGATGGACAACTACACCGGGATCCAGAGGAGCGTCAGGACCCTCTCGGGCGGGGAGTCGTTCAAGGCCGCCCTCTCGCTCGCTCTGGGGCTCTCGGACATGGTGCAGTACACCGCGGGAGGGCTGAGAGTGGAGACCCTGTTCATCGACGAGGGCTTCGGCTCCCTGGACAGCGACTCCCTTGAACAGGCCATTGCCGTCCTGGAGAGCCTGTCCGAAGGCGACGTGATGGTCGGGGTGATATCCCATGTCGACCTGTTCAAGGAGAGGATGTCCAAGAAGATCTGCGTCTCGAAGAAGAAGAACGGCGGCAGCTTCGTGGAGATAGTGACCGACTGAATCGGAACAAGGTCCTCTGGGACCCGAACGACCTGGAGACCTTCTCCGGGATGTCCACCCACATGCCGGCGCGGTCCTCGCGCTCGAGCCTGACAGGGATTACCAGCCTCCTCGCGTCCTGGAGGTCGTACGCATAGCAGGGCTTCCCCTCGTGGTACGGCGCTATGGGGGAGTCCTTGAACGGCCCCACCCTGTGCCACTCCACGAACTCCTCGTAAGCGATCTCCCTCACGCCTGTCAGCTCGGCGAGCCCGTGGACGCGATACGATCCAGAATCCACCAGGGCTATGGTCCCGCGCACATTGGTCGGATACAGGCGGGCGTCGAAGCCCTTCCGGCCGTCCAGTATCTCGTCCAGATAGAACCTGGACATCAGAAGGCCTTTCATATGCGGAAATAAAGAAGGTTCCCCTTTCGGGGAAAAGGGGGGATCCCCCTCGTTTTCATATCTTTCCAGACTTCTTCAGCAGAACGAAGAGCACCAGAAGCACGATGATTATGGCGATCACTACGCCCAGATAGAGCATGGTGTTGTCGCTGGACTGCGGGGAAGCCTCCTTCACAGTCACATCGCAGGCCGCCGTGTAGCCTCCGTCAAGGGTCTTGACGGTTATTGTGGCGCTGCCCACGGACTGGGCCTTCACGTTTCCGTTGCTGTCGACGGTGGCGACGCTGCTGTTGCTGGACGACCAGGTGACGCTCTTGTTGGAAGCGTTGTCGGGCATCACGTTGGCGACGAGCCTCTCGGACTTGCCCGTCTCGATCGTCATGGATCCCTTGTTGAGATTGACGCCGGATACAGACACGGCAGAGACGACGACAGTGCAGGTCGCGGTCTTGTTCCCGTCCATGGTGGTAGCGGTTATCTCGGCGGATCCGGGAGCCACGGCGGTGACGACGCCGTTGGAGACAGTGGCGATGTTGTTGTTGCTGGAGGACCAGTTGACTCCCTTGTTGGTGGCGTTGGAGGGGATGATGCTGACCACGAGCGTCTGGGTCTTCCCGGCGTCCAGTGCGATGGTGCTCTTGTCGAGGGTTATTCCCTGGACAGGAACCGGAACGTCCGGGGCCTTGTCGACCTTCACCGTGCAGGTGGCGGTGAATCCGCCCTCAGCGGTGGTCGCCACGATGACGGCGGTTCCCTCGGCCATAGCGGTGACGGCGCCGTTGTTGACGACGACGACCTTGCTGTCGCTGGAAGACCAGTTAACGGTCCTGTTGGTGGCGTCGGCGGGCTGGACGTTCGCGATGAGGGAATCGGAAGATCCGACTGTGAGGGTCATGGAAGACTTGTTCAGGGTTATCCCGGTGACCGGGGTGGACGGCTTGGCGACCGTCACCGTGCAGGCGGCGGTCTTCGATCCGTCCTCGGTGGTCACGATTATGGAGGCGGCTCCGTATCCGACGGCCTTGACCGATCCTCCGG
Organism: Candidatus Methanomethylophilaceae archaeon; assembly: GCA_017540825.1. Taxonomy (GTDB): domain Archaea; phylum Thermoplasmatota; class Thermoplasmata; order Methanomassiliicoccales; family Methanomethylophilaceae; genus Methanoprimaticola. Next base: position 20,701 of record JAFYAH010000025.1, on the reverse strand, counting down.
ATACCGTGGCGACGCTGGTGTCGGTGGACATCCAGGACACGTTCTTGTTGGTGGCGTCGGTGGGCGCGATGACCGGCGTGAGCTGGGCGGACTCGCCGACGTCGAGGGTCACGGATGTCTTGTCGAGGGCTACCCCGGCGACGGGGACGACGATCTCGCCGATCACTACCTTCCCGTTGTTGTAAGCCGGGCTGATCTCGTACTCGTCGGAGTTGAACATGCTGATCTTGTTGAAGTAGACCTGCATCTCCCCAGAGGCCGAGCTGGAAACGTTGAACAGCAGCGTCAGGAGCGTTCCTGTCGCGGTGGCGTCTCCGACCGTTTCGCTCTGGACGTAGATGCCGTACGGGCTGGAATAGTTCGTCCCGTACGTGACGTCCATCAGGCCTGCGTCTCTGACGCCGGTCAGGGTGAGGTTGCTGTCATAGCCGATCTCGATCTGAGCACCGAAGAACCCGACGTTCTTATCGATCGTGAGGTCCACGGCCACAGAGTTCGCTCCAGGCTGCGAGCTGACGGTGGCTATGCTCAGCTGTATGTCCCTGTCCACGGCATCCGCGGGAGCAGACACGAAAGCTAGAGAGCAGGCCAGCGCCATGACGAGCACGAGAGCTGTTACTCCTATCTTCTTCATTTGAATCGTCCTCCGGTGCTTTCGGGGCACCAGCAAGTGTACGGTCGGTGGTTATCCGCTGAAAGGATATATTACCGACGATTGAAAACGTTGAATCTTATAACTAAAGAGACGGGGACGGGTGCTCCATCCCCGCCTTGGTTTGTTCAGATGAGGTCCTCGAACCCTTCGACGACCTGGGGGTACTTCTCCTTGACCACCTTCAGGATGTTGTAGACGTTGACCTCCTTGATGTCGGACCCGGATATCATCCCTATGAGGTCGTCGATCACGTCGTCGTCCAGCGTGGCGAGCCTCTCCTTGGCCATCCAGTTCCTGAAGAGCTTGTCCTCCATCCTGTCGCGCCACATCTTCTCGTAGGGCATGAGGGCCTCCTTGGAGAAGTCGTTCTTCTTAGCGCACTCGACGAGGACCTTCCCGGCGTACATTCCGGTCCTGCAGGCGTGGCAGATGCCCCCGCCGGTGATCGGGTCGATGACCCTGGCCGCGTCGCCCACGAGGATTATGTTATCGTCCACGGCGCAGTCCAGGCCGGGGCAGGTGGAGACGAAGCCCCCCATGATCTCGAGGCACTGGGCCTTCGCGAACCTGGGATCCTCGGCGATGAACTTGTCGAGGTAGTACTTGGCGTCCGCCCCCTTCTTGCACAGGGACCCCATGACGCCGATCCCGACGTTCGCGACGCCGTCGCCCTTGGGGAATATCCACACGTACCCTCCAGGGGCCACGGAGCCTATGACGAACTCGCAGAAGTCCGGGGCGACGTCGAGGTTGCACATCCTGTACTGGATGCAGGAGTCTATGTCGGAAAGCTTCAGGGTGGTGTCGATGCCCGCCCATCTCCCGACCTGGCTCTCGTAGCCGTCGGCGGCAACAACGGCCTTTGCCAGGATCTCGATCTCCTCGCCCATCTGCTTGGCCTTCACGCCGATGATCTTGCCGTCGGCGCCGCGGATGACGCCAGTGGCGGACGTGCGCATCATGATCTTCGCTCCGGCCTCGGCGGCGTCCTTGGCGAGCGCCTTGTCGAACAGGTGCCTCTCGAGGACGTAGCCCACCTCTGATCCGGCCTTGGACTCGTCGAGCTGGAAGGCCGTCCCCTTGGGAGACTTGATTATGGCGCCTTTCATGTCGCCGCGGATCCAGACGGGATCGGGCTCGATGCCGACCTCCGCCAGCCATTTCTTGGAAACCCCCTCGGCGCATCTGAGAGGAGCGCCGATCTCCGCCTTCTTCTCCAGAAGGACGGTGTCGAGGCCCCCTGCGGCGCAGAACTTCGCTGCCATGCTCCCTCCGGGTCCGGCCCCGACCACGACTATGTCGCATTTGATCGTCTTCATGCCATCACTCCATCGACAGCGCGTCCACGGGGCAGAGCCTCGCGCATATGCCGCATCTTATGCAGTCGTCGTTGAATTCCAGGACGAAATCGTTCAGGAATATCGCGTTCTTGGGGCAGGATCCCACGCATCCTCCGCAGTGGAGGCACTTGTTCTCGTCGACTTTCATGATATCACTCGTCCTTGGGAACTATAAGGGCTTCCGCGAGCTCCTTGGCCTGGTCCGCGTGGGTCTTCTTCCACTCCTCCAGAGGAACGGAGAACTGATCCTCCACGGCCTTGCGGAACTCGGGCCCGCTGTTGTAGGCGCAGAAGGGTATGATGCGGCAGTCCGGGGTGACGTAGTGGACGCCGCAGCGCCTAACCCTCTCCACATCGTAGTTGTAGCTGTCCTGGAAGTGCATGCCGCAGATCAGCATCATCTTCCAGGAGAACGCCGCGAGAGTCTCCTTGGACTTGTCGCCCATGACGCTGGAGATCATCTTCACGAACTTCATCTTGGTGAGGCCTTCCGGCATCTTGCTCTCGTCCACGCAGGAGTTGAGGAGCTTGACGAGCTTCAGCGCATACAGCTTCTTGAACTTGGAGTCCTCGGTCTTGTCCGCGATCTTGTCTAGCTCGCTGGAGAACCTCTCGATGTCCACGAACCTCGGGAACGGGACGACGTTGCCCTTCTCGTCCTGGAAGAGGTAGGTGGCGATCCCGCAGTGGGGATGGGTGGTGAAGGTGACCTTGTTCTCGCCGAGGAACGACGAGGCGAACTTGGATATGGGAGCGACCACGGGGACGGGGTACCAGTCGTCCCTGTTGGCGTACCCGGTCTGCTCCTCGACGCACCTGATGAGGTCGGGCAGGGTGAACCTTCCCTTGGAGACCTCCTCCTGGGTGACGCGCCCGGTGAACGCGACGGGCTGGAAGTTCACTCCCCTGATGACGTCGGAGTTCTCGAAGGCGAACTTGACTATGTCGCCTATCTCGTTGTCGTTCATCCCGGTGACGACCACGGGGACCAGGACGATCGAAGGGCTGTGGAGCCCCTCCTCGTTGAGCCTCCTGCAGTTCTCGATGACCTTCATCTTGATGTCGACCATCTTCCTGGCCCTGGAGCGGATGTAGACGTCGTCGTTGAGGCTGTCGAACTGGAGGTAGATGGTGTTCATCCCTGCCATCTTTGCGGCCTTGAGGAACTCGTAGTCCTTGGCGAACTTTATCCCGTTGGTGGCGACCTGGATCTGGGCGAACTTGAGGGCCTTCGCGTCGGCTATGGCGTCGATGAACCTGTCGTAGACGGTGGGCTCGCCTCCGGCGAACTGGACCGCGGTGCACTTTATGGGCTCCTCGGACCTCAGCGCGACGAGCATGTCGTGGACCTGCTCGAAGGTGGGCTCGTAGACGTACCCCTGGTGGTTCGCGTTGGCGAAGCAGATGGGGCAGTTCATGTTGCACCTGTTGGTGAGGTCCACGTTGGCTATGGCCGTGCAGGAGAGCATGTCTATCCTGTTCCCGTCTATCACTATGTGGACGGTGTCGTCCTCGCCTTCCGCGAGGGTCTTGTCGCACGGGTTGTGGAGGCCCACCCCGTCGTGCGCGAACTTCTCCGCTTTAAGATAGAAGTCCACGTCGGACCAGTAGATGTCGCTGAACTTTCCATGCACGGGGCACTCCTTCTCCATGACGACCTTGCCGTCCTTGGCCAGGATGGTTGCCTCGAGGATCTTCCCGCATTCGGGGCAGAGCGACCTCGTCTTCTTAGGGAGCCCGGTCCCGCCAGCATAATCTCTTGAAGTGATTGACATGGTACCTAACAAGGATACGACTGCGCTGATTCTATAAAAAAAGGTAGTACCAAGCCAGCATTTTACTTCGGCTTATCCGAAACAAATCCGGAGAGGGCGATGCTCCGGTCGTTAGCGTGCATGCACAGGCCCTGATTATAACCTGCCGAGTCGAGAGCGCCCTCATGAAGAGCAGAAGCGGAGCGATGCCGTTCGCGGTCATCGCCGTAATGATACTGGTGGCCTCCGTTGCTTGCGGAGCGCTGGCCGCCGACTACGAGAGGGCTTCGGAAGAGGCGCGCAACGTCGAGATGGACGCCCGGACCCTGGACGACGCCCTGGAAGGCATAAGGACCCACGTCAACAGGGGCCTGGCAGAAGTGATACGGGACGTCTCGGTGAACGGCGCGGGGAGCATCGACGAGAGGATGGCCGAGTTCGACGAGAAGGCCAAGGACTGGCTCGAGTACCAGTTCCCGATAGCCGACAACGGGGCCTGCGCAGAGCTGGTCTCCTACGACCTGGAGCTCGGGGTGCAGCCGCTGAGGGCCGCGTCCGGAGAAGGATGCGTGCCGGCCTACCTGAAGGCCACCGGGGACGTGAACGTCAGGCTGAGCACGGGCTTCGGGCATGCCGAGTCCAGCATAGAGGTCTCCACGGACAGCAGCTGCACCCTGCCGCTGGCCCTGGAGCAGGGGTCCCTGTTCGAGAGGATGGCCTCGGAAGGGTCGGTGTCCCTGTCAGAGATGATGGCGTACCAGCTGACCAACCTGGCCCAGGTGCGCGTGCTGAACGGATACGGGGCGCTGGACGCCTACGGCAGGGCCGGCACCGACAAGATACTCACGAAGCAGGACGTCCTCGACGCCTACGGCTCGTCGATGGAGATACTGAAAGCGATATGCTTCCGCGACGGCGGAATGGCGCTGGAGCAGTTAGTGGATCCGGCGGAGGCGCTTATATCCGACGGCGGGAGCGTGCGCCTGGACCTTCAGGCCGCATACGCGCAGGCTATGTCCAGCCTCGCCGACGACCTCGCGATCAAGTGGTACGACTACCTGTACGGGGATGCGTTCCTGGACGCCCTGCAAAGCAGCAGGAAGGCCTTGAGAGACGCGCAGATGGCCATCCTCTCCTTCGTCAAGGGGGAGAGCCCGTTCGACGCCTCGCCCTACCTGAAGGCGGTCATGGAGATCAACGGGATAGGCGAGGACGGGTACAGGTTCCCGGGATCGGGGTCCACCGTCCTGGAAGTAGACGGGAAGAGGGTGGAGTTCGAGAACCCCGCCAGGGACGTGCTGGAGACGGAATGGATCAAGAGCTTCAGGACCAGCTTCGAGAGCGAGAGGAGCTGGCTGAAGGAGCAGCTGAGGACGGTCCTGAGAGCTTCCGCCCTCCAGCTGGCCGAGGACAAGGGGCTGGGACAGGTCGTGGTGGAGGCCGACCCCCACGACGAGAGGAGGTTCGCGGACTCCCTCCTGGAAGCCGTGAGCGCCGCGCTGGATGCCTTCGACGACGGCATCAGGGAGGCCTTGCCCTCCGCCGTCCTCGATGCCGGGGTTTCCGACCCGCTGTGCGGAGCCGTCTGCGCGGCGCTGTTCGAGGACAGAGGGTCGTACGTCCTGGAGGCGGAGTTCGAGTCCAGAGCCAGATCGGCGCTGGCGGAGGCCTTCTCGCCGGAAGAGGCCGAGTCGATGATGTCCGGAGAGGCGTACAGGGCCGCCCTGGAGGCGTACCGCTCGAAGGTCTACGACGACATGAAGGTGTTCGAGAGCCCGGCCGAGATGCCGGAATGGCGCGGAGGGTTCGTGGAATGGGCTATCGTCAAGGCGTGCGCCGTCGGCATGGGCTCGCTGAAGGTCCCGGACCTGGTCGGAAAGCGGCTCCGGCTGATGTGCGAGGAGATGCTGTCGGCATGCGACATGAACGCCTGCGGAGAGGTCGCCAGCCTTCCCGGCATGGGCGCCTTCGACGTGGAGAGGGCGGAAGGAGGGGTGTCGTACGAGAGGCTGGAGGCTTCGATAGCGACGTCCCCCCAGGTCTCCGGCCCCAGGATAGCCCAGGAGAGGTGCGTCCACTCTGTCGGGTTCGAGGACGGCTCCATGGCCGGATACGTCACGGTGCTGAGCGTCTCCCTCTCCGACGACGTCAGGTACGAGATCTCCGGGACTGGGACGATGTCATCCTCCATGGGATCGAGGTCCTGCCTGGTTTCTGGGGATTTCCCGGTGTCCGTGAGCTTCGACGTCGTCGTCTCCAGCGGATGGGCCCTCGCCGGCGTGGAGTACGGCCCCAGCTGCACCGTCCTGACCGACCTCTGGGAGAATGCCCTGCCGCTGCTGGAGCCTGTCCTGGAGCCTCTGAAGAAGGTGATGGAAGTCCTCAAGAAGGTCATGGCTGCCGTCGGCGACAAGGTTTCGGAAGCGGCCAGGTACGTGTCTGCGTACATTGAAGAGCTGTACGAGGACGTCATCGTCCCCCTGGAGGCCATCGCGAAGTGGGCGGAGTCCTGCCTGGAGCCCGTCTTCAGGGAGCTGGCGGAGAGCTTCGGGATAAGCATCGGGTTCGGGAAGCAGTCGGTGTCCATGAGCCTCCTGGGATACGACCTGAAGATAACCACGGACGCCGTGTCCCTGATGGGGAAGACCAAGACCCTGTTCACCCTTGAGCTGTCGACGGTCAAGGAGGGCCGCACGGTCACCGCAGGAGTCACCCTGAAGACGACCGGAGGGATAGAGGCGGACGACGTGCGGTTCTTCGGGTTCGGGAGCATCGTCGACCCGGGGGAGGACGGGAGGACGCCGTGGAAGGTGAAGGTCAGGCTGGACCCGTTCATGAAGAACGGCAAGCACCTCCTGACCGTGGACGGCCGCGCCGGGAAGGTGGCGGTGAACATATCCCTGCCGGAGCTGGTCGAATACCACGAGATGGGCCTGAGGCTGTCCGACGTGCCTGGCGTCGGGGAGGCCCTGTCCAACATCCCCCTCCCGATCCTGGGGGCGAAGGCGGAGGTGGACGCGGGGTTCAGCCTGAAGTACAGCGCTCCCATCAAGTTCGGGCTGCTGATAAACGAGCTCGAGTCCAACCCCTCCGGCGAGGACAGGGGGAACGAGTGGATAGAGCTGTACAACAACACCGAGTCCACCATAGACCTGGACGGCTACACCCTCACGGCTTCCTCCGACTGGAAGACGAAGGTGATGGCCCTGTCCGGCTCGATCGCGCCGGGAGAGGCCATGGACGTCGAGCCGACGTTCCTGCTGGTGAACTCCTCCGGCAAGTACACCCGCTCCGGGGAGGCGATAACGCTTAAGGACCCGGACGGGGCGGTGGTCGACAAGACCCCCACCCTGAGGGACGGCGACAACGACGAGAAGACCTGGCACAGGGAGTTCGACGGGTCGACGGAATGGGTGCTGTCCAAGGGCACCAGAGGCTCCAGCAACGGCGGGCGCATGCAGGCGGCCATCTCCGCGGGAGACCTGAAAGACATAGCATGGGAAGCCGTGCAGGAGGCCTTCGGCGACATAGGCGAGATCACCGACACCGAATCCCTGGGGAGGTTCACGGAGAGGCTGGTGTTCCACACGGTGGACGGGGTGATTGACAAGGTGTGCGGATGCGTGGTCGAGGCGTCCGTGTACGTCTCGGTGGACGTCGCCGACCTGACCTCCACGGCGAAGGGAGGGTTCAGGGTCGCCCTGCGCACGGACTCCCAGCTGGCCGAGGACTGCCTGAAATTCGTTGCCGGGAAGCTGGAGGAGATGCTGCTTGGGATGGACAACCCGTACTCGATCTCCCTCGGGAAGGCGTTCATGGAGGACGTGGACCTCGAGGTGGGCATCCATGCGAGGGTCGGGATGCCCGACCTGCTGAAGATCGGGATGGACCTGCCGGAGGCCAACCTAGAAGCCGTGTTCCGCACGAACCTCGCGTCGATCTCCGGGATCTTCGGAGACGAAGCCGGGAGACCGGAGGCGACGTTCGGCCTGGTCATACGCGGCTGCCCCCTCGGGGGGATACCGGACGGCATAAGGGCGGACTCCAAGATGGACCACGACCTGTGGCTGATCAAGGCCACGGTGAAATGGTAAAAACGCTTCTGGACCAGGGGAGGACGTCCTCCATCTGGTCCTCCTGAACAAAATCCAACAGAGTGCTCTACGAACATCGTGTGTCCCACGGGATAGGCACGATTCAAATAACGTAAATATATTCAGTATCTTATTTATATATCATGTTCCCCGTCATAATTGCTTCGGCTTTCTTTTATAGTTGTTCAGCAATGTAATATCTTTAGCCATAAACTCTCGGAACCATCTCTTACGCCCTTTCCTGTTGTAAAACATTCTTAGATGCTTGTATGTTAGACGCCTATTCACTCTTGACTATTGGACTCACACATCAGAGACACCTCCTATTACAGTATACCTTACATTGACGATCACACTTCCTGAAGGACCTCAATAGAATACCATACGATAGACACTACATGACTTCCGATTGCTATCGTAAACTATACGAATACTTCTGCAAGGGATGATATACTGATAATGCTTTCTTCGAACATGCATTATCCAGGAGGAGCGGTCTACACAAAAACATGGATTGTAGAGCTAATGCTTGATGAAATAGGCTATACTGTTGATCGTGACCTCTCGACTTTGAAGGTACTTGAACCGTCCTGTGGATGCGGTGCGTTCATCATACCCATAGTAAAACGGCTTTGCAATTCTGTCTTTATTCATCATCGCTCAATCGAATCCCTTTACGATTGCATCCTTGGCATCGATATCGATGAACATAGTGCTAAAATTTGTAGGGATAATATAGAAGAGGTGCTTGTTTCCGAGGGTTTCTCTCAATCTGACGCCAAATCTCTCGCAACATCTTGGATTGTATCAGAGGATTTTCTTCTCAATTCCTATAGCGATTTCGATATTGTTTTAGGCAATCCGCCCTACATTAGATCCGAAGAATTATCAATCGAATCACGCCACAACTATGCAAATAAATTAGAAACTGTTACATTGGGAACAGATTTATTTGTAGGATTCATTGAAAACGGATTGCGTAGTCTTTCTTCATCAGGCAAATTATGTTTTATATGTGCCGATCGCTGGATGCAAAACAAATATGGCAGCCACTTGAGAAAATTTATAACTGAAAGGTTCAGCATGGAACTTATATGTCGCATGCATGGTGTAAATGCTTTTGAGTCGGAGGTCTCCGCATATCCTGCCATCATTATGATAGGTATGAAAAGTGATACAAAATGCAGATATGCAGTTTGTTGCGATGATTTCGGGCCTTCCGATGTAGCAGATTTCAAACATGCTCTCGTGTGTGGCCATCGTTCAAGTAACAAATTTACAGTATCTGAAATGTCAATTAGCGGTAGTAATCCTTGGCCGCTTGCGAATGCCGAAAAAATAGGCTTGATTAAGGTTTTCACCTCTTTATTTCCTACCATAGAAGACAGCGGGGTGAAAATCGGCATAGGACTCGCTACAGGCAGAGACAAGGTATTCATCACCACTTGTAAAGGTTTAGTTGAATCCGAAAGAATGCTTCCTATAATCAAGAAAGAGGACATAACGAATGGTTTGGTTCCACCCTCTGCTATTCATTGGCTCATTAATCCCTGGAACAACCAAGGGGAATTGATAGATTTGGATCAATATCCACTTACTCGCAATTATTTCGAATCCCACAAAGATTCTTTGATGAAAAGGCATATTGCAAAGAAAAATGTTTCAAATTGGTATCGTACTATAGATAAAGTTAATCCATTACTACAATCTACACCGAAACTAATCTTGCAAGACATGTCAAAACATCCCGACCCATACTATGACGACGGCAACTATTATCCCAGTCACAATATGTATTGGCTCTCATCTGATAAATGGGATCTCAAAGTGCTTGGTGGCATCTTAATGTCGAATCAGGTGGAGTCATTTATAGATGCCATCGGAGTAAAGATGCGCGGAAACACTTTGCGTTGTCAGGCACAGTACCTGCGTATGTTGCATTTACCTTATCCAGAAGATCTCGATGGTACAGATAAATCCGGTTTTAAACTGGCATTCGAAACCAGAGATAGGAAATTAGCAACAGCTTGCATGAAAAAACTGCTAGACAGGAGGAGCATTACAAATGAGAGAAGGTATGAAACGGGCATTACTGAGGTCGTATGATCTTCGTAAACAAGCCGGAGACCTACAAATTGAAAAAGGAACAGTGGACATTGGTCTCCGTTCTCAGGTTACTTCTGGTAAACATATGGATGAAATTGCATCACATATAGTTTTGGAGCTTGAAAATATGGGTGTTGACAAAAATTCCATATACGCTGGAAATAAAAACGTCGATATTCCTGGATGGTTCAGAGCCATTAAAAAATGGGATGTTCTTGCATTCAAAGACAGTCAGCTCATCACTGGCATTGAACTGAAATCAATTTCTGGTTCCTATGGAAACAATATCAATAATCGTGTTGAAGAAGCAATCGGGGAGGCCATAGATGCCAAATATGCGAATGACCGCGGCCTCATCAATCATGTTACACCACCACTAATGGCGTATGCCCTCATAGTCAAGAAAGATTCTGAATCCAGTTCCAATTGCAAAAAACTAACGAGCCATCATTTTGATTTCGATCCAGTGTTCGAAAACACGAGTTACATAGACCGTTTCAGAATTATGTGCGAAAGACTTCGTCGTGAAAACATTTATGGCGCAGTTTGGTTCGTCGTTGTAGAACCGATAACTGGAAAAATCGAGGAACCAGTTAAGGAATTGTCATATGACACATTTCTCGCGGAGATAGAGGGGAGAGTCAAAACATTCTACCATTGAGGTTATGCTTATTATTCTGGGAAAATCTCAGTACTGGTTTTAAATCATCTATAACTTCGACCGCTAAAGGTTTAATCCGAGAACAGGATGGAGAACGCATGGCCGGAATGGATTACAAGGTACCCACTGTGCTGTCGGCTGATGAGCTCATGGAGAAGGCGTTCCACAGGGCATCCAAGATCTCCAAGAACGGCACGAACGCGCTGGACACGCGCAAGAAGACCGCGCTGGCGAAGGTCACCGCATCCGGGGACATCGTCGTCACCGCGCTATCGACGTACGTTCAGAGATTCCCGAGGATGGACAAGAAGGACGACTTCTTCCCTGAGCTGGCGGACATACTCATCGGGATCGACAGGTACAAGAAGGCCCTCGGCGCCGTGAACTGGTGCGCCACGAGGGTGGACAAGCTCAAGAACGACTCCCTGAGGGACATAAGGAAGACCAAGGACCCAGCCATAGTGGAGTCCCTGCGCAAGAGCTTCTACGGTAGGATGAAGTCGTACGTGGACAGGATATCCGACGACCTGGAGTTCCTTCAGGACGCGAGGGACAAGCTGAAGAGGATCCCGGCGATAGACTCGGCCGTCCCTACCCTGGTGGTCGCGGGATTCCCCAACGTGGGGAAGAGCAACCTCGTCACAGTGCTCTCCACCGCAGCCCCCCAGATAGCCCCCTACCCGTTCACCACCAAGGGGATAATCGTTGGTCACATGGAGGACGAATGGAGGAAGTACCAGGTCGTGGACACCCCCGGACTGCTGGACAGGACCTTCGACGAGAGGAACGACATAGAGAAGCAGGCCGTGCTCGCCCTGAGATACCTGACGGACGTCATGCTGTTCGTCGTCGACCCCTCCGAGACCTGCGGGTTCGGGAAGGACGTGCAGGAGAAGCTTCTCAAGAACATAGAGGACGGGTTCCAGGGGGTCCCCATCATCGTCGCCGAGAGCAAGTGCGACATCATGAAGACGGGCAGCGGGCGCATGTGCTTCTCCGCCCAGACGGGCGAGAACATGGACGCGCTGACTTCCGCCGTCCTGAGCGAGCTGAGGACGGTGTTCCGCAGGAAGGCGGCGGAAGCGGAAGTGGAGCGATGGCAGGGCCCGCTACCAGCCCGGAGATGGAGAGCTACTTCTCCCACCTCCTCTCCATGAAGGACAGATGCTACGAGATAGCGGAGAAGGCCCGCTCTATGGGCTACGACCCGGAGACCTCGGTGGAGATCCCCCAGGCCTCGGACCTCGCCTCGCGCGTGGAGAAGCTCCTGGACGAGTACCACGTGGAGGGGGTGGCAGAGGACATCAGGGAGCTGACCAAGGAGTACGGGAACCGCGAGCTAGTGGCGCTGATGGTTGCCAAGAAGATGGCCAAGAGGCCGGCCGCCAGCCTAGAGGAGGCTCTGGACAGGGCCACCAGGGTGGGGCTGGCTGTTTTGACCGAAGGCATCCTCGTGGCCCCTCTGGAAGGGATAGCGTACACCAGGATACGCAAGAACGCCGACGGCACGGACTACGTCGACCTCGTCTTCGCCGGCCCCATACGCGCCGCGGGAGGGACCGGCCAGGCGATGAGCGTTCTGATAGCGGACGTCGTCAGGACCGAGCTCGGGATAGGGAAGTACATACCCACCGAGCAGGAGATAGGCAGGTTCGACGAGGAGATACCCCTGTACAAGCAGAACCAGCACCTCCAGTACACCCCCACCAGCGAGGAGATAGACCTGATAGTCAGGAACTGTCCCGTGTGCGTGGACGGCGAAGGGACCGAGAGGGTGGAGATATCGGGTTTCAGGGACCTCCCTCGCATAGACACGAACCAGGTGAGGGGAGGGGCCTGCCTCGTCATAGCGGAAGGGATGTGCCAGAAGGCCGCCAAGCTGAAGAAGCACGTCGACAAGCTGGGCCTCCCGGGATGGGACTTCATCGGGAAGTTCCTGGACGCGCACAAGACCGTTGACAAGAAGGGCGACGCGGACGCCCCCAAGACGGTCCAGCCGCTGGAGAAGTACCTGAAGGACATCGTCGCCGGGCGCCCCATCTTCGGGCATCCCTGCCGCACCGGAGGGTTCCGTCTCAGATACGGAAGGGCGAGGACCTCCGGCCTGGCCTCCCTGGCCTACAACACCGGCAGCATGTACGCCATGGACGAGTTCATGGCCCTCGGCACCCAGCTGAAGATCGAGAGGCCGGGGAAGGCGTGCGTGGTCACCCCCTGCGACAGCCTCGAGGGCCCGATCCTCCTCCTGAAGAACGGGGACCTGGTGTACTGCCACGACAAGGACGACGTGATGGCCGTCAAGGACAGCATATCGGAGATAGTCGACAACGGCGAGATCCTCGTCCCGTTCGGCGAGTTCTGCGAGAACAACCACACGCTGGTCCCCAGCGGATACCCCATAGAATGGCACAAGCTCGAGCTCCGCGAGAAGGGCGACCTTCCCGAGGACTGGCAGGACCCCACCTACGAGAGGGCGAAGCAGATGAGCGCCGAGCTGGGGGTCCCGCTACACCCCAAATTCAACCTGTTCTGGTCCGACTGGCCGCTGGACAGGATAAGGTCGCTCCGCGAGTACGTCCTGAAGAGCGGGAAGCTGGAGGACGGCGCGCTGTCGTTCCCCAACGACCCCGTCCAGAAGCGCATGCTCGAGGACCTGGGCGCCCTGCACGTCCTCCGCGGCGGCAGGCTGATAATAGACAAGAAGTACTCCGAGCCCATGCTGGACTGCCTCGGCATAAAGCACGGCGAGGAAGGGCTCTCCGCCGGCCCGGAGCTTGAGGGGAAAGACACCCTGGAGGCGATCAGCAGGGCGGCCGGGTACGAGGTCCGCGCCAGGGCGATGACCCGCGTAGGGACCCGCATGGGCCGCCCGGAGAAGGCGAAGGAGAGGGACATGACCCCGAAGGTGTTCTCCCTCTTCCCTGTCGGGAAGGACGCGGACGCCGGGAAGGAGTTCGTCTCCGCCATCGCCGCCGCGAAGTCGTCCCCGGGATCCCGCGCCGGCAAGGCGATAATACGCACCGAGGTGGCCAACAGGGTCTGCCCCCAATGCCAGGAGAAGACGTTCCGCAACTGGTGCAGGAGATGCGGGCAGCACACGGTGTACGTCCCGGTGGCCAACAGCTTCGGCGGCAGAGGCCCTGCCGAGATGGAGATAGACCTCGAGGAGGAGTTCAAGGCGGCATGCGAGTCCCTCGGCGAGAAGCCTCCGGTCGAGCTGAAGAGCCTGGACGCGCTGATCTCCAAGACGAAGACCACCGAAGCCGTGGAGAAGGGAATACTCAGGCGCAAGAACAACGTCTCCACGTTCAAGGACGGCACCATCCGCTTCGACATGACCGACATCCCCCTCACCCACTTCAGGCCGAGGGAGATCGGGCTGACGATAGAGAAGGCCCACGAGCTCGGGTACACCCACGACTGGAACGGGGACCCGCTCACGGACCCGGAGCAGCTCTGCGAGCTGAAGGTCCAGGACATCGTCCCGTCCACCGACTGCGGCACGTACATGGTGAAGGTGTCGAGGTACGTGGACGACGAGCTGGAGGAGCTCTACCATCTTGACCGCTTCTACAACGCGGAGACGAAGGAGGACCTCATAGGGCAGGTCACGTTCGGGCTCGCCCCCCACACGTCGGGATGCATCCTGTGCCGCATAATAGGTTACGCGGACGTCCGCGGATGCTACGGGCACCCGTTCTTCCATGCCGCGAAGAGGAGGAACTGCGACGGCGACGAGGACTGCATCATCCTGGCGATGGACGGGCTACTGAACTTCTCCAGGACCTTCCTCCCGGACAGGAGGGGAGGGCTCATGGACGCGCCACTCGTCCTGACAACCAAGCTGGACCCCAACGAGATAGACAAGGAGGCCCACAACGTGGACTGCCTCCGCGAGTACCCCCTCGAGCTCTACCGCGCCGCGATGGAGATGAAGGACCCCAAGGAGATCGAGAAGATCATGGACCTCATCGCCGGAAGGATTGGGACGCCGGACCAGTACGAGCACATGGGCTTCACCCACGACACCGCCGACATCTCCTACGGGCCGAAATACTCCGCGTACACGACGCTGGAGACCATGATGGACAAGATGGACGCCCAGCTGTCCCTGGGGAAGAAGATCCGCGCCGTGGACGAGGTGGACGTGGCCAGGAGGGTGCTGAACAAGCACTTCCTCCCGGACATGATCGGGAACCTCAGGTCGTTCTCCACCCAGACCGTCAGATGCACCAAATGCGGCGAGAAGTACCGCAGGATACCCCTTACGGGGAAGTGCACGTCCTGCGGGAACAACCTCACGCTGACCGTTCACGAGGCCAGCGTGAAGAAGTACCTGGAGGTGTCGAAGACCATCGGCGAGAAGTACGAGCTGGACACGTACACCCGCGAGAGGATCGACATACTGGAGATGAGCATGGACTCCGTGTTCAACAACGACAAGGTCAGGAAGTGCAAGCTTTCCGACTTCTTCTGAGCCGGCCTTCGGGGCTGCGAGGAGAGGGACTCGTGTATCCTGGCGGTCAGCTCCGCCACCTCCGCCCCCCTTTCGGTCAGCGACACCAGCTTGCGGAACGGGCGCACGCTCTCCTCCTCTATGCGGAACAGCCCCGCCTCGGACAGCTCTTCTATGCGGGTGCTGACCGAGCTGGCCCCTGACGCTATGGACTCCACGAGCTCGGTCTTGTTCATGCTGCCTTTCTCGCGGACGACCATCAGCGCCTTCATCGCATGCTTCCTCTCGAGGACGTCCAGCTCGGCGTACGGGATGACGACCCGGCGGGAGATGCTGCCCGTCCTGTAGAATATGCCGTTTGGGTTCATGGAAAATAGAACCCGTGGCACGATATAAGGGATGGCAGGAGTTTGCGATCCGCTGCGAACGCATGGACGCATGGAATGGGACCCTGGCCCCGGAAGGCCAGGATCGGCGGGTTTCAATATTCGGACTGGTACTCGGGCTCTTCGGGGGGCTCGGGCTCAGGCTCCGGAGGCAGGAGGTCCGACTCCGGGCCGATGTTCTCGATCTGGTCGACGAACTCGTTCGCCTCGTCCCTGAGGATCCTGACGGCCTCGTCCAGGGCTTCCTTGGCGGTGTAGGAGCCGTCGGTCTCGAACTTGAAGAGGAAGCACGTGTCGTCCCCTTCGACCGAGATGCCCTTCCCGTCCCTCAGGTGCTCGACGCAGGTCCTGCAGAGGCTGCATTCGTGCTCGTCTACGACGACAAGCCTGCCGCCCTCTATGTCGAAGACCTTCCTCGGGCACAGGTCCTTGCATTCCAGGACGTCGTCCCTCGAGGCGGCCTTGGGGTCTATGGCTATCCTGGGGAGGTACTTGTACCCCACCCCGTTGCAGACCTGCCATTTGACGTGCTTCTTGGCCGTTCCCATGACGGCGGTGGCGATGACGTTGATCCCCTGGCCGTTCACGAGCTCGACTATCGGTATGAACTCGTCCTTGACCTTGAACGCCTCCCTGTGGCTGGGGTCCGTCATGGGGAGGAGATCCCCGGAATAGACGGTGCATGGCCCGGACTTGTTCAGGAAGTACTCTATGGTGCAGTTCGGGCATCCCTCCCCTCCGCACACGCATTCGTCCTGGGGGACGAACAGGTCACGGTCGGTGGGGACTGGGACCATCCCGAGCCTATGGGCTATGATCTCGTCGAACAGGGGCGTCGCGCTCTCGTACTCCTTGCCGGTGTCGTCGGTAAGGGGCCCCAGATGGAACTCGACCTTGTGGATGGCCATCTTGGGCAGGTCGGACAGGAGGGTCCTCCTGAGGGCGTTCGCCATGGCCGGAGAGGAGTTCCTCAGAAGGAACTTCATCTTCCTCTCGGCCATTTCGATTATCTCAATGTCCATGAGGACGCCTCCTCAGACCCTGCGTCCTCTGCGTCCGCCCTTCTTCTTGGTACCGTCGTGCGGTATAGGTGTGACGTCCTCGATGCGGCCGATCTTGAGCCCGGCCCTGGTGAGGGCACGGATGGCGGCCTGGGCGCCGGGCCCGGGAGAGGCTGACTTGTTTCCTCCGGGCGCGCGGACCCTCACGTGGATCCCGACGAACTCCTTCTCCTTGGCGACCTCGGCGACCTTCTCGGCTGCCTTCTGGGCCGCATAGGGAGAGGACTCGTCCTTGGCCTGCTTGACGACCATGCCGCCGGTGGCCTTGGTGATGGTCTCGGCGCCGGTGATGTCGGTGAGGGTTATCATGACGTTGTTGTAGCTGGCGTAGATGTTGGCGATTCCCCATTTGGATGTCATCAGTTAACACCGTCCTCTGCTGTGATTCCCGCCTCTGCGGCGTCCGCCCTTGCAGCGGCAGCGTCCGCGGCGGCCTTGTCGGCCTCGGCCTTCGCCCTGACGGCGGCGTTGGCGGCCGCCTGCTCCGAGGAGACCCTCATGGGGTGCATCTCGTCGGTGAAGGGGGAAGCGGGGTTGAACTCGATGGTGGACTCTTCGACCCTGGACACGATGTATCCGGGGACGGTGACCCTGTGGCCGTTCATGAATATGTGGCCGTGGGTGACCATCTGCCTGGCCTGCTTTATGGTGCTGGCGTAGCCTTTCTCGTAGACGATGGTCTGGAGACGGCGTGACAGGACGTCCTCGTTCTTGAGGGTGAGGATGTCGTTCAGGTCGGCCCCGACGGTGAGGTATCCGAGGCGGCCGCACTTGGCGAGAAGGGCGTCGGCCTCGATCTTGGCCTGCGCGTCCCCGAGCCTGAGGCGGGCCTGCAGGTCCCTGGACTGCTTCCTGAGGTTCCTGAGTATGGTCTGCGCCTTCCAGACCTCGGTCTTGTTCTTGAGCCCGAAGGCGCGGACGACCTCGACCTCGGCCTTGATCCTCTCGCCCTGCCAGGGGTGGGAGGGCGTGTCGTATGTCTTTCTTGAGAATTTAGGATCTCCCATTCGAATCACCTCAGGACTTCTTCTGGACTCCCATCGTGAGCCCGTGCCTGCCGTTGGAGCGGGTCCTCTGGCCTCTGACCTTGTGGCGTCCTTCGTGCCTGATGCCGCGGTAGCAGCGGATCATCTTCATCCTGTTGATGTCGTCCTTCTGGATGATGTCCAGGTCGTTCCCGAACAGGTGCATGTCGGCTCCGGACTCGTAGTCCATCTGCCTGTTGATGGCCCAGTTGGGAGCGTACTCGACGTAGGATTTGACGAGCGACTCGATCTCCTTGACCTTCTCGTCAGGGAGGGAACCCATCTTCATGGAGGGGTCCACGTTGGCTTTCTTGGCGACGATCTGAGCGACCCTCTTGCCGACGCCTTTGATGCTCTGCAGCCCGATGACGGTCCTCTTCTGGCCGTCGATGTCGGAGTTGACGATACGGACGATGAAGTTGAAGTTCTCGTCCTCCGTCTTCTGTTCTTTCTTTCCTTTTGCCATTAAGCAACCTCCGTAAATGATCCCCGAAGGGAGTGCTCAAGCCCCTGTTTCCTCAGGAAGAGGCTCTCAGTTGTTGCCTTTCCTTGGGAGAGAGGCAGTTCCTGAGTTTACGCAAGGCGGCGGAAGAGGTCATTATTAATATAACCTCGCACGGGCCGAAAAAGTGCCGGAGGCCGGATTCGAACCGGCGAACTCCTACGAGAATGGATCTTGAGTCCATCGCCTTTGACCAGGCTTGGCAACTCCGGCGCAGTTTCGGGTAGAAAGGATTTGATAGATAACCCTTATGGAAGCGTCGTGACCTCCCCGCGGCTGCCGTAGATGTAGAAGGTGTACTCGTGCTGGGAGACGATTCCGCCCTTGGCTTCAACCAGCTCCGCATAGCTGGAAAGGACCCCGTGGCGGACTAGGTTCCTCACATGCTTCTCGGCGTCCGGGAAGTCGCAGCTCCTGGCGCAGAACGGGAAGGTCTTGAACTCCCCCTTCACGTACTCCAGGAACTCCGCGGCCTTCGGATCGGCGATCTTCCTCTCCCTCGCGATGCGGACGATGTTGCCCGGCTTGCCGTTCCTGACCTCCCCAGCGCCGTTGGTGGCGAAGGGCTCGATGGCGACGACCATACCTGCGGCGATCTTCACGTCCGACCCGTTGTCGTAGCTCGGGACGGACAGCCCGGCATGCAGGTTGTAGGGCTCGATCTGATGCCCGCAGAGGTTCGTGATAGGGGTGAAGCCTGCGTTCTTCATGGTCATCTCGACGGCCTTGCCTATCTCTTTGAGAGGCACCCCGTCCCCGATGAACTCCGCGACGGCGTTCCTCGCGGTCTTGGATATCTCAACGAGCGGCCTGTACGCGTTGGTCCCCACCTCCACCGTCCCTGCGGTGTCTCCGACGTATCCGTCCAGCTCCGCCCCGCAGTCGACCTTTACCACGTCGCCGAGCTCGAACACGCGATTGTCGGTGCAGCTCGGGGTGTAGTGCGCCGCGACCTCGTTTATGCTGATGTTGCACGGGAAGGCCAGGCCGCATCCGTGCTCGCGTATGTACCCCTCGACCTCCTGGGCGACGTCGTACAGCTTCACGCCTTCCTTCACCATCGACAATCCCAGCTCCCTCGCGGCTCCGGACACCTTTCCGGCGGTGCGGAGCTTATCCAACTGCTCCTCTGTCAGCATTCCAATGCCTCCATTATCTTCTTCTCGGGTATGGCCCCCTGGCGCACGATCTCGACGTCGCGGTCCGCCAGCCAGACTATGGTCGACGGCATGCCCAGATTGCATCTGCCGGCGTCTATGTAGGTGTCTATCGCGTCGCCAAGGTCCGAAACGGCAGAATTGACGTCCACCGAGTCGGGATGTGAGTGGAGGTTGGCGGAAGTCGCTACTATAGGCCCGGTGCGCCTGATCAGCTCCAGAGCGAACCTGTTGTCAGGGATGCGGATGCCGACCTTCTGGGACGAGGACGTGACTATGTCCGGGACGTCGGGCTGCTTCTTGATTATTATGGTCAGGGGCCCGGGAAGGAACGCCTTGATGAGCTTGTCGGCGTTCTCGTTGAGGACCGCCACGCGCTCGAGCATTGCCTTGTCTGACACCGCCACGGAAAGCGGCATGTCGAAGGGCCTCCTCTTGGCCACATAGAGGTTCTTTATGGCCGACTCGTTGTAGATGTCGGCCCCGATCCCGTAGACGGTCTCGGTAGGATACACTATCAGCCTGCCGGAGGCGATGTCCTCAGCGGCAGCCAGAACGGCTTCGTCGCACTTCACCCCGAAGCCGCTTGTAAGATCGCACTTAATAATCTTCAATGTCCACACCTGCACTACATAAA
Organism: Candidatus Methanomethylophilaceae archaeon; assembly: GCA_017540825.1. Taxonomy (GTDB): domain Archaea; phylum Thermoplasmatota; class Thermoplasmata; order Methanomassiliicoccales; family Methanomethylophilaceae; genus Methanoprimaticola. The sequence goes on along the minus strand of JAFYAH010000025.1, from coordinate 867 downwards.
GCGTTGACTATGCTCTCGTGTCCCCTGTCCGGGCTGGAGCATCCGTGGCCCGGATAGATGCCAAGAACGTCCAGCTTGCTGAGGGCTCTGAGGGAACCGATAGTCTTCTCGATCGATCCCCCGGGAAAATCCGTCCGGCCGTAGCCGTCGAAAAACACTGTGTCCCCCGAGAAGAGGGACTTGGTAACGTGATCGTAGAGGCATATGCAGCCTTCGGTATGCCCCGGCGTATGAATGGCCTCGAGCCTGTGGGCGCCGATATCTATGATGCTACCGCCTTCGAGATTGCCGACGTCCAGAGGTCCGAGGTCGACTCCGAAATACCTGTCGAGAGTGTACTCGGAATCGCAGTTCCTCAGGTGCACTGCATCCGCTTCGTGGGCGAACGCTTTGCATCCGAACCTGTCCATAAGAAACCTGAGGCCGCCGACGTGGTCCACGTGGCAATGGGTGAGGACGACCATGTCCAGGCTGGATCCTCCCAGGGCGGATGCGACCTTCCTTTCCAGCGCATCCGGGTAGAACCCCAATCCGGTGTCCACTAGGACGTTCCTGTCACCTTTCAGAAGAAAGATGTTGGAATCCCGCGGATCATCCAGATCGTCTAACCTCACGATTGCCATAGAACTGCGATTTAATGATACTATAAAACAGATTCTACCTAGTCTATTCCAAAAATCAAGGACGGATAATCCAATGGAAAATACGGATAAAAAGAACGATTCGAGGATGAGTGTTGACATGCGGAACCTGTATGACGGCTAGACCACACCCCAGCGGCGCTAAGGACTTTAGTGAGCCCGGACTGAACGCCTCGGCGGACCTCGGCGCTTACATCCGGCTCCTATCGGACCCGTCATCTACGGG